>JBJONL010000072.1:0-8627 GCA_046051865.1 Bacteroidota bacterium | reverse complement strand
AAAAAAGCCCCGTTTTTCAACGAGGCTTTCTGTATTCCTTGGAAATAGATTATTTTTTCTTTCCTTTTGCTGGAGCTTTTGCTGCTTTTGCTGCTTCTTGAGCGGCTTTCATTGCAGCACGTGAAATCTTCACTTGACAAACCACAGTGTTGTCTGGGTGCATCAATTTGAAGTTTTTAGCTTCTAATTTAGTAACATATAATTTGTTACCCATTTGCAATTCAGAAATGTTAGCCTCCACAAAATCAGGAAGATTTTTAGGCAACGCTTTCACTTTTAATCTTCTTTGGTTAAGACGTAAGTCACCTCCTAATAGCACCCCTGGAGAAGTACCCACGATTTTCACAGGAACTTCCATAGTGATCTCTTTGCTATCATTTAATTGGAAGAAGTCGATGTGTAAAATCTTGTCTGATACGGGGTGAAACTGAATGTCTTGAAGAATTACATTGCTAGTTTTTCCAGCCAAATCAACTACAACGGTGTGTGCGTTTGGAGTGTAAACCAAGCCTTTGAATGCTTTTTCTTCTGCTGCAAAATGTACTGGTTGAGTTCCTCCGTAAATAACGCAAGGGACCATTCCAGCATCACGTAGGGCTTTGGTAGCTTTTTTTCCTACGCTTTCTCTTTCTTGTCCTTTAATCGTAATCGATTTCATTGTAAAAATATATAGTTAATAATAAAAATACTTATTTGGGCGTCCCCCTTCGGGTCAGGCTTTCCGCAGTACACGGTACTTGCTGCAATCCTTAACGCAATTTTCAGCTAAACTTCAAAAATTTTAATCTTGTGAAGTTTTCATGCCTTTCTCCGCCAGCGCGCCACCTTGCCCCTTCACTAAAACAGTCCGCTGGACTATTTTTTAACGCTCGGTCACATTAAAAACTTCCCGCTGATGGAAGTGTTGTGTTGTACCATGTTCATTACTTCAGCAAAAAGAGGTGCACAACTCACGACTCTTATTTTCTTAGATTCTTTCTTTAACGGAATAGAATCGGTCACAATTAATTCTAACAATTTAGAATTCTCTATTTTCTCGTATGCTTCTCCCGAAAGGATGGCATGCGTACAAATGGCTCTTACACTTAACGCCCCTTTTTCAATCATTAGGTCGGCGGCTTTGGCTAGTGTTCCTCCGGTGTCGATCATATCGTCTACTAGAATCACATTTCTGCCTTTTACTTCTCCAATCAGTTCCATGGTGTCTATTACATTGGCCACTTTACGTTGCTTGTAACAGATGACTACGTCAGACTCTAAGAATTTAGAGTAAGCATAGGCTCTTTTAGACCCGCCCATATCTGGGGATGCGATGGTTAAATTCTCTAAATTTAAACTCTTCACATAAGGGAGGAATATGGTCGATGCAAACAAATGATCTACAGGTTTCTCGAAGAACCCCTGTATTTGATCGGCATGCAAATCCATCGTCATAATTCGAGTTGCTCCAGCAGTTTCCAATAACTTGGCTACTAGTTTGGCTCCAATTGGCACCCTTGGTTTGTCTTTTCGGTCTTGTCTTGCCCAGCCAAAGTAGGGTATTACGGGAGTAATGTGTCTTGCTGAGGCTCTTTTAGCAGCATCAATCATTAACAATAACTCCATTAAATTGTCGGCACTTGGGAAAGTGGAACAGACAATAAAAACGCGTAAACCTCTTATAGACTCTTCAAACGAAGGCTGAAATTCACCATCACTATATTGTGAGAACGTAACTTTACCTAGCGGAACGCCATACTTTTCGGCAATCTGTTCGGCTAGATGGACGCTTTGCGAACACGCAAATATCTTTGCTTCTGGTTCTAAATGCGACATTGTACTTTGTTGTTTTTGCCGTTAGAGTCCCTACCATTTGACGTCATCCATGGATTAAATCAGCCGGATTATAAACCCCTCGGGTGTAGTTAGTTAGTTGTGTGTTGCGATAACGCGGTGCAAAAATAGAAATTAAATCCGAGTGTGAAAGGATATTTTTAACTATTTTTTTGATGCTATGAAGAAAATTTATTTACATTTGCACCCACAAATTGATAAACATCAATGTCCCTCGTGGTGGTCACATCATGAATCCTTAGCCCGGATGGCGGAATTGGTAGACGCGCACGACTCAAACTCGTGTACTTAGGTGTGTGGGTTCGATTCCCACTCCGGGTACTTTAACGGAAAGGCTGTCATTTTTGACAGCTTTTCCATTTTTACGACCTTCCAAACCCTTGCTATTTCTATTCAGAACCTCAATCACTTCATTAACTTTTGTGGTTCGACAACATTCATTACCAAAAATTAACTTATCACTAAAGATTGAACCTGCTATGATTTTTTTACCGTCATAGCCGCTTTCAATAAACAACTTGTCTAAATTTGATAGGAGTTCTACGCTAGCGTCAATGAACTCAAAAAGCGAATCTTCATTCGATTTTAATGCTTCTATTTCCAAATTTAACGCTCTAAGTTCTGAACTGTATCTATCAACGATGCTGTTGTATCTTTCGGTGTTTAGTTTACCAGTCAATAGCATATCATCAGCTGAATTAAGCTGCTCTTCTAATGTGTTTCTGCGTTCGGTTTTCTTTTTTAGTTCTGTTGCTTTGTCTTCGTTGACTAGTGCATCAGAGTCTTTTAGAACAGCAATAAATAGCTCTTTAACGTTTGGGTTTATTTGCAAGTTGCTCAATAAACTAGCCACATTATTTTCCGCTGTTTCTTTTGCCACTCTCGTCTTGCAATTACCACGACAATGGTAGTATCCGTATTTTTTAGTTCTGCCTTTAGAATAGCTGCCAGTGATTTGGCGACCACAACATTCGCAGATAAGAAATTCACGCAACACAAAATCTTCAATCTTTTGACCTGTTTTTAAGCCTTTCCACCGTTTATTTCTAAATACGTCCTGTACTTTTAAGAATGTATCTAAATCAATTAACGGTTCATGCACACCATCTATTAGCATAGCGGCTTCTTTTTTATATTCGGGTACTTCTATTTTACCCGCATAGACGATGTTTTTTAGCATTAGATTAAACGAGCTTTTTTCTAACTTCATTCCTTTTCTATTCAATCTTTTTCTAACTACTTCTGCGGGTTCTAAACCCGTTGCTACAGCTTTAAATGCTTCCGTAACATAATGTGCATTTTCATTCGGCACAAGTTTCGTTCTCTTGCCTTTTGAAAGCCCTCTTTCGGCATTTTTACCACCTCTTTGACTGCTATATCCAAACGGAGCTCTACAGGCGTAGTAGCCCTCACATTTTGCTTGGTAGGTACCTAAAATAGAGCGACTTGAAATTTTATCTCGTTCTACTTCTCCTGCCGTAAGGTAGATAGCTAGCACCATTTTGTTGTCGCAGTTTGTCATGTCAAGATTTTGTTCGCTTGAATTTAGTTCAATACCAATAGCGTCAAATTCTCGGAGCATTGTTAATGCTTGTTCCACATTTCTTGAGAACCTGTCCCATTTTGTAAAAAGCACTTTGTCTACGGTTTTTTTATTTGACTTGGTGTAAGCTTTTAGTTGGCTCCATTGCGGTCTTTTAAAGTTTTTAGCTGAATGGTCTTCTCTGTAAATTTTAACTACATTATAACCCATTCTATCACAGTATCTTTTTAAAGATTCCTCTTGATAGTTAAGGCTGAATCCTTTTTCTGCCTGTTCATCCGTACTTACTCGGCAATACAGTATTACATTAGTTTGTTGTTTGTTGTTGTTCATTTGTTGTTGTTTTAGTTTGTGTTATTTTTAATCGGCATGTTTCAGCCACTTTATAGAGTACATTACGTACTAGTTCAATTTCATGGTCTTCATAATGAACACCTCTTTTGTTTAGAATTTTTTTACATTCTGTTTTTGATAGCATTTCACAGCAGTCGTCACTCCCTAATTTTTATGTGACGCTGGGTTTTTATCGTTATTTTTTTGACGTATACGTCCTGTCCAATTCGCCCTCATAACTTGAATTAGATAAATAGAAGTTGACCATAGATAAATCTATGAACACTTTTGGCTTTTAAGGCCTACGATAATTTTTTGCTGAAACCACTTTTTAAGAACAAAGTGGTGTTTGGTTTATACGACTTCGCAGTTTAGGACTGCCCTCAACCGATTCTTGAGTAAATTGTTTCAAAAGTGCCGATACGGTATCGGTTTTATCCTTTTTAATCCAACTATACGCAAATATACGATTTTGTTGTTAATGTTGCAACTTTTCATCAGCATTTATTTTGTATTAAGCTGATTGTAATAGAGTTCTTGTGTATAGTTGATGCACTGTTGGTGCCATAAATTCATTGCCATAGCGTGTCTTAAAGTTTAGTTGATTCAGATATTCAGCTATTTGTCGGTAGCTCATTCCTTTTTCTTTACAACTTATGATAACCGATTGAGCTTGACGGTTCCTGTCGTTGTTGGTGGCGTTCTCTCTGATTCTTTGTACACCTTTAGCTCTAGCAGCACTGTCTAGGTTCTTCGGAGTTCCGAGTGCCACACCGCTGCTTTTGAGCTCTGCTAAAGCTAGTTTGGTTCTTGAGCTGATAAGTTTAGCCTCTTGTTCCGCTAGTGCACTAAAAATGTGTATGGTGAAGTTGTTAGCGGTTGGCATATCTACTGCAACAAACTCTATACCCGCATCCATCAGAGAACTCACGAAGCTAACGTTCCTTGCTAAACGGTCTAGCTTCGCAATAATAAGAACCGCACTTTCTTGTTTAGCTCTAGCGATAGCGTTATGGATTTCTATGCGTTCACGTTTGTTGGTTCCAGTTTCGATTTCTGTATATTCTTCAATAATAATAGCGTCTTGAGCTTTTGCATACGCTGTAACCGATGTTCTTTGTGCGGACAAACCTAATCCGCTAATTCCTTGCTCTTTTCTGCTAACTCTGTAATAGGCGATGTACTTTTTCATATCTTAAAATTTAGGTGTAATAAATCTTAAATGACCGTTTGTGTTTTATTACACCACAAAAATACCAGGCATTTCTGACATAAAAAAGAAAAATCCAGGTTTTCCTGGATTCGTTCTTTTGAGTGCGTTAGTATGCGTGTTTATGGCTTTATGTCTAAAACGTATCGCAGTGTTCTAACGTCCATTTTAAGTCCTAGACCTTTGACGCCTATAATATCAATATTATCTAACATAAGTTTAAACTGCCTTTTAGTTACCTTTATTCGCATAATCTATTCCGTCCTGTTTTAAGTTATTGCCTAATATGTCCCAGTCTTCGCCAACTAGACCACCTTTAGATGCATAGAACAACCCCGCTTGGTATTTGTCGTATGGTGCCGCCTCAACTCTATCATAGCTAAAGTAGGTTCGGATTTCTTCCATAACCTCAATATGTAGTTTTTTGTTGGCTATATGCAGCACAAAGTGGTTATGATAGCCTTTTCTGTTGTCAAATGGTTCCGTAGTGAAGAACAATCGAATAGCGGTAATATCACCATATTTAGAGTTAAGGTGCTCATAGAGCCCGTTCATTTGTTTGAAGCAGCTTATTTTAGTTCTTTCAGCCTTATACGCCACCGTATAAAAGAAACTCCAATCAAATGCCCACAGCATTGATGGTAAACTTTTCCTATCCATAAGGCAGTTGATTAAGTTCTTCATGCTGCTGTTTTGTTGTCTTAGCAATTTATTTTCATCATGCATTTTTTCGCTGTCAAAGTACCTAGCGTGGTCACATGGAAACATTCGTTTGTTACTCTTTAGTTTTGTTTCAATAAACAAGTCTTCATTTTTTCGGTAAAATCTGTATATAGTGCTTTTGCTACTTTTTGTAGTGACTATAAATTCTTTTAAGTTCTCGTACTTCATCTTTAAATTTTTTAGTATTTCGTTATTATCAGACACAGGATGCCCATACAAGGTGGGTCATAGGTGCTTCTGTAAATAAATATTAGCTAAAATCTAAAAGAGCCAAATTTTGGCACATTTTCCTAAAAAATATTTTTTTTGAGTGGTATTTATTGCGTTCCAAAGTGACACACCTTATAGAACCCGTTAATTTTTGGGCAGCGATACGTTTACCATATCATGTATATGGGAGAGTGGTTTTGTGTACATTTTTTTGTGAGGGCGATAACAAAAAACAAATGCAAGAAAATAATGCTTACTTTAAGCCTAGGTACGGGGGTGGAGTACCCAGCGGCCTAGTTTATATGGGTAGGGGGCACCTAAGTTTTACGGGTGCAATAGATATGTTACAGGAACATATAGCACCTATTATAAGGCCTATAAATCGATTTCTGATAGTAGTTCCGACATCTTAACACCCAATGCGGAACAAATTTTTGAGAAGATGTTAATCGAGAAGTTTTGTTTGCCATTAAGAATTCTACGGATGCTTTTCTCGTCAATATCACAAGCAGATGCAAACTCCAAATTGTTGCTAAACTTGGCTTTTGCTCTATCGTTGATTAACTGACCTAGCTGAATTAATTGTTCTTCTGACATAGGTCAAAATTCCATTAATACTGCGGCACATCATCGGCATATATGCCGATATTCAAAAAATCAATATATTTGCAAAAATATTTTTTATACTTTTGGGGTTTAATTACTTAATCAGAAATACAATGAAAAAAATAATACTTTTATTAGCGGTGGGTGCCGCTTTAACTACCCAAACACTATTTGCACAAGTACCATCATACGTTCCAACCAACGGTCTTGTAGGTTATTGGCCATTCAATGGTAATGCCAATGATGAAAGTGGGAATGGTAATAACGGAACTGTTAATGGAGCGACACTGACAAGTGATAGAAATGCAAATGCAAATTGTGCATATAGTTTTGATGGTATAAGTAACTATATAACTATTAATCACAGTTCATCTCTAAATTTGGCTAACAACTTAACTATTTCGTTATGGTATAATACAAATGACATTTTAAAAAGCCAAAGATTAATTGATAAGTCTACCGTAAACATAAGTGATTCATGGCTTTTAGATACAGGCAACAATATAATCAGACTAATAGTAGCAGGTACAACAAACACTCAACCAACAAGTTCAGCAAATTTTACTTTAAATAATACATGGACTAATCTAACAGTTACATATGATGGCTCAAATGTAAACTTTTATAGAAATGGTATTTTATTTAGTACTTTTCCACAAACAGGTAACACCCCAACAAATACCAATCCTGTCAGAATTGGAATAAATAGTTTGTTAAATAATGCAAATACAATGAGTGGGAAAATCGACGACATCGGTATCTGGAATCGTGCTCTTTCACAACAAGAAATAACCGCAATGTACAATGGTGTGAGTTACAGCGATACTTGTAATAACGTTAACGGTTCATTGACTCAAGGACTTGTTGGGTATTGGCCATTTTGTGGCAATGCAAACGATGAAAGTGGTAATGGCAATAATGGAACTAACAATGGGGCTTCACTTACAGCTGATAGATTCGGAAATAGTAACAGTGCTTATAGTTTTGATGGAATTTCAAACTTTATTAGTGTTTCGAATATTGCAATTCAAGGAAATACAAGTCGCTCAACATCTTTTTGGTTAAAAACAAATTCAGCTACGGGAGGAATGGTCATTGCTACGGGTTCTGGAACTAATCAAAATGGTGCTACATATAATCTTAGAATATTAGACGAAGGATTTTTGAGTTTTATGGGAGGTAATTTTACATCTTGTTGTTATGACATTAATCCTACTACAGGTATTGATTTAAAAGATAATAATTGGCATAATTGTGTAGTAACTTATGATTCAAATACTTTTAGATTTTATATTGATGGGATTTTGATTAGCACAACAAACTTGGCAGTTTCAACAGATGGTCAATTTAATTACTTTGGAAAATCTAATGATGCTAATACAACAATAAATAGTGCTTTTTTTAATGGTATTATTGACGACATTGGTATTTGGAACCGTGTTTTAACCCAAGAAGAAATCACCACTCTTTTTAATGCAAATCAATGCATCACTAACATTACCGTTACGGATACACTTATTATTAATGTTGGGCAGCTATCATTCAATGACCCTGTTACATGGGCAAACAATATCACCATTGCTCCCAATCCTGCCAGTAGTGAAATCAACATCAATTTTAACAACATCACCAATTTGAATGGTGGTACATTGAAAATTATTAATTCATTGGGTCAAGAAGTGGCAACGACACCAATAACAACTTCTGGAACCAACAGCACTATGCAACTAGCAACGTGGGGTGGCACTGGAATGTACTTTGTTCAAATCATTAATCCACAAGGTCAAATTGTGGATATTAAAAAAATTATATTACAATAAGTTTGGTTACGTTATAATTGAGCCACAGGAAACTGTGGCTTTTTTGTTAGCAGCATATAGGCGTAGTGCAACCGTTTTAAATCTACTATAAAATGGTTCGACAACTTGATAGTGAAGGGTACTTAAAAGAAAGCCTCTCAGTAATGAGAGGCTTTTTTATTGGCAGATTTTAGGAAAGTTTGCCTTACCCAAAAATATTTATGTAGTTTTGTTTGAACAGCCGTTGCTGCTGTTTGATGCAACGAATTTAAACGTAAGATCCTCTTTTCATGAAAACAAACTACATTGCTTTAGGTTTTTTATTGCTACTCACGGTAAGTTATGGACAAAATAAGAATACGGCGAAGGC
>JBJONL010000071.1:0-22848 GCA_046051865.1 Bacteroidota bacterium | reverse complement strand
TAAACAAACTTTTTAAAATAGTTTTTATGCCAGATGTGTAACATGAAAATAGGCATGATGTAGGGCATTAATTTATTATTTCCTTGACGTAATTCCTGAACTATTTTTTTGGCGTCTAAATTTTCTAAAAAAGGCATTTCAAATATTGGACTAGTGATAAATTGGTCTAATTCTTCTTTAAAAGCGGTATACTCTAATAAATAATTATACCACGGGGCACTCAACCCAATTTTTCTAAAGTTAATGATTTCAACAGGAAGCTTACTTTGCATCGTGTCCTTCAAGATAAATTTACCTTTTTTTCCAGTAAACAACCACTTATCTTCTAAGGTGCCTAATCCAGCAATTAAGCGATAATCCAAAAAAGGTTCCCGGCACTCTATAGAAGTTCCCATCGTACAACGATCATTTCGGTCAAGTAACGAACACATATAGGTGTGTTGATCGAAATACAAGGATTGTCTTTGTGGATTATTGGGATATAATTCTTTCGCTTCTTTCAGGATTTTGTTTCGGTAGATATTAAATGGCTTTTCTGTTCGTCCGTAAAACGATTGGATATCATCAGGATAAACATTAGATCCATTAAAAATCACTAAATCATCGATATTGTCAATTTTAGAATAACGCAATAGCTTATCGTAACGAGGTGTTTTGTTAAACCGATTCATCAAACTCAGTCCGGATACGACTTTTAATAGAGACGGACTCTTCAATGCTTTATATCGTACATACCCTCCCATAAGTTCATCCGCTCCTTCTCCTGATAAAAGCACTTTTACTTTAGGTTTCGCCAATTTTGATATGGCCAATAGATGAGGTTCGTTCAAATGCATCAAGGGCTCATCTTGATAATAGGTAGATTCTAATAAGTTTTGAAATAACGACTCGTTATTTAATTGCGTATTGTTAAAAGTATAGCGGTATTCTTCGGTAATTTTTTTGGCTAAAAAGGATTCATTGTGTTCATCTTCTGCAAAACCAATGTTAAAGGTGTTGATATCCTTAAAATTCTGGTGGTACAAGGAGGATAATATCGAACAAGAGTCCAAACCACCACTCAATAATACGCCTACTGGAACATCACTAACCATGCGCAGTTTAACCGATTCAAAAAAGGTTTCTTCAAACCAGGCTTTTGGATTTTTTATAGTAGGAAATTCTTGAATCTCTGATTGCAAACTCCACCATTGATGATAAGAAGTATAGCCATCATCTTCAAGTACCATAAAATGACCTGGCATCAATTTTTTTACCCGATTATATAAAGTGTTTTCTCCTGCAACAAATCGATTAAAGAAATATTCGTCCAATCCATTTTCTGATATTTCTAAAGGAACGCCGGCTGTAAATAATGCCTTTTGTTCTGAAGCAAAGTAAATAGCGTTTTGATAAAATGCATAATACAATGGTTTTACACCCATTCGGTCACGAGCCAAGAACAACCTTTTTTCCAAAGTATCCCAGATCGCAAAAGCAAACATTCCTTGCAATCGATGAAGGAAGTCCATGCCGTAAAGTTCAAACAACAACATCAATACCTCCGTATCGGAACCAGTTTTAAGGTTCAATCCCTTACTTCTTAATTCGCTATAAAACGATTTGTAATTATAGATCTCTCCATTAAAAACCAGGATAAAGCGCTTGTTTTCGGATAGAAAAGGTTGGTGTCCTGCTGCGCTAGTGTCAATTATAGACAATCGACGGTGTCCCAAACCGATAGAGCCATTTAGGTAAATGCCAGCATCGTCAGGCCCTCTATGCTCAAGTGAATCGCGCATTTTTAAAAGTAGATTCTCATCAACTTTTTCGGAAGTAAATCTCATTATACCGTTAATTCCGCACATATCAATTGTTCTTGGTAAGAATTAATTGGTGATAAGTTTCAGCAATCTGTTTCATGTTTTGGGTGTAATTCGCGTTTTCTTCTATAAATTTTCTATTTTTATTTACAACAGTCTTTCGCCAAAGGTTTCGTTCAAAAGCATAGTGTAACTCCTCTGCTAAAATTTTGAACCTTCCATGAGGAATTAATATGCCATTTTCCTGATTTTTAATCCACGTTCGATTTCCTGGTAAGTCAGTAACAATAGGGAAACATCCACAAGCCATAGCTTCAAATAAAGAAGCCGAGACTCCTTCAGTGGAGGGCATGCTAATGTAAAAGTTTGATTCTTTTAATAATGCTGCAATATCAGAATTCGGTCGGCGACCTGTAAAAACGACTTCTTTTTCGATGTTCAATTCTTGAGTTAATTTCTCTAATGACTGACGCATACTACCATCACCAACAATCACTAAGCGAAATGGAATGTTCTTTTTCTTCAATAAAGCAAACGCCTTTATGATTTTGATATGCCGGTATTCTGGTTCTAAAGCTCTGGTTACGATGGCTTCGATTTGCGTTTTATCTTGATTGTCACTAAAGGTGAAAAAATCTAAATTGATACCTTTCGGCAGCACCAATACCCTTGACATATTCACCCGACTCTTTTTCATGTGGTTTGCCATCACTTCGCCCCAGGCATGAATTAAATCTGCTTTTTTAAAAGCATAGTCTTGAAGCATTTTTTTAAAAATATAGAGGGGAGAATTATGGGGCCACAAATCAGTAATTCCTTGCTGTGCAATGGCAACAGGCTTAACTCCTGTTAGTGCTGCTAAAAACCCATAACTAGTAGTTCTTTCGGCGATAACCATATCCGGTCTATAAGTACGGGCTATTTTTCTAATGGTGAAAAAAGCACATAATAATTCGATTAACCTACTGATCCTGCTAAATCCTATACTGCTTTTTTGAAGTTCCCAAGTCACGATTTCAAAATCGCCAAATTCTTTGAGTCCATTCATCCATGTGATAGCGTCAGCTCTATAGGTTTCTCCTAGAAATAAAATTCTTTTTTTTGACATTCTAACTTATTCTTCAGTTTCTAAAGCACGGTTTAGAAAATCATTTAGTGGTTTTAGAGCGATTAGTTTCTGCGCTGCAATTTTACTAAAATCCTGCTTAGTAAATAAGGTATCTTCGATTTTTTCTGATGCAGTAAAACTTTTTAACTTTAAATAATCAATTGCTGGGTGGTTAGGGTCAAAATCTTTAGGGGCTTTCTTCAACATAGTGCTCTCATCTCTAGCGAGCGAACCAAATTCTTTTTTAAAATTCTTCTCAGAAAGGATAGCCTCTAAATCATCATAAAAAAAAGCAATTTCTTTTCTGATTTTTTTTAAATCTTCAGGTTCAGGACACCATACACCACCTGCAATAAAGGAATTTCCCTTTTCAAAATGAATATAATACCCCGGACTGTTTTTTCTAAACTTGTTTTGAGAAAACCAAACCCCCATGTTGGTTTTATAAGGAGATTTATCTTTGGAAAACCGAATGTCGCGGTTAATACGAAAAGTACAATTTTTTACTTCTAAGGGTTCTAAGTTCTGGTCCAAAGGTTTTAGTGCTTCTAACAGCGTCCTAATATAGTGGTGGTAGTCTTTTTTGTAATTCTCATACCGCTTTTTATTAGCATGCATCCATTCGGTATTGTTGTTGGCAATCAATTCATCAAGAAACTGAAGTGCTTCTTTGGTTATCATAGGATTAAAATTGTTTTTTTAATTCGTTCTCAGAAAGGTAGCCAACGTGACGCCAAACTTCTTTGCCATTTTTATAAAGTAGTAAAAGAGGCAAACTTTGGATGTGTAATTGTTCTGCTAAGGTCGGATTTCTATCAACGTCTATTCGTGAAATAGCCATGTTTTCTTTTATATCCAGCTCCATTTTAGTTAGATAGGGTGCCATTTTTCTGCACGGCCCACACCATTCGGCATAAAAATCTACTAAAACAATTTCCTTTGACTTTGTCAACGCTTGATATTCTTCCTCAGGCATCCCTATAATGGGGCCTATAGGCTTATGATGAGCGGCATTCCATTTCATCAGTCCTCCCTCTAAATTGTATACTTGCTGAAAACCAAGGGCAACCAATTTGCTGGCTGCTTGTGAACTCCTACTTCCTGCTTTGCAATACACAAAAATAGGTTTTGTTTTATCGTATTTTCCTGCTTTTTCTGCAAAGTCATGTTCGTACCAATTTAGATTACTTGCGTTTTCAATATGATCGGTACTAAATTCTTCGGGTGTTCTAACATCGAGTAATTGAGCTGTTCTACTCGACTTCAGCTTTTCTGAAAATGCGTCAACATCCATGTTTTCAAAGGTTTTTGCTTGTTTAGCTTGACAGCACAAAACCAAAAAACCAAGAAGTAAGAGGGGGATAAATTTTAACTTCATAGTGCATTGTTTGTTGCTAAAATACAAATTTAGATGAAACTACAAAGTAAATATTTTATAACTCTGATGGGTAGTTTTAACAATGTTTTCAGTTCGCTCGCTGTGGGTGTCTGAAATAAACAACTGTCCAAACTCTTCACTATTCACCATAGCAATGATTTTACCTACTCTGAATTCATCCAATTTATCAAAGACATCGTCAAACAATAAGATTGGTTTTTCCCCACTTTGTTTTTTTAAAAAAGCAAACTGCGCAAGCTTTAATGCAATGAGAAAGGATTTTTGTTGTCCCTGTGAGCCAAATTTCTTTATCGGATAATGGTCTATTTCGAAGGATAAATCATCCTTATGAACACCCACAGAAGTATATTGCAATAAACGATCTTTGCTCAGGTTTTCCGCTAGTAGGGTTGAAGTATCTTTATCAAATAAATCACTTTGATACACGAGCTGTACCGAGTCAGTCGATTCCGTAATCTTTTGATGGTATTGATTGAATATCGGAATGAAATCATCAAGAAACTGTTTTCTCTTCTCAAAAATAGCTTGTCCAAGGTCTTCCAATTGGGCATCGTAAATACTCAAGGTATCCTTGTCAAAAACCCGATTCAACGCAAAGTATTTCAGCAATGCATTACGCTGACTAATAATCTTTTGATACTGAATCAACTGGGTTAAATAAGTGCTGTCTAATTGGGAAATGACACTGTCAACAAACTTACGTCGGGTTTCACTTCCCTCAATTATTAAATCCCTGTCAGCTGGGGAAATGATAACTAATGGAATAAATCCAATATGGTCCGATAATTTTTCATAAACCTTCCCATTGCGCTTGAGTACTTTTTTTTGCCCTTTTTTGATGCTGCAAATGATTTGTTCCGTTCTAGCGCCTTTTTCAAAAGTACCATCAATCATGAAAAATTCTTCTCCATGTTTAATGTTTTGTAAGGATAACGGATTAAAATAACTTTTACCAGCAGCTAAATGATATACAGCATCCAAAATATTCGTTTTTCCTATGCCATTTTTCCCCACAAAACAATTGATTTTGGAATCCAATTCGAAGGTGGCCTCAGAAAAATTTTTATAATTGAGTAATGAAATTCGCTTTAAAAACAATTTCTTTTTTGTTTTAAATTAGTGCTTAAAGTCCTTTTTTAGTTGAGAAAATAGGATGATTTTTATTTTAAATCAATCCTAGTTCTATAAAGAGGTGCAAATTATTCAAAAATATCGAGAAAAATAGCTTTTAAATTTGAATAAAAATTTTATTTTTGCGCACACTAAATTAAAAATAGATGGCAACTTTTAACAAAAGAGGATATAAAGCACCAAAAGAAAAAGAAGATAAAGGAGTAAACACATTTGTGGATGATATCGAGCAAATCAATGTTGACGAAAAGGACAGCGCAACAGCAAAGGCATTTGATACGCTTGATCAAACCGCTTCTAAAGCAGAGGATTTTGTAGCTAAAAACCAAAAGGTAATTTTAAGTTTCCTAGGAGCTGTTGCTGTAGTAACAGTAGGGTATTTAATGTACCAAAAATTTGTAGCAGAGCCTAAACAGATTGATGGTGCAAATGAGTTGTTTGTCGCACAACAAAACTTCCAAAAAGCGGTAGATGGTGGTGCTAAAGCAGATTCATTGTACAATTTAGTCCTTAAAGGATCTGAAGGTAAATTTGGTGTAGTGAAAATTGCCGATGAGTATGCTGGTACGGATGCTGGAAACTTAGCAAACTACTATGCTGGGATAGCTTATTTGAATACTAAAAAATATGCTGAAGCAATTACTAGCTTAGAGAAGTTTAGCTCAACTGATATTATGTTGAGTACACTTGCTAAAGGTGCTATTGGTGATGCATATGCGCAACAAAACAAACAAAAAGAAGCACTTGATTTTTATATCAAAGCTGCAGATGCAAGCCAAAATGATTTTACAAGACCTAGATATTTATTGAAAGCAGGTAAAACCGCTTTAGTTTTAGGAAACAAAGCGGATGCTCTTAAATATTTTACTGATATCAAAGATAATTTCGATACGACCCCAGAAGGACAAAACATCGATGCGTTAATTGGTTTAGCACAATAACAATGTAAATAATAGTTTAAAAAGGATTAAAGATAACCTCTTTAATCCTTTTTTAATTTAAAAGACAATCTATGGCCACTGCAAATAAAAACTTATCCAATTACGATAAAAGCAAACTTCCCAATGCCAAAGACTTCCGTTTCGGAATCGTGGTATCCGAATGGAATGATCATATTACAGACGGTCTATACAGCGGCGCAGAAGCAGCTCTTTTAGATTGCGGCGCATTGCCCGAAAATCTTATCCGTTGGAATGTTCCAGGGAGCTTTGAATTAGTTTATGGGGCCCAACGCATGATTGTGACTCAAGAAGTAGACGTAGTCATCACCATCGGTTGCGTCATTAAAGGGGAAACTATGCACTTTGAATTTGTTTGCGAAGGAGTAACCCAAGGAATTAAAGACCTTAACGTGCAAACCGATGTGCCAGTAATCTTTTGTTTACTAACAGACAACAACGAGCAACAATCCATCGATCGTAGCGGAGGGGTTCATGGTAACAAAGGTACTGAAGCAGCGATCGCGGCGATTAAGATGGCCGACTTAAGAAAAAAGACAAGCTAATAACTTTTCGATTTTTCTATAAAGTATAAACCTATTCCTTACTGAATAGGTTTATTATTTTTTAGCCATTTATTAACTAGCAATGACACTTCTTTTTCCTTAAATTTGCTTGCTTTGGTCTTCTCATTACCAAAGTCTTTTAACTGAACACAGAATACTATAGAATGTCGAGCATAATTCAATTACTTCCTGATCATGTTGCCAACCAGATTGCCGCCGGTGAAGTGGTACAACGCCCTGCCTCAGTAGTCAAAGAATTACTTGAAAATGCAGTGGATGCCAAAGCAACCGACATCAAGCTAATCATCAAAGATGCCGGTAAATCCCTAATCCAAGTCATCGATAACGGTAAAGGAATGAGCGTAACCGATTCCCGTTTGTGCTTCGAACGCCACGCTACCTCCAAAATCCGTCAAGCCGAAGATTTATTCTCGCTACATACCAAAGGATTCCGAGGGGAAGCCTTAGCTTCTATAGCAGCGATTGCCCATGTCGAAATGAAAACCAAACAGGAGCAAGAGGAACTAGGCATTCACATCATCATCGAAGGCAGTAAATTCGTGTCCCAAGAACCAGCCGTTCTGCCTAAAGGAACGTCCTTCGCCATCAAGAATCTATTTTTCAATATACCCGCCCGACGCAATTTCCTTAAATCCGAAACCGTAGAGCAACGCCATATCGTTGACGAATTTCAAAGGGTGGCCATGGCGCACCCCAACATCCATTTCACCATGTACCATAACGGGAGTGAGATGTTCAATTTGCCGATATCCAACCTGCGCCAACGCATCGTCAATATATTCGCTGGGAAAACCAATGAAAAACTGGTTCCAGTTAGCGAAGAAACCGAAATCGTAACCCTGCAAGGGTTTATAGGAAAACCCGAATTCGCCAAGAAAAATAGGGGAGAGCAGTTCTTCTTTGTAAACGACCGCTTCATCAAAAGCGGCTACCTCCACCACGCCGTAATGGCAGCCTATGAAGGTCTACTAAAAGATGGAGCCCAACCCAGCTATTTTCTCTACCTGCAAGTGCCACCGCATACCATCGACATCAATATTCATCCGACCAAAACGGAAATCAAATTTGATGACGAACATGCTCTATACGCTATAATGCGCTCGGCAATCAAACACAGTTTGGGACAGTTTAACGTTTCTCCTGTTTTAGATTTTGAGAGGGATCCTAATTTAGATACACCCTACCAATACCAAAACAAAGAAGCGGAATATCCCACCATCCAAGTGGACAGCAACTACAATCCCTTTGCGGAGGAGAAACCCAACAAAGCGTTTGCCTCGTCCTCAAATTTTGCGTCTTCTTCCAGTTATAGAAAACCGGAAGCCCAACCAAGCTGGGAGAGTTTATATGTAGGATTGAAACAAGCGGGCCAAGAACTTGCCGAACACTCCTACGAAAACGAAGCGGTGACGTCTTCCTTGTTTGAAGAGAACGAAATCGAACAAGAAGTCAAACGTACGTACCAAATTCATAAAAAATACATCGTCAGCCCTATCAAGTCGGGGATGGTGATCATCAACCAAAAACGCGCCCACGAACGAGTGCTTTATGAAGGGTTTTTGACCAACATGACGGTCCAACAAGCGTCAAGTCAACAACTTTTATTCCCGCTGCAATTGTTTTATTCGTCGGCGGAAATCGAATTGCTGGGCGACCTAAAATCATCACTCGAAAATACGGGTTTTGTGTTTGAAGGTTTTGAAGAGGATTATATCATGATTTCTGGTCTGCCTGTCAATGTGTCGGAAAGTGAGATTTCAATTGTTTTGGAAGAGTTGTTGTCCGACCTACAAGACGGGATACCCGACAGTAGTTTTTGCCAAAACGACACGATAGCCAAATCTATGGCACGAAGTTTGGCGGTGAAAACAGGAACCTATTTAACGGAAAAAGAACAAGAAAATTTAGTACACAACCTCTTTGCCTGCAAAGAACCTAATGTATCACCTTTTCAAAAACCTACGTTCATCACCATGAGCGTGGAAGATTTAGATAAAAAATTCAGTCTATGATGCGAATGACCGAAACTGTCAAGCAGTTGCTTATTATCAATATTATTTTTTATATCGGCTCCAACTATGTAGGCGATATGGCGTACCAATTGTTTTCACTTTACTATCCTGAAAACCATAATTTCAAACTTTGGCAACCGCTTACCAGCATGTTCATGCACGCTCCCGTGTACGGACAAGGAAGCTCGGCCGGAATCATGCACATCGTCTTCAATATGTTTGCCCTAGTGTCGTTCGGTAGTGCCCTAGAGCACTTCTGGGGAACCAAAAAGTTCATTTTCTTCTACATATCTTGCGGTTTAGGGGCAGCGCTGCTACATACAGGATTCAACTATTTCGAATACCATCAAGCACTAGAAGCATTGCAAAATGCAAAGATCTCTCCTGCCGATATTGCAGCGATTTTAAAAGAAGGTAAGTATAGTAATAGCCTTGCAGAACAAGTGCCTTTGTCTACTATCGAACAATTATATTTCTCGTTTAATGGGACTTCTTTAGGGGCCTCGGGAGCGATATACGGACTTCTAACAGCGTTCGCTTTCATGTTTCCTATGGCCGAGTTGGGTATTATGTTTATTCCGATTCCCATCAAAGCTAAGTATTTTGTACCAGGTTTATTAGCTGTAGATTTGATCTTAGGATTTAAAGGGAGTTCCTTGTTTGGAAGTGGCGGAACAGGAATAGCCCACTTTGCCCACGTAGGTGGCGCCATCACCGGCTTCCTAATGATGTGGTACTGGAAGAAAAACTCGTTTAACAAAAACCGTTGGAATTAGACTATGAATTTAATAGATGATTTAAAATTTCAATATAAAATAGGGAACCTTGGGGTGCGGCTTATCTTTTGGAATATACTGCTTTTTGCCGTTCCAGAGGTGGTATTCGCCCTCACTAAGTTATTTCATCTAAATGTCGATTACTTAAGTTTTGTGTGCTTGTCCACAAATTGGAGTGCCCTAACCTGGAAACCATGGTCGATTTTATCGTACGCTTTTTTTCACGCTAGCATCATTCATTTGATATTTAACATGTTGATGCTGCACTTTACGAGCCAGCTATTTTTAACCTTTTTTACCCAAAAACAATTAGTAGGGGTCTATATGCTTTCCGCTATTTTTGCAGGAGGGGTTTATATTTTAGGGTACCATTACTTACCCGCACTAACCAACGTTACGGCTAATATGGTCGGGGCTTCAGGAGCTATTATGGCTATATTATTAGCAACAACAACGTACCAGCCCTTTATGGATATCAAACTGATGTTCTTGGGCAGAGTGAAACTTTGGCAAATTTCTATAGTGTTGTTGTTCCTTGATTTAGTGCAGTTACCTATGGACAACACGGGTGGCCATATCGCCCATATTAGCGGTGCCTTTTTTGGCTTTTTGTATATCAAATTGCTGCAAAACGGAACCGATTTAAGCCGAATTGTAAACGCCGTTATAGAATTCTTCGTTTCTTTGTTCCAGAAAAGAAAGACCACTCCCTTCAAAAGAGTACACGTTAACCCCAAACAAACGGCTATAAAAAGAGATTCTAAAATTGTTGCCAAGGATAAGACCCAACAACAAATAGACGAGATTCTAGATAAAATCAGTAAATCAGGCTATGACAGCCTAACCGCCGAAGAGAAAGAATTCCTCTTCAAAGCGGGGAAATAATAGAAATGAAGAAACTATCGTGGTTCAATAAAGTAATTTTTGCGTTCAATATTGTCATTACAGTATTAACCTTTATTGCCTATGTACTGCCTTTTCTTGCGCCAGGTTCGTTTCCATTACTGTCGGTCCTAACCCTTATATTGCCCTTATTCCTGATTCTTAACGGCTTGTTTTTTATCTATTGGCTGATCCAACTTAAACGCCAAGTAATCTTGTCCGGACTAGTATTGTTACTCGGAATCACTTTCATCAATAAGTTCTACAAGTTTTCATCCAATGAGGTTGCCAATGAAGAAAAAGATTTTACGGTAATGAGTTACAACGTGCGCCTATTCAATTTATTCGATTGGATCGATAAAGGGAATGTAGGGGATACCATCAGGCATTTTGTGAACGAACAAAACCCCGATATACTCTGTATCCAAGAATACTCCGAAAATGCCAAAGTCGACCTCCGAGTATACAAGTACAAAGCTATCTTCATGGAAGGGAAAAACATCAAAACGGGTCAAGCCATCTTCTCCAAGTTTCCCATCTTCAACCAAGGGGATTTCAAAATACCCGAAGCAGGAAACAATATTATTTATGCTGACATCCGTAAAGGTACCGATACCCTCCGCGTATACAACATCCACCTGCAATCCATTAAGATATCACCGGATGTAACCGAAATTCAAGAACACGTAGACTCCATCAACCAAAGTAAAACCGAACTACTGTTCAATCGTATCCGCCTAGCCTTTAAAAAGCAAGAACAACAAGCCGATGTATTAGTACGCCACAAAAAAGAAAGCCATTATCCCATAATCATCTGCGGAGACATGAACAACAGCCCATTCTCGTATATCTATCGCAATATTAAAGCAGATTTAAACGATTGCTTCGAAGAAGCAGGGAACGGATTCGGACAAACCTATAAATTCAAATACTACCCAGCACGTATCGATTATATCTTTGCCAGTAAAAAGATGAAAGTGAAAAGCTTCACCACCTTCGCGCAGTTTGAAAACTCCGACCATTATCCGATCATGACGCGTTTGTCGTTTATAGACTAATTATAAGGTTTGCTTTTTCAAATACTCCAAAGCATAACGCCCCTCATTAAAGAGCAAATCCAAAATACTAAGGTTGTTTAAATATCCATGCTTCCCACCAAATACTTGGGTGTAAGAATCAAATTGGGAAGGGTCTTTTTTGCCATTAACCAAGCCTCTGTAATCTTGCTTATCGGCAACGGTATGGAAGTATTCTACCGTCTCATTGTAGTCAAATTCTAATCCCAAACACTTCGATACGATACCCATGGTCTCCATATTTAAGTCCATCAAAAACGTGTGCTTCTTTTCAAACACGGTTCTAATATCGTCCTCAAAGTATTCAAAGAAAGGCGACGTTCGATAAGCAGCTTCCAACGATTTAAAGTGCTGCTTCTGCCAATCAAAAGCGGTCTCTAAACGCACTTCCTTAATCTTCTGATGGGGTTGCGTGGCATGCTTCACCGGAATGTTAAGCAACTGTATGCCATTCGGACTATAAATATACATCCGGTTTCTATTGGTCTGCTTCTGGAAATGATCTTCCATTTCAAAAGTCACTAAATCCGCCTGGGCTATAGCCACAAAATGACTAACAGAAGGAAAATAGGAGGGATGTATTAGTATATTTTTCATGCGTTTAAAGTTGTAGTAAAATTAAAAGTCATAAAGCCTTTATCAAACTCTATGACTTTCATATGGTAAAATCTTCAAATTCTCAAATCTTCAAATCTTCAAATTCTCAAATCTTCAAATTCTCAAATCTTCAAATTAACTATTATTAGCTTTGCGCTTTCTCCAAAAATGCTCCCCTAAAAAGTATAAAACTAATAAACCTAAAAAGATTTTAAAGTAGGATTGCGGTTGCCCATCACCACTTACCGTAGTAAATAGACGCTCCCAGCGAATTTTGTTAAGACCCGCTCCATTGGTATCCCAACTCATCCAAATGAATACCGGTTTCCCTACAATGTGGTCCTCAGGTACAGAACCCCAGTAGCGGCTATCCTCTGAATTATGACGGTTATCCCCCATCATCCAATAGTAATTTTGCTTAAAGGTATAACTAGTCACTTTTTGATCATTCACATAGATGTCATCACCTACAACCTTTAAGGTATTGCCTTCATAAACCGTAATGATTCTTTTGTAAAAAGGCAGCGATTGCTTGTTCAAAGCTACCGTCTTTCCAGCCTCCGGGATGTATATCGGACCAAAGTTGTCCGCATTCCAATTCGGATTGTGGGAGAAGATATTGGATTCGCCTGATTTAGCTACAATACGGGAAACCGATTTAATTCCGGAGATTTCTTTTAAACGCTTAGCCCCTTCTGCGGTTAAAGCACGTAAAATGATCGTGTCTCTAGTTTCTGCATTTTTATAGCCTGCACCGTCGGTCGAACCAATTTCTTTCAATACATAATCAAAATCAATTGGTGTATTAGCGTCGTAGGTAACATAATAGGAAAACTGCGGTTTAGCTCGTTCCGGCAAAATCAATTCTTTACCATTAATGAATACTATTCCGTTTTTGATTTGTAACGAGTCACCAGGGGTACCCTGACAACGTTTTACATAATTCGATTTCTTATCTACTGGCTTAAGGATACTTCTGCCCGAAGTGTCAAAGAATTTATATACGGTATCCGCAGGCCAGTTAAAGACCACAATATCGTTCTTCTGTATCGTCTGGAATCCAGGGAAACGGAAGTAAGGAAGTTCAGGCCAACTCAAGTACGATTTCGTTTTTACCAAAGGCAAGGTATCATGCACCATGGGAGCTGCTACTGTAGTCATTGGTGTTCTAGCACCGTAATGGAATTTGCTTACAAACAAGAAGTCTCCAATCAATAAGGATTTTTCTAAAGAGGAAGTCGGAATCGTATAAGGTTGCATCACATAAGTGTGCACTAAGGTCGCCACGACGATGGCAAACAACAGCGAACTAATAGTATCTCCCGTTTTAGTAGCAGCTACTAAGCTTCGGTCGTTCACATAAGTTACCTCCTGAGTGTAGTTGATGTAATAAAGGTATAGTCCACAAGTGAATATGCCCAACCAAGTATCAGCCGTAGTGTTTTTTCCAAAACTTCTTAACGTCTCGACCCAAACTACCGGGAACATAATCAAGTTGATGATTGGTATAAATAATAAGACCGTCCACCATGTCGGACGATTAATGATTTTCATCAAAGTAATCGCATTGTAAACCGGTACAAAGGCGATCCATTTTTGTTTACCAGCACGTTCATACAATTTCCACGTGCCTAAACCATGAATCAATTGTACAGCTAAGAAAAATATAAACCAGTGAAATAATGTCATTTTTTATGTGTTTTGGTTATTGGTTTGATCGTTTTTAAGTATTGGTATCGTTTTAGTATTTTTTGTTACTACAAAGCCAAAACATCTTTCATACTGTATACTCCTTTTTTGCCCACGAGCCATTCTGCCGCTAGGACGGAGCCTAAGGCAAAACCTTCGCGATTATGCGCCACATGCTTGATTTCTATTAAATCTACAGGCGAGTTATAAAAAACACTATGTGTTCCAGGGACGTTTTCAATGCGTTGCGCATCAATAGGGATTTGGTGTTCCTGAGGTTGGTCAAGGGTCCAAGAATCGTAAGCCGAATTCGCAATAATGCCCTTAGCCAAAGAAATTGCCGTACCACTAGGAGCATCCAATTTCTGCGTATGGTGGATCTCTTCCATAGAAACGCGGTAAACGGAACTGAATTTTGCCATCATCTGAGCCAAATAAGCATTCAACTCAAAAAATAAATTGACCCCCAAACTGAAATTCGATCCATACAAAAAGGCACCATCGTGTTCTTTACATAAAGAAACCATAGCGTCGTAGTGGTCGAGCCAACCCGTAGTCCCCGATACAACAGGTACTCCTGCTTCTAAACAGGTAGTGATATTCTCCACTGCCACACTTGGGATGCTAAAATCTATGGCGACATCAGCCGTAGCTATTCCTTCAAAGGTATTGGAACTGGTTTTTCTTAGCACAATATCATGACCGCGCTCCAAAGCAATCGTCTCAATTACTTTGCCCATTTTGCCATATCCAAGTAAGGCTATTTTCATCTAAAATTGGTAATTTAAAGACAACCCAAAGTTGGTCTTCTGGTTAATGTCATTCTGATACACATCCGGTTGCAACGAAAGCTTATCACTCACATTAAATTGCATCAAATGGGCATCAACATTCGCATCGACGATGTTTAAGATGTAGAAACCAACGGTAACCAACAAAGATAAATCACGGTTACGCTGGTAAAAACGTTGTGCTTGTACCAAACGGGTCTCATCCAGATAAGCAAAGTCATCAGGCTCTCCCGCCAAGCGATGCTTATAAGCATCACGGTATTTGTGGTATTTGTTATTGTTCAGGATGTAGAAATACAAACTGCTTCCTATAGCCCCATAAACAAAAGGTATTTTCCAGTATTTTTTGTTGTAAGCTTGTCCAAGTCCCGGTACGATGGCCGAATAAAACGCTGCCTTCGAAGGGGCAAGCGGATTAATTTCAGTATCTTTTTGTTTCGTGCTAATCGTATCCTTAATCACTAAAGCACCGTCGTCTAGGGTTTGTGAATAGGTAGCCTGACTCCCAAAAGCAAGAACAAATAGTACTATGTAAAAGAGCTTATGCACTAGCCTTTAATTAATTTAAGGATGCGGTTAAAATCTTCTTCCGAATGAAACGGAATCGTAATCTTTCCTTTGCCATTACCCGCCACTTTTACCTCAATTTTACTACCAAAGAATTGGGAAACTGCTTTCTTTTGTTCGTCTTGTATTTCAAAACTACTCCCTTTCTTAGCTTTAGGAGCTGCCGGCTTCAAACCGTCTTGGTAATTTTTCACCAAAGCCTCCGTATCACGTACCGATAGGTTTTGACTAACAATCTTTTGGTAAATGTCCGTTTGTACATCCTGGTCTTCAATATTGATGATCGCGCGTCCATGCCCCATACTAATGAAACCATCACGAATACCCGTCTGAATAATCGGATCCAGTTTCAACAAACGCAAATAATTAGCAATCGTAGAACGCTTTTTACCCACACGCTCACTCATCTGCTCCTGAGTTAATTGAATCTCGTCAATCAAACGTTGGTACGATAAAGCAATCTCTATAGGGTCTAAATCATGACGTTGTATGTTCTCTACCAAAGCCATCACCAAGGACTCATTGTCATTAGCAATACGTATATAGGCCGGAACCGTCGTCAAACCCACTAATCGAGAAGCACGCAAACGACGCTCCCCCGAAATCAGTTGGTATTTGTTGAAGTCTAATTTACGAACGGTAATCGGTTGGATTAAACCGAGTTCTTTGATGGAGGAAGCCAACTCTTGTAACGACTCTTCGTTAAAATTCGTTCGCGGCTGAAAGGGATTTATCTCAATGGCTTCAATGTCCAATTCGATGATGTTTCCAACCACTTTGTCAGCGTTTTTGTCACCAACCGCTTTAATATCATTTTCGGGATCCTTCAGCAAAGCCGATAATCCTCTTCCTAATGCTTGTTTCTTTATAGCTTTTGCCATAGGGTATTAACTGTTTTTCTTGATAATTTCTTGGGCCAAACTTAAGTAGTTCGTAGCGCCTCTACTAGTGGCGTCAAAGTTAATGATACTTTCTCCAAAACTTGGCGCTTCACTCAATTTTACATTACGCTGTATGATGGTTTTAAACACCATATCGTTAAAATGCTTCTGAACTTCTTCCACCACTTGATTCGACAAACGCAAGCGGGAATCATACATCGTCAATAAAAGGCCTTCAATATCTAAATTCGGATTGTGGATCTTCTGCACACTTTTAATCGTGTTCAACAATTTACCCAATCCCTCTAAAGCAAAATATTCACACTGAATCGGAATCACTACACTATCAGCAGCCGTCAAAGCATTCAAAGTCAATAAACCCAATGATGGAGCACAGTCAATCAAAATATAATCATACTCATCTTTCACGCTTTCCAACGCTTGTTTCAACATGTACTCACGGTTTTCTTTGTCAACCAACTCAATTTCGATAGCAACCAAATCAATATGCGCCGGTACTACCCATACGTTAGGTGAGGATGAAACAACCGTAGCTTCCGCCGGAGTATTGCTGTGCTCTAAAACTTGATACGTTCCAATCTCAACCGTCTCTACATCGATGCCCAAACCAGAACTTGCGTTGGCTTGAGGGTCAGCATCTATCAACAAGACTTTTTTCTCTAAAACACCCAGTGATGCGGCCAAATTAATCGAAGTAGTAGTCTTCCCTACACCCCCTTTTTGATTGGCTATTGCAATGATTTTACCCATTTATTTTTTCAAATTTTAAGCCGTAAAAATACGATTTATTATGGCTTTGTCAAGGCTTATTTGTTAACATTCTCGTAAAGTTTTGAAAGAGAGGATTGAAGTAAGAGAAAAGAAAAAAGATTGTTTTATTCTAGTCTTTAAAACTGTTTTTATTTACAAATTACTTCTCTGCCATAGTAAAAATTCTTGATTATCAACACATCTCATTGATTTTGTAACGTTATCAAAATCAAAGCTTTTGTATTTCGATACAATGTCATAAACTTTATCGAATCCTAGACTACCATGCGGAATTAAGCAGCTTGAGTTTTCTCCTAATAAAGACATCCAGATGTCAGGTACAAAGGGCCCTGAATTATTATTAATCAATTTTATTTCATTAATTTCTTTCCAAAAAATTTGTTTTGTTTCTATTCTCGAATGTGAAACCATAAGAAACGTTTCTGTAATGGTTACTTCAAAATAATCCTCTGGCTGCTTATTTTCGGTCTTTCTAAATATTTTTTTTAAAAAATTCATGGTTTAAGATTTTGTAATAACCAAACCGCAACTGCTAACCTTTTGGAATTTGGGATTTTTTAATTGGAATTTATATCAACCGTTCTCTGTCATGCCGACGAAGAAGGGACCACATCAACTTGAGCTAGCATAAGTGATAACCCCTTAAAAAGCACCGAACTTCTACTCAAACTACTAAACTGCGACTGCGACTGAAACCTACTTACTCCCCTTATTCTTAATCATTGCTTCAAGTTGATCCCACAAAGCAGGCGGAATTTGCTCTAAAATATTAAACTGCCCAGCACCCTGAAGCCATTCGCCTCCATCAATCGTAACAACCTCACCGTTAATATAAGCCGAGAAGTCAGAAACTAAATAGGCGGCAAGGTTGGCCAACTCCTGGTGGTCACCCACACGGCGCAATGGTACTTTCTTAGCCATTTCAAATTTGTCAGCCAAATCGCCAGGCAACAAGCGGTCCCATGCTCCCTTGGTAGGAAACGGACCCGGAGCAATAGCATTCATGCGGATACCGTATTTAGCCCATTCTACGGCCAAACTACGGGTCATCGCCAAGACACCCGCCTTAGCAGTCGCGCTTGGGACTACGTAGGCCGACCCAGTCCAAGCATAAGTGGTCACAATATTCAAAACAGTACAGTTGGTTTGCTTAGCGTCAATCCAGTGCTTCCCAAAAGACAACGTACAGTTTTTAGAACCCTTCAATACAATGTCGATAATAGTGTCAAAAGCATTGGCTGAAAGGCGCTCGGTAGGCGAAATAAAATTCCCCGCTGCATTATTCAACAAGACATCAACTTTACCGTACGCTTTTAAAACCTCGGCCAACATAGCTTCCACCTGGTCGTAATGACGTACATCACATTGTATGGGTAAACATTTCCCTTGCGTTTCGGCTTCTAACGCTAAAGCAGTAGCCTTAAGTTTTTCAAGATCCCTCGACGTAATGGCCACACGGGCACCCAATTCCATAAAATATTTAGTCATGGCCTTGCCTAGTCCACTGCCACCTCCCGTTACGACAATCACTTTATCCGCCAAGGCATTATCGCGTAGCATTTTTGCTGTAAAATCCATAAGGTTCTTTTTTTTAGTAAATATATAAAAGTTATCAGCGCAAAAAAAAACCGAATCATAGCTTCAACTATAATTCGGTTTTACCAAGCAACCTCTTTTTCAAAAAAGTGTTTTCTATTTTTTTATAAATTTTTTAGTAATAGGACCTAAAGTACTGTCAATGTTGATAAAGTAAAGTCCGGCAGCAAGCATACTCACATCCATAGCATATACATAACCGCTAGTGCCAGCAGTAGTGTTTTGCTTTACAATCTTTCCTTCCGTGTTCACTATGGAATAGATTACCGGACCAGAAGTCAAACCGCTAGTGCTAATATGCAATGTTTGGTCAACCAAAGTAGGATAGACTCTAATACCAGCAGCTATCGGTTGGGTCTCTAATTGTAAAGCATCAAAATTCGTAACGACATTGTCTATAATTAATCGGCTACCAAAGTTGGGTGCACTACCTTCTTTGGCCATGCTAAAAGTAACGTACATAAGTGCTGGTGCCGCATTTGAAGTATATTGTATAGGTTCATAGATGTATTCAAAAGCACTATGGGTCCCCGAAATAGCAATACTAGCCATGCCTATCTCATTTCCATCAACATCAAACACTTGCACTTTTGCTTCGGCAATGTCATTTCCAAACGGTAAAAACTTGTAATAAAAGCCTATCATCTCTACATTATCCGTTGCGTTTAAAGGAATTCCAGGATTCCAACCCGGGAAATCTTGCGTAGCATCACTAAATAATACAGCTTCTCCTGGTATTAGGATATTCTGAGTAACGTTAAATGCATTAGATAACTCCATGGCATATTCACCTGATTGTGCCTCAGTAGTACCATAAATCATAGAGGGTACACACCAAGTGTACTGAATTTGATCTGTAATGTTTTCACCAGTTTGAGTGTCGATCACAACTTGTTGGAAAAAATTCATGCCCCAGTTGCTAGGTAAAAAATTAGGTTTTATCGTCTCAAAATCACCGTTAATAATTTGTGCCGTTACTCCTAATGGGCATACTAGAAGAAGTAACACTTTCAATAGCGTGTATTTTTTCATAGTTTTTAGTTTTAGGTGAACTGCATCACATTGCTCCAACAAAGGTAATTTTTATTCTAAACAAACGCAAAAAAACCAGGTGAACAATAGGTAAACATGCAGTAAAATAAAGGGTTTGTCAAGGTTTTAAGACTAAACCGAAAAGATGAAATCCGTCAAATTGTCTTCCGTATTCAGTTGGAGTTTCTTACGCAAACGATGACGAGCCGTTTTAACGCTGTCGGGCGATATGTTCAAGATAGCTGCCATCTCTTTAATGGATAAATTCAATTTAATTAAAGCACATATCTTCAAATCATTAGCGCTAATCTCTGGATAGTTCTGCTTTAGCCGAGTATAAAAATGCTTATTTACATTCTCAAAGTAGTGGTCAAAGTCTTTCCAATTGTGGTCTTGGATAGTGTATTTTTGAACCAACTTCTTAAGCTCCGTCTCAGCAGTGGGCTGCTTTTTACTCAAAATGGTTTTAATCTCCTCCAATAATTGGTTCTTTTCCAAAATCTGTATTGTTATAGCACTTAGCTGACTCTCCTTATGCTCCAAATCGTTCTGAAATTGCTGCTCCTTCAATACTTTTTGCTCCTCCATCAAAGTGACTAAGGCTTCTTTAGTACTCAACAACTGCTTGTCTCTTTTATTAATACGCTTCAAAAAGAAATATAAAAATGAAAATACAAGGACTAATAGGGTTAGCGTGCTGGCTAACAGATAATTGGTTAGTTTCGAAACTTCCTGTTCGGCAGAGATGAGCTTTAATTTGCGGTTCTTTTCGGCAACCTCAAACTGTACTTCCAAGTGCTTTTCAATCTCTTGTTGCTCCGCCTTGTAAAAGTGATCTTTCAAGGAGATGATAGTGTCTTGAAGTCGCGAAGCCGCCGCATAGGCGCCTTTCTCTTTTTGTAGAGCAATCAAGGCCTCCAAGGTGCGAATTTCAAAGGTCTTGTCCTGCAGCCCTTTCGCCAAAGTCAATGCATTGTTGTATCGGGTTTCGGCTTGAACCAAATCGTGGTCAAAGTATAAGTGCCAACTGCCCAAAGAGTTCAAAGCTTTTACCTGGGCTTGCTTATTTTTTGTGCTTCGAGCTAAAGTCAATGCTTTTTCGTAGTAACGCAAACTACCCAATTTGTCCTGCTTCTTTTGAAGTAAAGCGCCTATTTTACAATAGGAAATAGGAATGTACGCCGTATTGTTGGTTTTGAGAAAAGAGGCCAAAGCAAGTCGGTAATAACGCTGCGCCTCAGCATCTTGTTTTTTTACGTCGTAAATGCCGGCCAAACTATTGTAGGCCAAGCCTAAGGTTCCCGAATCGTCTGGCGCTGTTTCCAAGGCAGCAACAACCTCCTTACTCAGTCGCATGGCGGCTTCGTATTTGTGTTGCCGACTGTAAATCGTGCTAATCAATTGCAAACATTTGTTTCGCCCTATGGTCGCTAAAGTCTTATCAGTGGTTTCTAATTGATGATAGGTGTCTAACGATAGGGTAGCATAACGCAAGCCTTTTTCCAAACTGGAGCCATGAGAACAGATGCCTAAGTATAAGTAGGATTCTGCAATGTCCGGTAATTGATGCTGTTTTTGTGCCTGCTCATTGGCTTTCCAAAAATAGCCAAAAGCCTCGTCCTCTTGGTCCTTAACAAGGGCCGCCCATCCTTTCTGAATTAGTGGGTTCTTCGACGTCTGCGCCCCCATGCCTAAAGCACAGAGCATAAAAAACAAAACCAACCTATTTTGAAGATGCTTCATGGGTCAAAAATAACTTTTTTAACAAGGAATACTCCTTTGTGGAGGTTGACAACAGGTAAACAGCAAAGCAATTATCTTAATTTTTCTAGTCGTCGCGCCGCTTCAATCAAAGTAGCATCGTCCTTAGCAAAACAAAATCGTATCAGTTGCGCATCCTTCCCATCCGCATAAAAAGCCGAAATCGGAATGGCCGCTACTCCATAATCAACCAACAAGCGCTTGGTGAAATCCAAATCGCTTTCCTCTGAAAGTCCCGCATAAGAGGCTACTTGAAAATAAGTGCCCTCACAAGGTAATAGGGTAAGCGGACAGTTTTTGAGTAAGCTCCTAAAGAAATCGCGCTTGTCTTGATAAAAGGAACCTAGTTGCGTAACATCTACTACATCCAAATAAGCAGCTAAAGCGGCCTGCGCAACACTATTTACACTAAAAACCAAAAACTGATGCACTTTCTTAATTTCTTGCATCAAAGCTGCTCCTGCTACGATATAGCCGGTTTTCCAACCCGTGATATGAAAGGTTTTTCCAAACGAGGAGACACTTACACTGCGCTCCCAAAGATGGGGACGGTGATGCACCGAGAGGTGATTGCGCTCAAACGTAATGTATTCATACACTTCATCACTCAATATAATAAGGTTAGGATGCAAGGCTACCAATTGTTCCAAGCAATCAAAATCTTCCGCAGTCCAAGTTTTCCCCGTAGGGTTGTGCGGCGTATTAATAATCATCATCCGAGTCCCCGCATGCACTGCCGCAGTAATGGCATCCCAATTCGGAGAGAAATCCGCATTCAAAGCAACCCGCACCGGTTTAGCATTACATAATAGGATAGGGGTTTCATAACAATCATAACAGGGATCCAAAAGAACCACTTCCTCCCCAGCAGCAACCAAAGCTTGTACCGTAGCAAAAATTCCCTCCGTAGCCCCGGCCGTAACCAGTAACTCCGTCTTCGGATTAACTATTCTGCCATAAGACTGTTGCACCAATCTTGCAATTTTGTCCAACAAAGGGGGATAACCTGCCATCGGAGCATACTGATGCACGTTCTCAGTAACCAATTGGGCCAAAATACCCGTCAACCGCTCATCCACCGGAAAGTTCGGAAATCCTTGCGATAAATTAATGGCGTTATGCTCGTGGGCCAACTGTGACATGACCGTAAAAATACTAGTGCCAATATGAGGTAGTTTCGACATATGATATAGAGGTGTGTTTAATGCCTTAAAAGTACAGCATATTTTTAAATGGCAAAATACAAGGAGCACCCACCCCGTTTTCAAAACACGCCACCTCCCGCTGTCCATTAGATCTTTTTCCTTTAGCAAGGAAAAAGGATGCCATTCCCATCGGGGCTAGGGGAGTACTCCTTTGCTTGAGAGCTTACTCAGACTTTACTCAGAGTGTAGTATATAGTACTGATGTAGTACTGTTGCCTTTAAAGTA
>JBJONL010000070.1:0-19944 GCA_046051865.1 Bacteroidota bacterium | reverse complement strand
GTTCCATTGGCATTAAATACATACTCGTCGTCAAAAAAACAAGCTCTTTCTCCAGAACCCACAGAAACAGAATACCAACCAATATCTCCTTGATTTGGTCCCACCCCGATAGAAGTAACCTTCCATGATCCGGTAAGCGATTGTGATTGTCCTAATGAAATAACCATCAGGAATAAAAATAATAAAAGTTTTTTCATTGAATTATAATTTAAAAGTTGAGGTCGTAAACATAAAAAAATAGATGTCTCAACCGAAAACGTTTGCGTATACAAAAACTATACAACACTACATTTACTCAAATCACCTTTAAACACTGCCTACACGCCTATTTTACTAGTAGTTATCAACAATTATTAAATTAAAAAAAACACAAATGATAAGTGAATGTAGAGGTAAATCAGGCCAAACATTAAACAAGAAAGCAATTTAGAAATGGTAATTTGAGTAATTTTTAACGTTATTTTTATGAATCATAAAAAAAAAGAAACAATTAATTATTGCTATAGCATTTTTGATTGATCCTACTGTCAGAATAATAGATACAAAAAAAAGCCAGCAATAAATTGCTGGCTTTTACTTTCTAGTATTATTTATTATTGATACACCCTAACGTAATCAATTTCCATAGCACTGGAAACAAAATTAGGGTCGATATAAGGTTGCATGGCTACATTTAGCAATAAATATTGTGGTGCATCAAAAGGCCAAGTCGAGGCATCCTTTACCGCTGGCTCATAAGTGTAATGGGTAACCCCATCCACTTTGAAGACCATTTTTTGAGCCGTCCATTCCAGCGTATAGATATGAAAATCACTCGAAACGGTTGCAACCGTTTGACCACCTAAATTGACAGTACCTCCGTAGCTTGACGGTGTATGCATCGCGCTTTGTACATAATTTTGATTATTCCCCCAATGCTCCATAATATCTACTTCACCACAGGCTGGCCAGCTAACTGTTCCATTGGTGGCAGACCAATAAGCCCCTGGCTCAATAACATTCTTACCTAACATCCATATGGCAGGCCATGTACCAGCACCTATCGGCAGTTTAGCTCTTACCTCTACACGTCCATAGGTAAACGCAAATTTTGAATTTAATCTTGCCGAGGTATATTGCTTTGTTACGCCTTGATCCGTAAAATTCTCTTTTTTAGCTATAATCTTTAGCGTTCCGTTACTTACCGTCGCATTATCAACACGACTAGTATAATGCTGTTGCTCATTATTGGCCCAACTAGTGCCACTAATAAACTGTGTCTGTGCAAACCAATTGGCAGCAGTCACTGCTCCTGTACCACTAAACTCGTCCGACCATACTAACGTATTGAATGTCGAACAAATTCCATATATATATTGTCCATTACAATAGGAAACAGCCTTTCCTATCGTCCCATTTTGGTCAAACGGAACATTTATCCATTGGCAGGAATTGGTTCCTGTAAAAAATTCAACGGTTAAATAATGTACTCCCGCAGCCCAATTAATTTGTGAAAACGTACCTGTGGTAGCGGTACCGGTTCCAATCATAACAGCAATATTACCTTGCGAATTGGTTAACGGATGCTGAATCTCCGAATAGACGGTAGTCCCTGTAACGGAAGTAAGTTTAATAGTAAACCGTAAGGAAACCATTTGATTGGGCACTATTTGTCCGTTACTATATCTAATTGTTGATTGGTAATTGAATTGTGCATTTGCCATAAGGGAAAAGAAGACAAATAAACCCAGGATAATTTTTTTCATGTGTTGTTAATTTTATAGTATGAATAAAGACAAGCTCGTAGTATGCGTATTATATATTATTGATATACTTTAATATAATCAATTATAAACTGTTGCGGAAACATGGAATCATCGATGTCATGCCCACCAAAATTACCGCCTACTGCTGTATTAATGATAAAATAGAAAGGCTGGCTATATGGCCAAGTGTCATCATTCTTTACTGTTGGAGCAAAAACATAAACCGATTGATTATCGACAAAAAACTCAATTCTATCTTTTGTCCAATCAATCGCATATAAATGAAATCCCTCCTCAATATTTTTAATTGTAGTAACCCTCGTATTAATGGTATTGCCATGACTGTCTTGAGTATGTAATGAAGTATATACTTTACTGGGCTCTCTACCCACATATTCCAAGATATCGATTTCACCACATTTTGGCCAACCTACTTTAGAAATATTAGACCCGAGCATCCAAAAAGCAGGCCATATCCCCTTACCTACCGGTATTTTAGCTCTCACTTCCATTTTACCATATTGAAATTCTTTATGTCCTGCTGTCGTAATTCTAGTGGAAGTGTAATGATCCTCTTGTTTGTTGATTGTAATCACCAAATTACCGTCTTTCAAGACATGATTGGTGTTCGTATATAGCTGCTTTTCGTTATTACCCCACCCGCAAATGCTAGGACAACCATCACCCAATTCGAAGTTCCAAACCTTTTCATTTAACGTTTTACCATTAAAATCCTCTTGCCATACTAGTTTTCTGTTGTTAACTTGTCCAAAAACCGTAGTTGTAACAAGAAAAAACAATAAATATTTATACATACTATTGAAGTTTAAAATTATTTTCTAAGGTAGTTGCAGAATCACCGCCAATAAACACCTTAAATTCGCCTGCTTCCGCTTCCCATTTGCTATTTGCTGTATAAAACTGCAGCATTTTTTCGTCTATAGTAAAACGAACTACTTTCTCCTCATTCGGATTGAGTTCAATCATTTCAAATCCTTTTAATTCTTTAACGGGACGGGTTGTACTTCCTACCAAGTCTCGAATATAAAGTTGGACTACTTCTTTTCCTTTCACTACTCCGGAGTTTTTAACCGTTACTGAAACGTCAAGCGTCCCATTCTTTGTCATCGTTGCGGAACTTAACTTCAGATTTGAATATTCGAATTTTGAATAACTTAATCCAAAACCGAAAGGATATAAAGGAGTATTACTACTATCTGAATAATGCGACCAAAAAACACTTTCGGGCTCATTCATCGTGGGTCTTCCCGTATTTTTATAATTATAATAGATAGGTACTTGACCCACATTTCTAGGGAAAGTCATTGGTAATTTTCCACTTGGATTATAGTCTCCATAAAGTACCTGTGCAATGGCATTTCCACTTTGGGTACCCAATTGCCAAGCTTCTACGATCGCTGGTATATTATCCGAAGCCCATGACAAAGCCAAAGGTCTTCCGTTGTTTAAGACCAAAACAATTTTTTTATTGACTTTAAAGACGGCTTCCAAAAGCTCTTGCTGAAGCCCTGGCAAACCTAAGTCGGTTCGGCTTCTCCCTTCACCCGTTTGCAATCCGTGTTCGCCAAGCACCATAATGACCACATCTGATTCTTTTGCTAGCTCGATCGCTTCTTGAAAACCGGACCGGTCTGTAGTATTGAGATGCAATTCGCTAACAAACTTGGTTTGCCCAACCGTCAAATCAGCTCCTTTAGCATATTTCAATTGATTTCCATTATATTTTTGCAAGCCTTCCAATACGGATACTGCCGTATTATCATCGGCTCCTATGCGCCAACTACCCAAGGGACTTGTTTTATCTGCTGCTAAGGCACCAATTAAACCAATTCTCACACCTGATTTGGACAATGGCAAAACCTTTCCTTCATTTTTCAACAACACTATAGACTTCTTTGCGACATCTAAAACGCCTTCTTGAAAAGCTGCTTTGCCCACCGTTTCTCTTTCGCGTGCTTCATCACAATATTTATAAGGATTGTCAAAGAGGTCCAATTCAAACTTTACGGTAAGGATGCGTCTAACCGCATCATCAATTAAGGATTCCTTTACTTTTCCTTCTTTAACTAACGTGGCTAAATTTTCTAAATAAGCATACGATTCCATATCCATATCTGAACCAGCATTAACTGCTATTTTTGCAGCGTCTTTACTGTCCTTAGCATATCCATGTGCCATCATTTCGTTTATCGAACCCCAATCAGAAACTACAAATCCTGCAAATCCCCAATCGCCCTTCAAGATATTTCGTTGCAAATAAGCATTCCCTGTTGCTGGAGTACCATTCAAATCATTAAAAGAATTCATAAATGTTTTCACATTGGCATCCACACAAGCTTTAAAGGGAGGTAATATGATATTTTGCAAGGTCGATTCACTAATGTCAACCGAATTATAATCACGTCCCGCCTCAGCAAATGCATATCCAGCAAAATGCTTAGCACAAGCCGCTATGGACTTTACAGAGGATAAGTCATCCCCTTGGAACCCTTTAATTCTTGCATAAGCAATTTTACTTCCCAAATAAGGATCTTCACCTGCGCCTTCCATGACTCTTCCCCACCTAGCATCTCTTGCAATATCAACCATTGGAGCAAAGGTCCAGTTTAAACCCACTGAAGAAGCTTCCTCAGCAGCCATTGCAGCCGATTTTCTTATAGCCTCCATATCCCAACTAGCCGCTTCTGCTAGCGGAATCGGACTTATTGTTTTATATCCATGTATAACGTCAAAACCAAAAAGCAAGGGAATATGTAATCTCGTCTCTTCTACAGCAATTTTTTGAATCGCTCTTACTTCTTTTACTCCCTTTACATTGAGCATAGCCCCCACTAATCCTTTCTTCAAATTGGCATATTTACTAGCGGCTTGACCCTCTTTGGGTGACGGCCCTGTAACATCCCAAAACCCATTATATTGGTTCATCTGACCAATTTTTTCTTCTAAAGTCATCAATTTCAAAACGGAGTCTACCTTTACGCCTATGCTGCTTTTGGTCGGATTACGATCCACAACGGTTTTAGTAGAATTACAGCTTAGTACTGCAAAAAGTGAAACGAATAGTATATAAGAAAGATTGCGAAATTTCATCTTATCGTTATGAATGGTTTACAAAAAAACAATTACAAGAAGCCAAATGACTTCTTGTAATTGAAACTAACTAAATTATATCTATTATTGATAAACTCTAACATAGTCTACTTCCATAGACGATTGACTAAAACTAGTATCAATAGCTCCTCCAAAAGTTCCTCCCATCGCCACGTTCATGATCAAAAAGAAATCGTGATTGAACGGAACTGAACCATTATTGATAAAAGAATGGAAAAGCACATTGTCTACATAAAAACGTATTGAGTTTGGCGTCCAAATTGCTTTGTAAACCTTGAAGCCTGTAGAAACTCCTGGGAATGTTGCATTATTCGAAATACCGCCACCGCCTGAATTTCCAGGGTAATGTAAGGTACCATAGATTACATTTGGATTATTACCCTTATGCTCCATTACATCAATTTCACCACAGCCAGGCCATGTATTTGTAGCGTAATTTTCACCCAGTAACCAAAGTGCTGGCCATGTTCCTCCACCTACTGGTAATTTAGCTCTAAACTCAATTTTACCATAAGTGAATTCAAACTTGTTCTCTGATTTTAATCGAGCAGAAGTATACCCTCCTGAAGGCTGCGTTTTAGCTGTAATCTTTAAATTACCTCCTTGCACAATAACATTATCTGAGCTATTGGTATAAGTTTGCACTTCGCTATTACCCCAGCCACCTGCACCAAGATCGTAACTCCATTTGCTAGCATCTGGAGCACCATCGGTATTAAATTCATCCGACCATACTAAATTAGTATAATCAGCTATCGGATCTTGCACTGGTGGAATGGTAGTCAAAATTAAATACCAAGCCAAAGCCGGATCATTACCTTGCAACACTCTTACCTTCATTCTGTTATCGGTAATAGATAATATTTCATACGAACTGCTACCCACATAGTACGCCATAAAGCCACCATCAGAAAAATTCATAACCGTACCTCTGGTTTGCGTTAAATGATCAGGATTTTGCATGATTACGGATTCTGAAGGAGCCAACGAAACATTTTTCTCTCCTGTCGTATCATAACTAAAACAAGAATCATAACCCACTGAACCACCGACTGCACTTTGATTATCCTTATTAAAGAACGTGCTTCCACCATTATTCTGTGTATATTTTAAAGCGGTTCCCACTTTAGAAAATGTCATTTCAGTACCATAAAAACAACTACTTACGCCACCAGCCTTTTCCCATGGTTGCGCCAAATAATAATATCCAAAGTAATTCTGCTCCACATTATTACTGTTCGGTCCTACCCCTAAATGTCCTAATTCAGAAGCTGAAACATACCATTTTTTAGAGGTACCTCCCGTTAAAAACTGAACCGCTTCATCATCGGTAAAATTACTTAATACTTCAATTTCGATTGTTTTTGTGGTTGAAACACCACCTGTACCGGTCGCAATAACCGTAACGCTATAAGTATGAACCCCATTAACATTATACCTTTTTTGAAAAACACCACTTGGGACACTTTTAGAGTCTCCATCTCCAAATACAAATTTATAGGAAATGGCATTAGCCGCATTGGCCGTAAAATTCACTAAACCCGATCCATCTCCATACGGATCAGCAGTAGTTTTACCAACTATCTCATAGGATAGTTCCAAGTTTGTAGGTGTAGTAATCTCCCCAATTGTGGCATTATCTTCTTGACAATTCACAAACAAAAAGAGCGCCAAGATACTTGTGATACTATATACTATTATCTTTTTCATTATTTCTTTTTTTTTTAAAATTAAAGGGATTAATTAGACTGTTTAATATCGTCGAAAAAGTAGGTACTACCATTCCCATTGACACCAAAGTCAAAGAAGACTACAACACGTTGATACGTAAAGGACGTATTAATGGTTGCAAAATCAAAAGTCAATTCTTGCCAAGCATTAGCCGTAGAATAGGTTGCATCAATCTCTTTGTTTTTTGACGGATCAGCTAAGTTCTCCAATTTCATTTTGACAATGATACCACCCTGTGGGCCCCAAACTTTCATTTTTAATTTCTTTTGCACCGCAAAATTTATCGGACTTGACAGTTCAATAAAAGATCCAGCCCAGATTTGCGCGCCTCCACCTTTAGTTAGCGCACCTACTTTAGCGGAAGTATTTATACCTCCTATATGCGTATTATCGGCAACAACAGTGTTAGCTCCTCCAAAATTCGTAAAGGAATATGGTAGTGTAGGTGATTCAAAGTCTAAAGGTAGATTGATCAGTACTGGTACGGTCACCGTAACATTTTGCGTATACTCAGCTGAAGCAACGCCTCCTGTAGTAGCCACAACTTTTACTTGATAGGTTCCCGCGTTAGTGTAAAAATGCGTTATGATATCTCCTTCTAAGAAGGTAACAGGTGTTTCGTTTGGATCTTCTCCAAAATACACTTTGAATCCGTTTTCAAACTTAGCCTCTGCTTTTATTGTAATTCCTAAAGAATTAGAAGACACAGGCGTTATGGTAACTAAAAGATCCGTTGGTGCAAAGAACGTAACGGTTACTGGCATCGTAGTTTCAGTAGTCTTTCCGTTCAAAGTAGTCCCAACAATTTTAACCGGGAACGTCCCTTCTAAAAATGTATGGGTAATAGAACTCCCCGGATTAACAATTCCAGGTTCTGTGGTCCCATCTCCATAAAATATTTCAAATTGGGTCACTCCTTCTCCGGAAGGCGTAATTACTACATCCCCTGAATTATCAGGTTTAATAGTCATGGTTGCAGAAATAGCCTCCGGTGCATTGATTGCATCCAAATTTGGAACCTCATTATCTTTTGAACAACTCGAAAAAATCGATAGTACGATTAGCGCACCTATTACTTGTATTTTTTTCATAATTTATTTTTTTAATTACCGTAACCTGGATTTTGTTGCCAATTCCCATTAGAGAATTGTATTTCTTCAAAAGGAACTGGAAATAGTTCGTTTTTATTTGCCGTAAAGCCTGTAATAGTTTGTGCTGCTTTACCTGTACGCACTAAATCAAAAAAGCGATGTCCTTCACCCATTAACTCTAAACGTCTTTCTGCCCAAATAGCATCCGTTAAAGCCGTTCCTGAAACGGTAACGTCATGATTAGTATCCCCAAAAGCTCTTCTTCTTACTTGATTCAGATAATCTGTAGCTTTAGCATCATTCCCACTTCTATTGAAAGCTTCTGCAGCCATTAGCAATACATCTGCATAACGAATAGAGCGGTAGTTATTAGGATTCGTAAGATTTTGATCTCCAATATTTAAATCCCCTTTGCGAGCCAAGTATTTTCTATTAAAATAACCCGTGTGCTTATAACCCGTTCCATAAGTAGCATCATTAGCTGTAGCCCAAGCGGCGATATCTAGGATAGCAACATTCTTTCTGTTATCGCCGGTTTCATAAGCATTATAGGCTTCTTGTGTAGGCACGTTAAAGCTGTACCCTCCATCAAAGATTGGTCCTGTATAATTTCTGATCCCATTAAAACCTACCGCTACATTTCCTTCGCTACATTGTAAACAGCCAAAATCAGCTCCTTGCGCATCGGTGTACTGTACTTCAAAAACCGATTCAGATCCATTCTCACCCGCATTTTCAAAAATAGTATTGTAATCCGTTACTAACGAATAAGTATTTGACATGATCAACTGGTCCAATACGCTCGCAGATTCAGTAAATTTATTTTGATACAAATAAGCTTTTCCTAATAAAGCTTGTGCCGCTCCCTTAGTTGCTCTTCCTTTTTCAGCAGGCGTTGCACTTAAATGGTCAACTGCAAATAGTAAATCGGCTTCAATACTAGCATAAACATCGGCAACTGAAGAACGAGGAAGACTTTTTTCATCATCTAGCACAAAACGCTTATCACCTTTCATCGGAATTGGCCCAAAAAACTTAACCAATTCAAAATGGTAATACGCACGTAAAAAACGTGTTTCAGCAATTACTTGATCTTTATTCGCGAAATCCGTTTTGTCTTTAAATTCCATGATGTAATTACATCGTTGAATACCGGCAAACATCCAATTCCACAAGTCTTTCAAATTCGAATTAACAGCCGTATGGGTCATTTCATCAATTTGTTGAATACCAATTACGTCCGTGGCACTTTCACCACCTGACAATGTATTATCAGAAGCTATTTCTCCTAACATTACATTAATGTAAGTAGGTTGCAACATATCATACGCTGCAATTAGAGCTTTATTATAATCTGATTCTGAATTAAAATAATTTTCGGCATCCAAAGAATAAGGTGCGTCTTCATTAATAAAATTATCCGAACAAGAAGTTGTGATGTTTACTGTTACAAACAGTAGTAAAACAGTAAGTATAAAATATTTTTTCATTTTAATAATTTTAGAAATTAACATTTACTCCAAATGAATAAATTCGAGGTGCTGGATAGTATCCATAATCTATACCTCCCGAAACTGGATTCCCAGAATTAGCCGTTGGATCAAAACCTTTGTATTTAGTGAACGTATACAAATTATTAACTGAAGCATAGAATCTCACTTTTGAAATACCTGCTTTTTCTAGCAGTTTTTTTGGTAAAGAATACCCTAGTTGAACGTTTTGTATTCTCAAGAAAGAAGCATCTTCCACAAAGTAATCAGAGAATAGATTATTACTTGAAGGACCCGTAGTAACTCTTGGAACACTATTGCTAGTTCCTTCACCTGTCCAACGGTCCAACACATAATTTAAACGGTTTAATTTATTTTCTGTTCTTTCGTAGTTTCTGATTAAATCATTACCCACTGAAGCATAAGCATAAGAAACAAAATCAAACCCTTTGTATTTTAAATTAATATTGAACCCTAACGTATAATCAGCAATTGGTTTTCCTATATAGGTTCTATCTTTTACATCCACTACTCCATCACCATTGATGTCTTTAAAACGAATATCCCCTGGCGCAGTTGGCGTTCCAAAATTTTGAGCTGGTGCCGCATCAATCTCTGCTTGATTTTGGAATATACCATCTGTTTTCAAACCATAGAACACACCCATAGGCTGTCCCTCTTCCATGCGTGTAGGTGCCAATTGTCCGATAGCAAACGAACCGCTTTCAATAAAACCAGTCGAATTATTAACTTTTGTTACTTTGTTATTGATCGTAGTAATGTTAAATCCTACTTCATACTTCAATTGATTATCACTGTTTTTGTAATTGACAGCAAACTCTAGTCCGGTATTTCTAACCGTTCCTGCATTAATGGTTGGAGCTCCAGAACCAGGCGCATATCCTCCATTTATACCTGAAATAGGAACACCTCCAATAATTAAATCGGTACGAGTATCGTTAAAATAATCCGCCGTCACCTCTAGTTTATTTTTGAACCATTTTGATTCAAATCCTAAATCCAATTTAGTGTCGGTCTCCCATTTTAGCACTTTATTCGTTATCTGACCCGCCGCAACTCCATTAACTAAAGCATTATCAAAAACATAGGTGGCTTCACCCGACAACAATCCTCTGTAAGCATTAGCAGGCGCAACATCATTTCCTAAGGTACCATAACTAGCTTTTACTTTTAAGAAATTGATATATCCTCCTTTTTTGAAAAAGTCTTCATTGGAAATAATCCAACCTCCTAATATAGATTTGAAATACGCTACACTATATTTTGAAGAAAATCTACTGGATTGATCACGTCTACCAATAAAAGAGAAAAAATACTTTCCTTTATAATCATAATCAATCGTAGTGAATAAAGAGGGTCTTTTATAAGGAGTAGCTTTATAAGAACCGGTAGTAATAACGCCAGGAGGTGGAGTACCATTCGCTAAGGCAATATCGGCAAAGTCCCATGAGTTATAAGGAACATCATAACCTGTAGCATATAGGCCTTCTCCTTTTGATTCATTTAACGTTCCTCCAACAGTTACTTTAATTTTGTGCTTTTCTTGGAATGTTTTTTCAAATTCTCCAAACATATCAAAAGTGTAGTCACTAAAGCGTGTTGCATTTTGCGAAACACTATTTCTATCTACGTTAAAGACCTTCGATTGTCCGTAAAATATTTGTTTACTAAAAGATTTACCTACATCATTACCCGAGTTGAAACCGTATCGTGTCGTTACCTTAAATTCTTTACACGGCTTGTATTGCAACACAAAATTTCCAAAGATTTTCTTTTGGTTATAACTATTGTAGGTGTTTTCTATTTGCGCCAAAGGATTGATTACTTCATTTCCATACCCTGGCGTATCAGGCACTAAGGTATAATTACCACTAGAGTCATAAACGTTTAACGTTGACGGCGTATTGATGGCATTAAATAGTACCGAACCAATTCCATTTTCATTCAAGCCTTGTCGGTTATAATCCAAATAATTCAATGACGTTGAAAAATTAAATTTAGGCGAAAAATCCACTCCTAAAGATACTCTTGCATTACTTCTATCAAATCCTGATTTACGCAATCCAACAATTCCTTCTTGATCTATTTTCGAAGCACTGAAGGAATACACTATGTTCTCTGAACCTCCTGATATTGAAATGTCTTTGTTGGTGATTGCCGCTTTTTGAAAGACTTCATCTTGCCAATTTGTTCCTTTCCCTAATCCTGTAACATTTGGATAAGGCAATGTTTGTCCGTTATTTGCAAAACTTTCATTCAAAAGCAGTGCATATTCAGTAGCATTCAACAAGTTTAGCTTTTTAGAGGTTTCTTGAGAACCCGTATAAGCATTAAAAACTACTTTAGTTTTCGTATTCTTTTTACCTAGTTTCGTAGTGACTAAAACAACTCCGTTGGCTCCTTTCGAACCATAAACGGAAGCTTGCGCGTCTTTAAGCACCGTGATGCTTTCGATATCGGCTGGATTTAGTAACGATATATCTCCTTCATAGCCATCAATTAAATAATAGGGCTGGTTATTCGTATTCGAAGAAACACCTCTAATATTTACACTAAATCCCGAACCAGGTGCTCCCGAACCCGAATTCACCACAACACCCGCTACTGTTCCTTGAAGAGCCTGAGCAGTAATAATGGGATGAAGCTCCTCTATTGTTTTACTAGAAACTACCGAAACTGATCCGGTCACGTCTTTCTTTTTCTTGGTAGTATACCCAACAACAACTACTTCCTCCAAAGTATTTTTATCTTCTTTCAGACTTACGTTTAGGGTTTGATCTTTGTTTACAACAACTTCAAAACTAGCATAGCCAATATAACTAAACACTACTTTTGAACCACTTGGAATTTTACCAAGTTTAAAATTTCCATCAAAATCTGATTGTGTACCAACTTTCGATTTCTTTAGTGCAACATTGACACCCGAAAGCGGTAATCCTGTAACGGCATCGGTCACTTTACCACTAACTTCATATTCTTGGGAATACCCAACAACAGAAATTAAAAAGATAAAGAGAAATAATAGTTTTTGCTTCATAATATTTTTTTGGTTTTTAAGAATTTTAAAATTAGTATTTATAGTAGTTGTTGATTTAAAAGTAACCACAACAAAAAATATACAATGAAAAATAATCCGTATTTTATTCGCAATACCATTAAAATAGAGTCTGTTTATTGCGAAAATCTAATTTATACAGCGCCGCGATAGCTAAAAACATTTGACGGTATGCGATTCGAAAACGATGTTGTTGTGCTTTTGTATAGGTAAAGTGTAAAGTTTATCGCCAAACTAGATTGACAATATGTACTCTACAAGCCCTTGCTCATGCGGTAAATCCATCTTTTTGCGCAATCGATATCGTTTTATCTCTACACTTCTAACCGATATGTTTAATAATGGTGCTACTTCTTTAGAAGACAAATTCAATCGCAAGTAGGCACACAAACGCAAATCATTTGGTGTTAAAGATGGATGCGCTACCTTTACTTTCTTCAAGAAATCCTTATCCGCACTATCAAAAGCCTCTCTAAATACATTCCAACTATCTTCTTCATTAATGTTCTTATTAATGGTCGTGATCACCGATTTAACATTACGGTTTCCTTCTTCTGATGTTTTCTTCAAATCTTCCTTAATCACGGACAACAATTCATTTTTCTTAATCAAATTCATCGTCGACACAGCCAATTCTTTGCTTTTACTATCCACGTCTTTTGTCAACTGCTCGTTTCTAAGCTTCATCAACTGCTGATTGTTTTCTAACTCTTTTATCTCCAATAAGAGATTGTTCTCTTCGATCAACTTTTCACGTTGGCGTTGGTAGTATACCTTATAGCGCTTATTAATAAAATAAGCCAAATACAACGATAACAAGAAGTACAGAAATAAAGCAAAATTAGTTGCATACCATGGCTTCAAAATTGAAAAGGAATAGGTGGCAACATTTTCTGGTGGGGAGTTAGCAATCTTAGCTCTTACTTTGAACACATAGGAGCCCGGAGATAAGTTTTTAAAATTAACCGATGATTTGGAATTCCACTCACTCCATTCGTCTTGCATCCCCTCCAACAAATATTGATATTCCGCATTGATGTATTTGTTGTACTCAGGCACCGTATAACTGAACGTCAAATTATTTTCATCATATTTAAACGCACCTTCCTCTGCAATCGAGGTATTAATTAAATTCTTGTTAAGTTTATTACTCGTAATGGCCGTAAGCGAAACACTGTAGTTCTTGAAACTCAGGTCATCTATATTTAAGGTATAATACCCATCCGTAGTTCCTATTAAATATATCGAATTGGTTAACCTACTAATGTTTTCATACCCCAACATGGAGTTAGTCAACGAGGCTGGTATCGGAATAATATTTTTCTTAAGTTGGGTCGTTAATTTACCAGAAGTAAAATAATTAATATAGTTTTTAGTAAACAGCCAAATCTTATTCGACTTATCTACAGTCAATTTCCCCGTAGTAAACTCTCCTTTCTCAAATACATTACTCAATAAGGGGTCTTTAACAAATTGCTTCGTTTTTGGATTAAGTTTGAACACGCCCTCCTTATAGGCATAATAAAGGGTATTGTTGTATTTTGCCAAACTTGAGTTCTTACCTTTTGGTGGATTAGCATAGGTAAAGACTTGTTCCGCTCTTTCTAAGTTGGCAGTAGCACGGAATCGAAACACTCCTTTGTACTCATGGCTAACATAAAAATCTAAATTGGGTAATACTTCAAAATAACGTGAAGAATAATCAAATCCTTTTAACTTGTTTTTATAAACCCATCGCCCTCCTTCATTCTTCAAAACGGAGATTCCAAAATAATTCCCTTGGAAAAGCACATCTCTTCGCCCTGGCATGGGTTCAAACTTCCAAGTACCCGATTGGTAAAATATATTTTGTGCCGTACCGTTGTCCACTATAAAGGTACCCGAATCATGTCCGCAGAACAACGTGCCATCATAACTGTACAATGACCATACTTGCCCTTTGGTACCCGGCACAAATCGAAACGGCTCATCCGTTTGATAGGCTTTGCAAAATAACCCCTGATTTGTTCCGATGTATAATTTATCCTTATAAACGGTCGAAGTATATACAGTCCCTAATATTCCCGTATCATCTGAGAAACTTTTGATAGGCGATTGTAAATTAATGCAATTGATTCCATTATCTAATCCTACCCAAAGATTCTTATCATTATCTTCAAATAATGACAAAGCGGTATTGTTACTTAAGCCCTTGTTTTGCGTCACGTGAAAATTGAGCACTCTATTACTATTAAGGATAAAGATTCCATTAGAAATAGTTCCGATGACAAATCCTCCATTGGAAAGCTTTTGACAACTGTACACACTACTTACCTGCAAATCATAATCAATTGATGTCTTTATAGGATATACACCGTTCTTAGACAGTTCAAAAAAACCATTATTTTGCGTAAGAAGCTGCAACCCATCGTTGTCCTTAAACAATCCGACGATTTTGTTTTTTAACAAAACTGGATCACTAGAAATAAGCTTGCTTTTCCCGTTTTCAATTTCAAAGAAACCATCCGACAACGTTTGATAATAAATACCTGTTTCTGTTTTAAAGGCTTTAATTATGTTGCTCTTCGGCGTGATAATTGAAAAGCTTTTAGCCTTCGTGTCATAGATATAAATTCGATTTAAGGATTGAAAAAGCACCCATTGGTCATACTTTAAGATGGACCAAAATTGCTCATCATCCAATATTTTATTTTTGATGGTCTTGCTTAAAGAACTATATTGTAGCTGTCCGCTCTTCTGTCTTTTCCAATACCCAAATTCCATATAACAACCCGTATAAATACAATCGTCTATAACTTTCACCGAACGGATTATAGTTTCGTTTGGCGAAGGATATAAAGTCCAATTCGAACCATTAAACTCTAATAATCCTTCATTGTTGGCAAAAAACATAAAATGCTTTTTATCCTGTGTTATCATCCAGTTTTGATTTCCAGCGGAATAAACCGAAGGAGAATATTTAACTATTGGAGGAAGTTCTTGTGCATATAAAACAGAACTTAATAAAATTGCCAATACCACAAATGCATTGTTAATTCTAATAAAAATGGACTTACTACTATTCATAAGGTTATGTTTATACCAATTTGGATCTATTATGGTGCTTTTGATTTTTAATCAAATATAAAACAATTGTAAAAAAGGAAAGCACGAAACGAATTTCGTGCTTTCCAAACCAATTAACTTAAACTTAATTTTTAATAAACTGTTTTCTTAACAACTCATTTCCAACTTTAGCCGTAATAACATATACGCCTTTAGATAAATGCTGTAACGGAATAGAAACTTCATTAGTTGAAAAATCTTGTCTCAATACTAGCTGACCTAGCGTATTGTATATAATCACGTTTTCAATAACATTGTCGCTTCTTAAATTCAAAATGTTGTTGGTTGGATTTGGATATAAATCAAATTTCGATTTGTCGAATGTTGAAATCGCTAAAGGCGAACCAAAGCTTACATCATCAAAATAATACGTTTTCTCACCTGCTGTAGCACCTGTAACGCCAAAGTTAAAGAAGATAGACGCCATATTGAAAGAATAAGCAGCATTAAAAGCAGCCGTACCTGTAACCTGATTATTGAAATCAAATTGTAGAGTTTGCCATCCGTTAGCTACTGTAGTAGTTGCTTCTGTTTCACAAGTATGTGTATTATTAGTTGACTCTTCTACCTTTAAACGCACTTGAATACCAGCGTTTGGTGACCAAACTCTAACATACATTTTTCGATTTACCGATGTGAATGGGATAGGGGAAGAAAAACCTGCATTGGTTCCAATCGTTGTTCCAGCCCATAATTCAGCTGCAGAAGTCTTAATCGATTGCATTACTGTATTACTAGCATCCGTAGGATCTACTACTTTGGTAGACGCATTACCACCAAAATCAGTTACGGTATAATCGATACCGCTACCTTCAAAGGTCACTGGTAAATTAATTGGTGTTAAACATACGTTTGGACATGAACCACCGCAGTCAATACCAGTTTCAGTTCCGTTTTGAATTCCGTCTGTACAAGTAGGTGCAACACCTTGTTTCGCCAAGATAAATCTCCACCACAATCCTGTTCCGATATTTATGTCTAAAGTCAACAAATTAGCCGTTATAGAAGTAACTAAATAAGTAATCGACGCGGGAGCCGCATTTGGAGTGGTTAATTCTCCACCGTTATAGGCCTTAGGCAATCCTAGATAGGCTCCAACACCTGTAAGTGTAACCGTATTAGCTGTAGAATTATAGGTCCAAGTAGCTGCATTAGAACCATTGTGAGGTGCTACAGGCGTACCACATGCATCGGCTCCACCTTGCCAACCTTCAAGCCACGTTTGAGAACCTAAAACGTTAGAGAACGTTCCGTTAGCATTGAAAACGTATTCATCATCAAAGAAACAGTTTCTTGTAGCTACATCTGCTAAGTTATTCGCATAATAAGAACCATTCCCTTGAGAAGGTCCTACTGCAAATGCTCCGGCTTGCGGACTCATTTTCCATGTTCCAGCAAAAGTTCCTTGAGCAGCACATGGCGCACATGAACCACCACAATCGATACCAGTTTCATCTCCATTTTGAATTCCATCCGTACATGAAGCAGCAGCACCTTGCTTAGTCAATATAAAACGCCACCATAGACCCGGACCTACATTGATATCTAAAGTCAATAAATTAGCCGTTAAAGAAGTTACCTTATAAGTAATTGATGCAGGCGCATTAGCCGGGTTAGTCAATTCGGCTCCATTATAAGCTTTAGCCAAACCTAGATAAGCTCCAACACCAGAAAGCGTAATGGTAGCAGCACCTGTATTGTATACATAAGTAGCTGCGTTAGATCCATTGTGAGGCGCTACTGGAGCACCACAAGAATCTGTCCCACCTTGCCAACCTTCAATCCAAGTCTGAGAACCTACCACATTGGTAAAAGTTCCATCGGCATTGAAAACGTAATCATCATCAAAATAACAAGCTCTAGTTGTCACATCAGCCAATGAGCTTGAAAAGTAAGAACCATTACCTTGGGATGGTCCCACAGCAAAAGCACCCGCTTGAGGACTCATCCTCCAAGTACCTGTAAGTGTTTGTGATTGTCCCATTGAAAAGATCAAAAGGAAAATGAATAAAGTAATTTTTTTCATAGTATAAAGTTAATTTACAGTTCAAATCAAAAGTACGAGAGATGTTGTATATTGATTTTTTGTTTAACTATATAAAAACTATACAACAAAAAAAATTACTCAAACGTTTGAAATAGGAGCTAATCTACATATTATATTAGAATGTAGATCAAAATCTTCTGAAAAAATTAAATTAGAATGTAGAGGTAATGTAAAGGTGAATTAGTCTTGTAATTCTGATTTTAACTAAAACGGAAACGCTAAATCCACAGCAAAACCTTCAAAAAAATCAATACTCTACAATTTTACTATTAAAAAAATGCAGTATAGCCAATCTTAATTTGCCCTAAAAAACAGTTAGTGCTTATAAAAAGTCTAAAACACGTTCCAACGCCATCCCTCTAGATCCCTTTATCAACAAAGTACACTGTGAAAAGGAAATGGAAGGAAGCTGGTCAGCAAAAGCCTCAAACGAATTAAAAAAATGATAATTGGACTTCATAACCGCGTTAGCATAAAAATCTTTACCTACAAAATAACAGGGGAACGAAGCGTTCTCCGTTAAATAATCAACGATACCTCTATGCTCAACCAAGCTTTCATCTCCTAGCTCATACATATCCCCGATGATAATTGCTTTGTTAGGCTTGTCTAATTGAACAAAGTTCTCTAAAGCGACACGCATACTGCTGGGATTCGCATTGTAAGCATCTAATATGATTTGATTACTCCCCTGCTGCAGGAGCTGCGATCGGTTGTTCTCCGGAATATAAGATTCAATAGCCTCTTTTATGCTATCTAAAGGCACACCGAAGTGCGTTCCTATAGCAACTGCAGCATTGACATTATGGGCATTGTACAAGCCTATTAAATGCGAATTAACAGCAACACCCTTGATATAAACGGTTACAAATGGATTAGCACTACAATTTTCTATCGTTAAATCAGCCGCAACACTCTTTTGACCAAAAGTAAACCGCTTCAGTGCTGTTGTTTTACTTACTTGTATCGGATCATCGAGATTGACAAATGCCATTTTATGATGCGAATCTAAATAAGCATACATCTCACTTTTCCCTTTGATAACACCTTCAACTCCGCCAAACCCCTCTAAATGGGCTTTGCCAAAATTAGTAATGTAGCCATAGTCAGGCTTGGCTATCGCACACAAAAACTCAATTTCTTTTTGATGATTTGCGCCCATTTCAACAATACCTATCTCCGTTGCTTGGGTAAAGGATAACAAAGTTAAGGGAACACCTATATGGTTGTTTAAATTACCTACCGTGGCTTTCACTGTATACTTTTTTGAAAGCACCACATTAATCAATTCTTTGGTTGTGGTCTTGCCATTACTACCCGTTAGTGCCACAATAGGAAGCTTTAAGTAGTCTCTATGGTATTGTGCCAAGTCTTGTAACGTTTTCAAACTATTTTCAACCAAAATAGTTCGTTCATCAATATAGTAGGAAGGATTATCGATAACGACGTAACGCGCCCCTTTTTGCAAAGCTTCTTTAGCAAAAGTATTGGCATCAAATCGTTCGCCCTTCAACGCTACAAAAAAAGTATCGTGTTCTATTCTTCTCGTATCAATAGAGACCTTAGTACACTTTAAAAATAAGTCATGAATCGTCTGAACTGTCATGGTACTGGTATTAAATAAAAAAGCCCTTAAAATTAGGGCTTTTTTGGTATAATCATAAACTAAGAATTAGTTTCTTGCTCTTTTCTTTTTGTCTGCTTTCGGACCTACTCTAGACATTGCACATCTAAATCCGATATAGTCCGTAGCGATATCTTGCGGGAAGTATCTTCTTTGCGCTGGATCTAACCAATACGCTCTATCTCTCCAAGAACCTCCTTTAAATACTCTAACATCATCATTTACTAAAGTCGTTCTTTTGTTCGACTTGTCGTATTTTCTAACCATGTTACCTAAGCTGTCAGCAGAAACATTGTGCTTCGGTGAATCATACATTCTTTGACTGTCTGGTGTATTTCCTTTCTCATCTCCTTCTTCTGAACCACCAAATTTGAAATATCTTGTCGATTGTTTATCACCATCACGGTAGTTTCTGTTGTCAGATTTACTAAAGTTCTGTCTTAAATACGTTTCTTTCTCATCCACTGGAACTTGAGCAATTTGACCCGGTAAGTTTCTCGATACAATTTTACCGTTTGGTAACGTATCAAATTTCTGTGTTTCTCCCGTAACCAATTCTACTTTACCATCGTCACCAATTTTGTTTTTCATGTAAACGTTTCCTCTGAAGTAGTTGAAGTCGTTCGCCTCATCATCAACGATAGGACGGTACACATCCGCTACCCATTCTGCAACGTTTCCTGCCATGTCATACAATCCGAAATCATTTGGAGGGTATGATTTAACTTTATTCGTGATATCAGCGCCGTCGTCAGACCATCCTGCAAGACCACCGTAATCTCCTTTTCCTTGTTTAAAGTTGGCCAATTGGTCCCCTCTAACTTGTCTCTTACCAGAACGCGTGTAATCACCAGACCATGGATATTTCTTTTGTCCTTTATAAGAGTTATACTCTCTTTGTCC
>JBJONL010000069.1:0-2893 GCA_046051865.1 Bacteroidota bacterium | reverse complement strand
TTTAGTTTATGCAGAGGAATTGAATTTAGCAGGTCAAACAGATTGGCGATTACCTAATATAAAGGAATTACAATCTTTGAGTGATTATAGTGTTGCTAACCCTGCAACAAACAGTATTTTTCTTAGTACAATAGGAGTCCATAACTATTGGTCATCTACGACTTTAAAGCCTAATTCAGCTAATCCCGCCAGTGCTTGGTATTGGAGTACTCAATATGGAATTACCACCTATGATCTGAAAACCAATTTGAATTATGTATTATGTGTAAGAGGCAATCCTACTTTATTAGGTAATCAATCTTTAATAAATTCAACTAGAAAAATTAAAGTAATTTCAAATCCATTTGCATCGAAAATAGTATTTAATGAAACAGATTCTAATTTGTACTGTGAATTATATTCGATTTCTGGTCAATTATGCTACTGTGGCACTGCTATTGAAAAACAGGATTTTTCGTCGTTAACAAAAGGGACCTATATGCTAAAAATAAGTGGTGTTACTGAAGCAATAAAATTAGTTAAAGAATGACCTATTTTGAGACATTAGTTTATTATTTAAAAATAGGTTTTACTCATGTATTACCGTTTGGTTTTGACCATGTATTGTTTGTGGTATGTTTGTTTTTTTTTAATCCTTCAGTTCGTAACGTGGTACTTCAATGTTCGTTATTTACTTTGGCTCATAGTCTAACTTTAGTAATGGTTGCCTATGGATTATTACTACCACATTCGGAGATTATTGAACCTTTAATTACTTTCAGTATACTTATTGCTGCCGTTGAAAATATTATTCACAGTAAAATGAATTCCTGGCGACTAGTTATCATATTTGCATTTGGATTAGTACATGGTCTAGGAATTGCAGCGGGATTACTAAGTGTAGATTTGCCCAGAAGCCAAATATTAGCTTCAGTCCTTTCTTTTAATTTGGGGGTTGAAGTAGCTCAAATCGCCATACTATATGTGCTTTTTATTTTAGTTTATAAAATAAAGAAGAAGCATTGGTATACTGAAAGAGTAGTCTATCCTATATCAAGTCTTATTGCATGCACTGCCTTGTATTGGACCATTATCAGAATACTAAACTAGGGCAATTTTATAATTTATCTTTTAAGTAATGTCCCGTAATAGAATTTTTATTTTTGACTAACTCTTCCGGGGTACCCACGGCTAATAATTGTCCACCATTTTCACCTCCTTCAGGGCCTAGGTCGATGATCCAATCAGCGCACTTGATTAAATCTAGGTTGTGTTCGATTACTATGATGGAATGCCCTTTTTCTAGTAAAGCATTGAAAGAAGCCAATAATTTTTTGATATCGTGAAAGTGAAGTCCTGTTGTGGGTTCGTCGAAAACAAACAGCGCCTTTTCTTTGGTTACTCCTTTTACCAGGAACGAGGCTAATTTTATACGTTGTGCTTCACCACCCGATAGTGTAGAGGAGGATTGTCCTAATTGTACGTATCCAAGACCGACATCTTGTAAGGGTTGGAGTTTCTGAATGATTTTAGTTTGTTTGTTTTCACCAAAGAAGGCTATGGCATCGTCGATGGTCATGGTTAGAATATCGTCAATATTCTTTCCTTCAAATGTTACTTCGAGTACTTCTTTTTTAAATCGTTTTCCTCCGCAGGTATCGCAGGGGAGTGATACATCGGCCATGAAAACCATTTCTACGTTGATGGATCCTTCTCCTTTGCAGGTTTCGCAACGCCCTCCATCTACATTGAAAGAAAAGTGTTTGGCTTGGTAGCCTCTAATTTTCGATAGTTTTTCTTTGGCATAAAGATCTCTGATGTCATCATAGGCTTTGATGTAGGTAACCGGGTTAGAGCGCGAGCTTCTTCCGATAGGGTTTTGGTCTACGTATTCAATATGTTTTATGTGAGCGAAACTGCCTGTCATTTCGCTGAATTGGCCTGCTTTATCTCCGATACCTTCTATTTTTTTCTGCATGGCAGGGAATAGAATTTTCTTCACTAAGGTACTTTTTCCACTACCTGATACACCCGTAATGACGGTAAGGCTTTCAAGAGGGAAGGTGACATCAATGTTTTGCAGATTGTTTTCGCGGGCCCCTTTTATTTGGATACTGTTATTAGAAGTTCTTCGTTTTTTTGGGATTGCAATTTCTAGTTGGCCGTTCAAGTATTTAGCCGTTAAGGAATCCGCTTTTAGGATTTCAGCGAAAGAACCTTCGGCTACTAATTCGCCTCCAAAAGTTCCGGCTTCTGGGCCGATATCGATGATACGATCGGCGGCTTTCATGATGTCTTCATCGTGTTCTACAACAATGACCGTATTTCCTAAATCGCGTAAATTCTTGAGTACTTTTATCAGGCGTTCGGTGTCTTGTGGATGGAGTCCGATACTAGGTTCGTCCAATATATACATAGAACCTACTAGGCTACTACCTAAAGAAGTGGCTAAGTTAATACGTTGTGATTCACCTCCAGAGAGTGTTGCTGAATTACGATTTAGAGTCAGATAGTCTAGGCCGACATCGCTTAAGAATAGTAGGCGGCTCTTTATTTCGATTAAAAGTCTTTTGGCTACTTTGGCTTCGTATTGTGAAAGTTGGAGTTGGTCAAAAAATGGTATTAATCGTTTGATTGACAAGTCTACCAATTCGGAAATTGTTTTTTCACCAACTGTAATATAATTGGCTTCTTTGCGAAGTCTTTTGCCTTTACAAACATTGCATTTTGTTTTCCCACGGTAGCGAGAAAGCATGACACGATTTTGGATTTTATAATTTTTCTCTTCTAGTTCCTGAAAGAATTCGTCTAAGCCGGTAAAGTATTTATTTCCTTTCCAAAGGAGTTCTTTTTGCTCTTCTGTTAGTTCAAAAAAGGGTTTATGTATTGGGAAGTCGAATTTATAGGCACTATT
>JBJONL010000068.1:0-53980 GCA_046051865.1 Bacteroidota bacterium | reverse complement strand
CGGATCAATGCATAGGCATAAACAGTTTGTCGCATGCGGATAAATTGAAAAACTAGGTGTTTTACGCTTGAAACTAGCTTGTTTTAGGACAAAAACAGATACTTTTTGTTTGATTTTAGCGATAAAAACAAGAGAAATAAGGATTCAAATGAGTAGAAATAACCTTAAATAGCGCGGTAAATAAGCAGTAGAAAGTATATTTTTGAAGGTCCGTTTTTAAAATAAATAAGTATCTTTGAAAGAAATGCGCTACTAAGTGATGGGCGTATTTGAGTAATTTGTACTAGCGCTGCAACAAGCCAATATGGAACTATTAAAAACTTTCTACAGAAAAACACACTATTTTTGGATGGTTTCAAGGGTTATTTTACTCCTCCTATTTCTATTCGTTTTGGTGGATCAAAAAATTGAGGCAGGTGCTGGTTTTGCTATTATAAATGCAATTGTAGTTCTATTTGTTATTAGTATTACATCCCTGATTATTTTAGGATTAACAAAAAGAGAGGCGCCGAAATTACTCAAGCTATTTGCTGGAGGGTTTTCACTATTTTTTGGTTTAGTTTTATTGTATCTGCTGATTTTTACCTTCAATGATAAATTCATTTATTTAGCGTTTTGTATTCCTTTATGGTTGCTGCTGTATGGAACATGGGAAATTACAAACAAAGTAAAAAAAGAGGAACTTAATTCGGGCCTCAAAGTCTGAAGACTTTGCGGAGCGGGGATTTGAAGTAGAAAACATATGAATGAAGGAACTACTGAAATATTTGATCGGAACTCAAAAATAATTTTGGGCATCCTGATTGTACTAATCGCTACGCTGCTTTTGGTTCTGAATCAAATGGGGTATTTTGAAAACCAACGAAGAGATGCGGTCTTAAATCAGCACTATAAGGCGGTTGTTGTTAAAAAATATATCGATAAATTAAATCATAATACTCCCAAATTAAAACTATCCAACGGAAGAGAATTGATTGACTATTGGCCCAATAAAACTGTTACAATTGAAGTTGGCGACAGTATAATTAAAGATAAAATGTCAACTAATCTTGGCGTAATAAGAAATGCTAAAATAATTTATAGTTTAACTATTTTGACGGAATAAGAAAAAAAACATGAATATACCACTTAGAATCATTTTTAAATCGGATACTTGGGAGAATTTCTTTTACATGATTTTTTTTCTAGGCTTAGCCTATACCATTTATCAGGTTATGAATTGGAATGTAAAAATTAGAAGAGAAAAAGGTTTGGACTAAATAGGCACAAGAACTAGTATCATTAAAAAATGGATGTATATCCTTTGCTTTATTTTTTGTGCTTTGATATGCTTATTGAGATTATTGTTTTTAGTTTAAATCTATAAACTATGCCATCAAATTATTTCAGAACATATACAATCCACAAATTAAAAGAGTGACATTTTGTAGAACCGAAAAACTGAATCGTTGACAATAGACCAAGAAAAAATGGAACTAGCAATAAAAGCATATGGAACAGTAGACAGAATGGGTTGCTTAATTGCTTTTAAGAGTAATGTGCCTGAATATTTTACTACGGAAGAAATTAAAGATTTTGATGCTTTTTTAACTAGACTTGAAAGCGACGGGAACAAAACTCGGTTTTACGTCATGAAGTACAACGACAAAATAATTGGTTGCGGTGGCTATGGCGACAAAGACAATACAGGTATAATTTCTCTAACGTGGGGTCTTATTCATCAAGACTTTCATAAACAAGGATTTGGAAAAAAACTATTACTGTACCGATTGGACCAAATAAAAATGCTTAAACCAAGAGTTCCCGTTCTTATTGACACGACACAATACTCGTATGGGTTCTTTGAAAAGCATGGATTTAAAACAACAAAAATTACGCCGGATTATTACGAAATAGGTATGCACCGATATGATATGACTTTTGAACGATAAGTACTTGTACTATTTATGAGATCAAGTGCCTGGAACCCTTAAAATGAAGAATTAAATGAGTAACGATAGTAATTATTTAGAAATAAATAGACAATCCTGGAACAATCGAACTGACATCCACATGAAGTCAGACTTTTACGATCTTGAAAATTTCTTAAAGGGAAACACCTCTTTAAACAGCATTGAGTTAGCCTTGCTAGGAGCGGTAACTGGTAAAACGATTTTGCATTTGCAGTGTCATTTTGGGCAGGACACCCTCTCGTTACATAGGCTAGGCGCCACTGTTACCGGAGTTGATTTTTCAGACAAAGCCATTGAAAGTGCTACCCAAATTGCCCTAGACCTAAAAGCAAATGCCACCTTTATTTGTTGTGATATTTACGACTTACCTAATCATTTAGATCAAGAATTTGATATCGTATTTACAAGTTATGGAACCATTGGTTGGTTGCCTGACCTAGAGCAATGGGCAAAAGTTGTTTCTAAATTTTTAAAACCAAACGGACAATTTGTGTTTGTAGAATTCCATCCTGTAGTTTGGATGTTTGATGACAACTTTGAAAAAATAGCCTATCGCTATTTTAATTCGGGGGCCATACTTGAGTCGGAAACTGGAACTTATGCGGACAAAACAGCTGCGATTTCGCAAGACTATGTCATGTGGAATCATGGATTGAGTGAGGTGATTAATAGTTTGATAAAAAACGGTCTTGAAATAGACCAGCTTGACGAATACGATTATTCCCCTTATAATTGCTTCAACAAGACTATAGAATTTGAACCTAAAAAATATCGAATTGAACAATTGGATGACAAAATTCCGATGGTTTATTCTATACTTGCGAAAAAGAAAAACAATAGTTAATAGATAAGTACTTATGAAATGTTTTAAAATTTTGTTTTTGATATTGGCGTTTTCCACTATGAACGTTGTGGCTCAAAAGGATAATGCTACAAAAATTGTGGGGTGTTGGGTTTTGAAAAAGATGGAACTAACGGATCCTAAATTCATGTCGGCCAAAATGCAAGAGGAAGCTTTAAACTCGGAGGTGTGCTTTACGGCGGATGGGAAATACAATACTGTTAAACGTGGGAACGAGCAAACACAGATTACAGGAACCTATAAATTTGAGGATGACGGTAAGACCTTGACGCAGAAAAGCAATCGAGATAATGGAGGTATGGATGAAGATGCCACTATTGCTTTATTGAACGAGCAGGAGCTTGTTTTTGAGATTGAGATTGGGAAGATGTATTTTGTTAGGAAGAAAGACTAACACCTGCCTGCCGGCACGCAGGGATGATGGACGGATAGATAATAGACGGATAGATAATAGACTGATAAATAATAGATAATAGACTATTGAGGTTGTGAAAAATAGATTTTATTTTGCTGCCTTTTTTCTTTAAAAATCGGGTTCGTGATTTTCCTATTCTAACAATTACCTTTGTATCTTTGTACCGCAAAAAATTGGACTATGGAATCATTGATTGACAACAATTTGCCGGTAGGGAAACCTAAGTGGTTGAAAGTAAAGCTCCCTATTGGCCAAAAATATACAGAACTTCGCGGTTTGGTAGACAAATACCAATTGAACACCATTTGTACTTCGGGCAGTTGTCCGAATATGGGTGAATGTTGGGGTGAAGGCACCGCTACCTTTATGATCTTGGGGAATATTTGCACCCGTTCCTGTGGCTTTTGCGGCGTAAAAACTGGTAGGCCCGAAACCGTAGATTGGGATGAACCTGAGAAAGTAGCCCGATCCATTAAGATTATGAAAATAAAGCACGCGGTAATCACTAGTGTGGACCGCGATGACTTGAAAGATATGGGTTCGATTATTTGGTATGAAACGGTACAGGCGATCCGTCGTATGAATCCGGAAACCACTTTAGAAACCCTGATCCCCGACTTCCAAGGCGTAGAACGCATTATTGACCGTATTGTGGAAGCAAATCCCGAGGTGGTATCTCACAATGTAGAGACCGTACGACGTCTAACTCGTGAAGTGCGCATCCAAGCCAAATACGACCGTAGTTTAGCCGTCTTGAAATACTTAAAGGACCAGGGGATTCGCAGAACGAAGTCGGGCATCATGCTAGGCCTAGGCGAAACCGAAGAAGAGGTAATTCAAACGATGCAAGACTTGCGTGATCATGGCGTTGACATCGTGACGATTGGGCAGTACTTGCAGCCGAGTAAAAAGCACTTACCTGTAAAAGAATACATTACACCTGAGCAGTTTGAGAAATACGAGAAGATTGGCAAAGCAATGGGCTTTAGACATGTAGAAAGCGGTGCTTTGGTACGTTCGTCTTACCACGCTGAGAAGCACATCTTATAATTGGACACCATGGAGGTTACCCACACCCAAGCGGCCATTAAGGCTACCTATTTTAGTTTGATAGGCAATGCTGCATTGGCACTCATCAAAGGGCTGGCGGGTATCTTTGGCAACTCCTATGCTTTAATTGCGGATGCTATTGAATCGACTACCGATATCTTTTCCTCGTTTTTAGTGCTGTTTGGTTTGAAGTATTCTAGTCGGCCTGCCGATGAAAACCATCCCTATGGGCACGGAAGAGCGGAACCTTTGATAACTTTTTTAGTCGTGGGCTTTTTGATTGCTTCGGCAGTGATTATTGCTTATGAAAGCATCTTAAATATAGGAACACCACACGCTTTACCAAAAGCTTGGACCTTGCTTATCTTGGGAGTCATCATCGTGTGGAAAGAATATTCTTTTCGTAGGGTGATGAAAAAAGCGACGGAAACGAACAGTTCGTCCTTACGGGCTGATGCTTGGCACCACCGCAGTGATGCGATTACCTCGGTTGCGGCCTTTATAGGCATTTCCATAGCGTTGTCTATGGGGAAGGGGTATGAATCGGCCGATGACTGGGCGGCCTTGTTTGCCAGTGGCTTTATTTTGTATAACAGTTATTTGATTTTCCGCCCTGCTTTGGGGGAGATCATGGATGAGCATTTGTATGACGATTTAGTGGTCGATATCCGCAGGGTATCACAGACCGTACCGGGCGTTATCGATACTGAAAAATGCTTTATCCGAAAGGCAGGCATGAAGTACCATGTGGATTTGCATGCTTTGGTGGATGCGCATTTATCGGTCAAAGAAGGACATGATATTTCCCATTTATTAAAAGACACTTTACGCAGTGAATTACCCCAGCTGGGCCATGTATTGATTCATATAGAACCCCATGAATAAGAAAACACGTATTGCCATTAATGGTTTTGGGCGCATCGGGCGCAATTTGTTTCGTTTGCTTTTGGACCATCCTAGTCTGGAAGTCGTGGCGATTAATGATATTGCGGATACGCGAACAATGGCCCATTTGATTAAGTATGATAGCATCCATGGTGTTTTGCCTAGGGTAGTTACTTATGATGATTGTTCGATTATCATAGACGGGAAACCCTATTTATTTTTCCATGAGCGCGAGATTGCACAATTGGATTGGAGTGCTCATGATATTGATTTTGTGGTAGAATCTACTGGAAAATATAAAACGTTTGACGACATTAACCAGCACATTTTAGCTGGAGCGAAAAAAGTCATCCTCTCTGCTCCTTCTGAGGTTCCCGAAATTAAGACCGTTGTTTTGGGGGTTAACGAGCACATCCTAGAGGGATCAGAAACCATTGTCTCTAATGCTAGTTGTACGACCAACAACGCGGCACCGATGATTAAGGTCATTAACGAACTATGCGGCATTGCCCAAGCTTATATTACAACGGTACACTCCTATACTACGGATCAGAGTTTGCACGACCAGCCCCATAAAGATTTGCGCAGGGCCCGTGGCGCTAGTCAGTCGATTGTTCCTACTACTACCGGAGCGGCAAAGGCCTTGACCAAGATATTTCCCGAGATGGAAGGCAAGATTGGAGGCAGTGGTATCCGAGTACCCGTACCGGATGGCTCTTTAACCGACATTACCTGTTATGTTACCCAAGAAGTTACTATAGAAGAAATTAATGCCGCTTTCAAAAAAGCTTCTGAAACCCACTTAAAGGGGATTTTAGATTATACGGAAGACCCTATCGTATCGGTTGATATCTTGGGGAATCCTCATTCCTGTTTGTTTGATGCCCAACTCACTTCGGTTATTGATAAAATGGTAAAAGTGGTGGGATGGTATGACAACGAAATAGGGTATTCTTCCCGAATTATCGATTTGATTCTTTTGTTAAAAAAATAATTTAGTACTTTTAGCGTCCTAATAGTATGAAAATCTTCAATTTATGAGATGGTTTTGGGTGCTTTTATTGGTTCAAACCTTGAGCTTTGGACAAAAGAAACCTGTCGCACGAGTTGACAGTACCTCCTATTATATCCAATTGGCCAATTTTAACAAGAAGACTAACAATTACAAATTTGCATTAGCTTTTTCGCAAAAGGCTTTTAATTATGCTAAAGCCCGACGTAATATAAAAGGTAAAGCGCGTGCCTTGTTTTCCTTGGCATCCACCTATTTTGATTTAAAGAAAGTCAATGATGCGCTCGAGACTTTTTCGCAGAGTGCTGATTTCTACAGCCAGATCCCTCCTACGACCGGTTATGCTTTGTGTTATTACAACATGGGGCTTTGTTATATGAGCATGGAGGATTTTGACCAAGCGGAAGAACATTTTGACAAGGCAGAATCCATTTACCAGTCCTTGAAAATAGATGCTTCTGAGTTTTTGAATTTGCAGAAGGGCATCTTGTATAAAAACAAAGGACAGTTTGATTTGGCTTCCAAATTATTTACTGAAATCGTTTCTGAAAGCGAAGTCAAAGACGTCTTCAAAACCCGTACCGAAGCTTTGTACCAGTTAGGTTCCCTTGAAGCCTCAAGAGACCATAACAACCTAGCGGCGAATTACCTCAACCGTGCCTTAGCGAGTAATCTTAAGGATCGTAACTTAGATCAGAAAGTCAAAATCTTGTTGGAGTTAAGCAAAACCTATGACAAGTTACTGGATGTAAAGCGTTCGTATACCTTTTTGAAAGACCATCTTAGCTTGAAAGACAGTTTGTCGCATTTAAACAATGTCAAATTGGATGCCGATGATTATGAAGCATTTAAAGAAAGTGAGCGCATGCGTGCTTTGGAAATGATGACGAAGGAGAATGAGGCGCAGCAGAAAACGAATAAGTTTGCCAAGCTCATCAGTATTTTGGCCATAGCATTGATATCGATCTTATCCTTATTAAGTTTGTCGCTCTACAAAAACAACATTATTCGGAGTCAGTCGAATCATTTATTGCGGGAGAAAAACTTTGAGTTGCAAATTGCTAAAGACAAAGCCGAGAAAGCTTCAAAAGCAAGGGCTGAGTTCTTGTCTACGGTAAGTCACGAGTTGCGTACTCCTTTGAATGCGATTAATGGAATTACCCACTTATTGATTGAGGACAGTCCAAAGGAAAGCCAGGTACATTATTTGAATTCGCTAAAATTTTCGGGCAATTACTTGCTGACCTTTATTAATGAGATTTTGGAGATTAACCGCATTGAGTCGAGTAATATTGAAATAGAGTACATTGACTTTCACATTAAGCAATTGATGGTTGACATTCAGAATACGATGCGCGAGATTGCAGCTAAGAACAACAATGCCTTTATTTTAGAAATAGACCCAGCGATACCCGATGTCTTGTTGGGTGATCCCACTAAGTTATCCCAGATTTTTATTAATTTGATTAACAACGCTTTGAAGTTCACTAAAAACGGTGAAGTGAAAGTAGTCGCTAAGTTGGTTGAAGAAGAGGAGGATTATTCCCGTATTAATTTTGCCGTGAGTGATAACGGCATTGGGATACCCGAAGAAAAGCAAGAAACCATCTTTGACAGTTTCTCGCAGGGTTCCATTGAAATTAACCGCAAGTATGGCGGTACTGGATTAGGGCTAACAATTGTTAAGAAATTGGTTGACCTCTTAGGTGGCGAAATCAATTTGGTTAGTGAAGTGAATGTGGGTACTACCTTTGATTTTGAATTGAACTTGTTGCATGGTAATGCTGAGATTCAAATTGAAAAACCGAAATACTATTCAGATGACGTGTTGGAGGGCAAGTATTTGCTGGTGGTGGAAGATAATAAGATCAACCAAATGGTGACCAAGAAAATGCTGGAAAACAAAGGCATAAAATGTAAGATCATTGACAACGGTGAGGAAGCGGTAGCTTTGTTGAAGGAATCTAATGACTTTGATTTGGTCCTAATGGACGTGCATCTACCGGGTATTAATGGAACGATTGCTACCCAAAACATAAGGGAATTTGACATCAAAAAACCGATTATTGCTTTGACGGCAATCTCCTTGAATGAAAACAGAGAGATGCTGTTGTCTTTTGGCATGACAGATGTAATCACCAAGCCTTTTGAGCCGGAAACGTTTTATCGCATCATCGCCATGAACTTGAGTTAGTACAGCAGAATTAATTCTTTGATGAGTTGGCGTACTTTCGGTTCGGCTGCCGTGGCAGCTTTTAATACTTCTTCGTGGGTTATGGATTCTAGGTGCTCTTCACTACCGATATCGGTAATCACGGAAATACCAAAGGATTCTAATTCCATATGACGGGCCACGATTACTTCGGGAACGGTGGACATCCCTACACAATCGGCGCCGATGTTTTTCACCATTTTGTATTCGTGTAAGGTTTCAAACGTTGGGCCTTGTAAAGACATATATACACCCTCAAACACGTCGATATTGTTGGCTTTTGCCACTTCCTTTGCTTTGGCAATCATTTGAACACTATAAGGTTCGTTCATGTTTACAAAACGAGGACCGAAGCGTTCGTCGTTTTTACCACGAAGAGGATGTTCGGGCATCATGTTGACGTGGTCTTTCAGAAGCACAATGGAGCCGACACTGTATTCAGGATTCACTCCGCCAGCAGCATTGGAAACGATTAGTTTGTTAACCCCCAGGTATTTCATGACGCGCACGGGAAAGGTAACCTCTTGCATGGAGTAGCCTTCGTAGTAATGAAAGCGGCCTTGCATGGCTACCACTTTCTTATGGCCGATGGTTCCGAAGACCAGTGCCCCTTTATGGCCTTGCACGGTAGATACCGGAAAATTAGGGATTTCGTGGTATGGCAGTGTGAATTCGATCGCAATATCGTCGGTAAAACTTCCTAAGCCCGACCCTAAGATTACACCGTATTCGGGCGTGAAGTTGGTTTTGCTTTTAATATAATTAACGGTTTCCTGTACAAGTTCCCACATAGTTTAAGATAGTTTGATCAAAAGCTTCCTGATTAGTTATGAGTTGGCTTTTAATCGGTAAATAATATAATTGTTCTTTTAAAACATCCGTTTGCAAGCGTACAAAATCCTTTTCGGTTGTGATGATGATACTGTTGCCTGCTTTTGTTTTAATCGTGTCGATATCACTATCGGTAAAGTGATGGTGATCGGGGAATACCATGGTGTTCTCTTTTTTGGCACCCATAAAGGAAAAAAAAGGTCGGGGTTTTGCAATGCCGGCCAACAGCAATCGTTCTTTTGATTTGCTTTCGGCTACTGACATGCTGTGCGCATCATTGTAAATGGCATCATCGTAGGCTATACAGCTGAAGAAAAGTGGGATATCCAATCCTATTTTGTTTTTAATAGTTCGCTGTGCAATTTGCGAAATCGTCGGCGGACATTTAGTGACAATTATCATGTCGGCTCGTTTTGCGCCCCTTCGTCCCTCTCTTAGGCTCCCAACCGGCAAAATATAATCATCACAGAACAAATCATCGTAGGCGGTTAATAGGATATAGAACCCAGCTTTGACTTTGCGGTGCTGGAAGGCATCGTCTAGTAAAATAACTTCGGGTTTGTTTTTTTGGGCTCCTAATTGGGTAATCCCATTTCGTCTATCGGCATCGACTGCCACCTGAATTAGCGGAAATTTTTTGTAGTATTGGAAAGGTTCGTCTCCTAAAGATGCTGCGTTGGATTTGGCATCAGCTAGCACAAAACCTTTTGATTGTCGTTTATAGCCTCGGCTTAGTGTGGCTATTTTATATTGAGGCGACAGTAAACGGATTAAGTATTCTATTTGAGGGGTTTTTCCGGTTCCGCCTACGCTTAAGTTTCCTACGGCAATAACGGGAATATCGAACGAATATGCTTTTAGCAGCCCTACATCATAGAGAAAATTTCTGATTGAGGTAATCAAGCCATAGAGTATGGCAAAGGGAAACAGTACTTTTCGCAACCAATTCATGTAACAAAGATAAAAATATTAGCTACGCAGCGCGACTATTTTTTTAAGGTCGTTGGTAAATTGTTTTTATAAGAATTGCGTAAAACGTTATATCTTTGGAAAAGATTGTTTTTTTTGTGATTGATATGAAAATAGTATCCTTGGTTTTAGCTTTATTTTTAATGGCCACTGCTGGTGCTTTTGCGCAGGATCAGGAGGATGCGGCTTTATTAAAAGTCATCTTTACGAAATACTATAAGGAAGAGAAAGTCATTGCTAAGGGTCGTTTGCAGTTGTTGAGTTTTTATTGTAAAAAGGCTCCTAACAACGAAGAAGTAATGGCAGTACTCGCAGAAAGTGACTACCTTAAAAAGCATGCTGAGACCATAAAGGCACAGATCGATATCACAGCTAATGAAGATTGGATGGCGGCATACCAGTTATTGTTTACGGGGCAAAACCAGTACTTGAAAAGCAAGGTGAACCAATGCGTTTCTATGGAAGAGTTTAAAGTATCCTATGCCCAACATGGAGAAAATAACCAGCGGTTGATGATTATTAGCAAACCGATTTACTTTGCTAATGGCCATAGTGCCTTAGTGAAGGTCGCTTTTTACCGCACCATAGAACACAACAACAGCAGTTATTTGCTATTTGAAAAAGTAAATGGCGTATGGACTATTAAGGAATATTTATATGAATGGGCCACATAAGTTTTAAACGGTGGCATAAAAGTTTAGGTCGAAAAAAAATACTATGAAAATAAAAGAAGTATTCCCAATTTTAGAAGAAATGGCGCCTTTAGCCTATGCTGAAGATTTTGATAATGTAGGTTTATTGATAGGCCATGACGAAACCGAACTTACGGGAATCTTGGTATGCCACGATGCCTTGGAAAATGTTATTGATGAAGCTATTGCTAAACACTGTAATTTGGTTGTTTGCTTCCACCCCATTGTCTTTTCGGGTTTGAAAAAAATTACGGGAAAAAACTATGTCGAGCGCGCTGTACTAAAAGCGATCCGATATGATATTGCTATTTATGCGGTTCATACGGCTTTAGACAATCACAAGCAAGGCGTGAACAAGATCTTTTGTGATGCCTTAGGACTGATCAATACCCGCATTTTGATTCCGAAACCGAAGTTCATTCAGAAGATGGTTACCTTCATCCCGCCCCACTATGCTGAGCAATTGCGTAAGGCATTGTTTGAGGCCGGAGCGGGTTCGATAGGCAATTATGAGGAGTGCAGTTTTAGTTCGAAGGGCGTGGGAAGTTATAGGGGCAATGCCGACAGTACTCCAGAGATAGGCAACCGCTTTGAGTTTGTTGAAGCCGAGGAGGTTAAAATTGAAGTAACCTTTGAGAAGCATTTACAATCTAAGGTACTACAGGCGTTGTTGGCAAACCATGTGTACGAAGAGGTAGCTTACGAACTTTATGATTTACAGAATACCCATCAAAACATTGGGTTGGGCATGATCGGCGAATTGGAGGAGGCAATGGATGAAGAGGCCTTTTTATTGTTTGTCAAAGACAAAATGGGTTGTGGTGGGATACGTCACAGTGCATTCTTGGGCAAATCGATCACAAAAGTGGCGGTATTGGGCGGGTCGGGCAGCTTTGCAATTAAGAACGCTATCCAAGCGGGCGCTACTATTTTCTTGACGGCCGATTTGAAGTACCACAACTTTTATGAAGCTGAAAATCAAATCGTTTTAGCGGATATTGGACACTTTGAAAGTGAAAGATTTACAAAAAATTATATTGTTGATTTTCTTAAGAAAAAAATCCTTAATTTTGCCATCATTTTTTCGGAAGAAAATACAAATCCAGTTAAGTACTTATAAAATATGGCGACTACAAAAGAACTAAGTGTTGAAGACAAATTGAGAGCTATTTATGACTTACAAATCATAGATACAAGAATTGATGAAATCAGAAACGTTAGAGGGGAATTACCTTTAGAAGTGGAAGATTTAGAAGATGAAGTTACCGGTTTAAGCACTCGTTTAGATAAATTAAAAAGTGATTTAGTTTCTATTGAAGAGCAAATCAAAACCAAAAAAAGTGCTATTGAAGAGCACCAAGCGGCGATTAAAAAATATACTGCACAACAAAAAGAAGTTAGAAACAACCGTGAATTTAACTCGTTAACTAAAGAGGTAGAGTTTCAGGAATTAGAAATACAATTGGCTGAAAAGCAAATTAAAGAATTGAAAGCTTCTATTGATCACAAAAAAGAAGTAATTGCTACTTCAAAGGAGCGTTTAGATCAAAAATCAACCCATTTAAAGCACAAGAAATCAGAGTTGAATGATATCATGGCTGAGACGCAGAAAGAAGAAAACTTCTTGATGGAAAAATCGGCTGAGTTTGAAGGTCAGATTGAAGAGCGTTTGTTAGCAGCGTACAAAAGAATCCGTTCTAGTGTGCGCAATGGATTAGCAGTAGTTTCAATTGAGCGTGGTGCTTCCGCAGGATCGTTTTTTACGATTCCACCGCAAACGCAAGTAGAGATTGCAGCTCGCAAAAAAATAATTACGGATGAGCACTCAGGAAGAATTTTGGTAGATGCTTCCTTAGCCGAAGAAGAGAGAGAGAAAATGCAAAAATTATTTGCACTCCTATAATATACTAATCCCGATTCATTCGGGATTTTTTTTATGAAGAAACTATCCTATTTTATTTTAACGAAAGGTATTGGTTTATACTTAAATGGTCTTAGTTACATTAAACCAGAGCAAGCAAAACGGAAAGCTTATACCCTCTTTAGCACACCGCGAAAAGGACGATTGAAGAGCGATAGGCTACCGCGTACTTTGCTTTATACAACTAAAGAATCGTTCACTTATAAAAACGAAACCATACAAACCTACCACTGGGCAGGTGATGCTACTATTGTATTGTTAGTGCATGGCTGGGAAAGCAATTCTTCCCGATGGAAAAAGATGTTGCCCCATTTAAAAACATTGGGTCATACTATTATTGCTGTTGATGCACCGGCACATGGCTTGAGCGGTGGACGGGAGTTCAATGCGCCCAAATATGCTGAATACCTTAATGTTATTTCCCAAAAATATGCCCCATCGATTGTTATAGGTCATTCTATAGGAGGAGCAGCCTTGGCTTTTTACTTAAACAAATACAAAAATCCGTCGGTTGAAAAAGTTGTCTTTTTGGGAGCACCCTCTCAATTCAAGCTGTTGAGTGATAACTTTATTGCTTTACTTAGTTTGAATAAGCGAATAAAAGGCTTATTAGAAGCTTATTATCAAAAACGATTTGCTATACCTATTAATGATTTTGCCGGCCATAAGTTTGCCGCCAATTTTACACAAAAAGCGATCATTGCCCACGACGTTAAGGATAAAATTGTACCGGTTACGGAAGGCCAACTCTATGCAGAAGCATGGAAGGATGCCATCTATATTGAAACCCGTGGTCTAGGTCATAGCATGCATGATGAGCACCTCTATCGAAAAATCATTGCCTTTTTAAAAGAGGTCTAGTACTATCGCTTCCTATACGCATTCTTTACACCACCAAAACTCTGTTAATAAACTGAAAATCAATAATAATCGATTTTCAAAGGAAAAGTATTGTCAAGTTTTTGGTTATTCTGCACAAAAAAGTGTTTCTAGAAAACAAATATTTCCTATTTTTAACAAAATCATTAGCATTTAGTCTTATTAACCCTTCCTAACTATGAAGATTCTAAAAATACAAGCCTTACGTGGACCGAATATTTGGAGTGTCCAACGTAAAAAACTAATCCAAATGCGTTTGGACTTAGAAGAAATGGAGCAATCTCCTACCAATAAAATAGAGGGATTCCGCGAACGAATCGAAGCCATGTTCCCTACCATGATTGAGCACCGTTGTTCAGAGGGGTGCAGAGGCGGTTTTTTCTCGCGCATTGATCGAGGTACTTGGATGGGTCATGTGATTGAACATATTGCTTTAGAGATTCAAACCCTAGCGGGAATGGAGACTGGTTTTGGAAGAACCCGAGAAACAAAAACACCTGGTGTTTATAATGTAGTTTTTAGTTATACAGAAGAAAATGTGGGAATGTATGCTGCCGAAAGTGCTGTTGCCATAGCTGAGGCCTTGATTGCTGGTACACCTTATAATGTAGACGCTGATATCCAAAAGATGCGCGAAATACGCGAACGTGTTCGCTTAGGACCTTCTACCGGCAGTATCGTCGAAGAGGCAGTAGCGCGTGATATTCCTTGGATTCGATTGGGTACTAATTCCTTAGTGCAATTGGGTTATGGCGTCAATCAGATGCGATTTCAGGCCACTATTACCTGTAAGACCAGTAATATTGCTGTTGACATTGCTTGCAATAAAGAAGAAACCAAACGCATGCTAGATTTGGCTTCTATTCCAGTTGCCAGTGGTAGCATTTGTGTGGACGAAGAAGATTTAGACAATACGATAAAGAAAATAGGCTATCCTATCGTTTTGAAGCCCTTAGACGGGAATCATGGCAAGGGAGCTTCCATCAACGTAGTGACGTGGGAAGATGCCGTTGCGGGATTAGCGTATGCCCAAAAATACAGTAGACGTGTCATCGTAGAAAAGTTTATTACGGGCTTTGACTTCCGGGTATTGGTCATTGACAATAAACTAGTTGCGGCAGCAAAGCGCGAGCCAGCGCATGTTAAAGGTAACGGAACGCACACTATTCAGCAATTGATTGAAGAAACGAATAGGGATCCTAGACGGGGTTATGGTCATGAGAATGTCCTGACTCAGATTGATGTGGATCGTGACACGACCGATTTATTAGAGAAATTAAATTACACCTTAGAAACGGTTCCGGCTAAAGATGAAGTGGTTTATTTAAAATCGACGGCCAACTTGAGTACAGGGGGAACGTCTGTGGATGTGACCGACATGATGCATCCTGAGAACATCTTCTTATGTGAGCGTATTTCAAGGGTTATCGGACTAGACATTTGTGGGGTCGATATCATGGCTCAGAATTTAACCGAACCCTTAAAAGAGAATGGTGGTTGTATTTTAGAAGTAAATGCGGCCCCAGGTTTTAGAATGCACTTAGCACCTTCGGAAGGGTTACCTCGAAATGTAGCAGCTCCCGTAATCGATATGCTGTATCCTCCGGGCAAAGCAAGTCGCATTCCGATTATCGCGGTTACCGGTACGAATGGGAAGACTACCACTACCCGATTGATCGCCCATATTGTCAAAAACAATGGGTTCCGCGTAGGGTTCACCACTTCGGATGGTATTTATGTGCAGAATCATATGATGGAGAAAGGTGACACAACGGGACCAATCTCTGCCGAATACATTTTAAAAGACCCGACAGTAGAATTTGCGGTGCTTGAAACCGCGCGCGGCGGTATATTGCGTTCTGGTTTAGGATTTAGTCGTTGTGACATTGGAATTATAACCAACATTCAAGAAGATCACCTAGGTTTGAGTGACATTCACACATTAGACGATTTGGCTCGTGTAAAGGCTACCGTGGTTCGTAGCATCAAAAAAGACGGTTGGGCCATCTTAAATGCTGAAGACGAATATTGTTTGAAGATCGCCAACGAATTGAATTGTAACATTGCATACTTCAGTATGGATGAGAACCATCCTAAAGTGCAGCAATTTGCCAAAGAAGGAAAGATTGTTGCGGTTTATGAAAATGGCTTTATTACCATTAAAAAAGGAGAATGGAAAATACGGGTAGAGCGCGCTACGCACGTTCCTTTGACTATGGGTGGTAAAGCTCGATTTATGATTGCTAACGTTTTGGCAGCTACACTGGCAAGTTATTTATATGGATTTAAAACGGAAGACATTAGTTTGTCGCTACAAACGTTTATTCCGAGTGCGGCACAAACGCCGGGACGTATGAATATCTTCGAGTTTAAGAAATTCAAGGTCTTGATTGATTTTGCGCACAACCCTGCGGGGTATCGCGGTGTGGAAGAATATTTATCTTCGGTAGAAGCCACGAAGAAAATTGGAATTATAGCGGGCGTTGGCGATCGACGCGATGAAGACATTAAGGAATGTGCCATGATTGCGGCTCGCATGTTTGACCATATCATCATTAGGCAAGAGAAATACTTGCGAGGAAGAACGGAGGATGAAATCATTGGGTTGATTATGGAAGGTATTGCTGCTTCGGGCAGAACGGTGACACACGAAATTATTACTAAAGAAGTGGAAGCTATTAAACACGCAATCGACACAGCAGCCGATGGTAGCTTTATAACGGCCTTAAGTGACGTGGTTACTAATGCCATCAGTATTGTTCAAGAGTACTTGGACAAAGAGAACGAAGAAGGACACATGTAGTTTATACTACTTTATAATGCACCCAACAACTAAACCTTGTTGGGTGTTTTTTTTCAAGACATCCCTTCCGTTACTTTATTAACCTGAACAAATTTCAACAATAACTGTAATCATTTTCTTTATAGATTTAAAATTGTTTTCTTCAGGAGCATATGAGACAAAGTAACGTATTCCTTCTTTTTTAACAGTTTTACTATGAAAATTAATCATTTTACTGGATAATAAACCATATTGTTATTTTAAAAAACAAAAAAAAACGTTAAATTTGATTATCATGTAAACGCCAATCCTATGCTAAAAAGGTTACTTACTCCTTCATTTATAGATTCAGATACAAATCCGTTAGGCGTTAATTTGTATAAAATTATATTGGGTGTTTTGCTTTTTGTAACTGTCACTTATTCCACCGCAATGCTGTTTCAACAGCAATTTAGGATACGTTACGTTTTAATGATTGCCGTAACCTATATGGTTAGTATTATCGCTGTATTGTTATTAAAAAAAGGGTACGATAAGATTAGTGCCTATTTTTACATTCTTAGTTTGTTATTTTTCATTATTGCTTTTGCTTGGTCGGCAGGCGGTATTCAAGGCAATGGTATCCGATTGTTGCCTGCACTAGTCTTAATAGCAGGATTGACTATAGGACGGAAAGAAATCTTAGTATTTGGCATCATTGTTTCTTTATCGACGGTTTTTTTAATCATAGCCAGTCACTTTAACCTTCTTGCGGTAAAAGAGCCCATTAAGAATTCTGATTTTATAAATTGGGTTTATTCAACTACCTTAATATTTTTATTGTGTTTTATAGAGTACTTGTCAGTGGGACGTCTAAACAAAGCGTTAATTGAAGCCCGGGACGAAATTACATTACGGAAGAAATCGGAAGAGAAGTACCGTCAAATATTTGAATCCTTTCAGGATGTATATTATCAAACCGATATCGACGGGAAAATACTCCTAATAACCCCATCGATTAAAGATCATACGGGTTACGACGTAGCTGAAATAGTCGGAAGAAATGTAAATGAATTTTATATTGACCCTACGAAGCGAGAGGTCTTTTTACCAGAAATACAATTAAATGGCAAGGTACAGAACTTTGAAATTGATTTCAAAACCAAATTTGGTGTTATTATTAATGCAATTGTATCCAGTAAAATACATTATGATGAACATGGAAAACCGAATATGATTGAAGGTACCATCCATGATATTACCCAACGTAAAAATGCGGAAGAAATCATTAAACTAAAAAATGAAAAATTAACTGAAGTAGCTTTTCTTCAATCGCATATTGTAAGAAGACCTATTGCCAATATCCTGGGAATCTTGCATTTAATCAACAAAGACAATCCCGCTGACCCAATCAATTTGGAACTTATACCCAAACTAGAGGATGTTTCTAACGATTTGGATGATGTTATTAAACAAATTGTAGAGAAGACTAATGAGATCGAAGAAATGAACTGATATGTTAAATTACTACGATTGGGTAATTTTTTATTTGTTTTAGTATCATAAAAGTTCAAAAAAACAGTAGATTGGCACAATACAATACTAGCGTAGTATTCTAGTACACTAAACAGTTCCTTTTCACTTCTTGATCGTAATTCAAAGCAATGGATAGTAAAAAAAACAGTCGATTTTCTTCCTTTAGAATTGTATTGCTTTATGCCGTAGTTAGCGGTGTATATATCTATGCTTCAGATTATTTTTTAGCTTTATTCATTCCGGATATAGCCTTACTTTCTAAAATTCAAACGGAAAAAGGTATAGGCTTCATCATAGTTACCACTGTCTTTCTTTACTTATTGGTTAAAAAAAACATTGACAAAACCTCCAATTATTACCAACACGTCATCAAATTACTAGAAGAAGCCGATAGTCAATTAAAAGACTCGCAGGAAGAGTTCATGAGCTTGTTTAATCACAGTCCGTTACCCATGTGGCTATTTGACACGGAGACCCTGCGCTTTATAAGAGTTAATGATGCTTTTTGTAATTATTATGGATATGCTCCTGAAGAGTATATGACGATGACCATTAAAGACATACGCCCATCTGAGGATATTCCAATTTTGGAAAAAATGCTAGCAAATACCCTTAAAAAAAATCTCTCAAACAATGCTAAAACCGTAAGGCATCGCAAGAAAAATGGGGAGATCATTCACGTGAAAATTAAAACTTCAAAAGTAACTTTTGAAGGCAGACAAGCCCGCTTGGTTTCTGCTGTGGACATCTCCGCTAAGATGGATGCTCAGACCAAATTGATGGAATCGAATGCACGATTGCAATTGGCCAGTGAGATTGCTTGTTTAGGGTATTGGACGCACGATTTAGTTCCCAATAAGATACATTGGTCCGAGGAACTCTATAAAATTTTTGAAGTTGACCCAAACACCTTTCCTTTAAATATGGAAAGCATCATTTCTTGTTTTCATCCTGAAGACCGAATTTACCTTGACCCTAAAGTACTTAAAGATCATGAAGATGTTGCATTAAAAGAAAATGAACTTCGTATCATTACACCTGAGGGTAAAGTGAAATGGATTTTTGAACGAATTTATGTTGTCAAAAATGAGGAAGGTAAGGTAATTAAATTAGAAGGGGTTACCTTAGACATTACTAAGCGAAAATTACATGAGCAAGAACTACAGGCTAATGAAGAACGTTTTAAGATACTTGCAAAAGCAACTGTCGAAGCCATAATAGATTGGGACATCAAAAACGACAAAGCTATATGGGGAGAAGGTTTTCAGACGCTTTTTGGCTATGACCTAAGTGTATATGATAATTATTTATGGTCTAGCAATATCCATCCCGAAGATCGTGAACAGGTACTTGAGGATTTAAACAAGACTCTTCAAGATCCCACTAAACAATTTTTCAATGCAGAATTCCGATTTTTTAAAGCGAATAGAGACATTGCGTTTGTGCAACACAGAGGTGTCTTCATAAGAGATGCGAATGGCGCTGCTGTCAGGGCTTATGGCGCCATGGTTGATTTTACAGAATCGTTGGAACGAATGAATAAAATTGGGTTACAAGATAAAGCCCTAAAAGATATTTCATGGACCCAATCCCATGTTGTCAGAGCTCCTTTGGCCAATCTATTAGGTTTTATTTATTTGCTTGAAGAAAACATCGAAACAGGATTGAGTGACAAAGAACTTATTGATCATATTGCTGCTTCGGCTAGGCGTTTGGATGACATTATTCGCGATATTGTGAGTAAAACAAATTAAATTACCGCATAAAAAAACCCTTTTCAGGCTGCAGAAAAGGGTTTAAAATCTTAAATATAGTAGTGATTAATTCGTAATACTCACAATCATACCTCCTCTAACAACAATTTTAAAAATCAGGGAACATTGGGTATTTTTAACTTTATCAATTGGCATATCCCAAGTCCAATTAATGTTCATCGCATAGGACCCATCTGCTAATTGCCCAGGTAATAAATATTCATTGTTGATCGATGGTGTATCTTTACTTCCTTTGGCTAAATCAAAGCTAAAATTTAATCCTTTAATCTGGACGGTGGATTGATTTTCATTTGAATTACCTCCTAGCTGATCTTCGACCATTATAGCAGCCTCACTCTTAACCTTGTTTTTCTTTTCTAAAGGTACGTCAGCTGATAAATCTGTAATAGAATTATCACTGTAATTTACATTAAATTCTTTTTTAATAGTTAGATCTTCTTTTTTTGCTAGGTCTGAATTGGGATCAATAATCGCGTTAAAAGTAATCGTACAACCAAAATTAGTTTTAGTTACTTTACATTTATATCTACCAAATGAATTAGTTTCAATCAACACTGGTGTGTTTTTTTTCGGTGCTGCTATTTTTTCATTCGATGTCGCACCATTGCTCTTCTTTTTATTAATTCCTACCGTTGCTTTTTTCACCGTAGTAGTAGCTACTTTCTTCTTAGGTGCAACTTGAGCCACTATGGAAGTAGAAAAGCAAGAAATCATCACAAACATTAAAGTTAAAAGAAATTGTTTTTTCATAAAATAAAATATTAAATATATAAATCTACTGTATTTGTTGGCATTTTACCAATTAATTAAAGCCAAAGTAAATCAAATTTACCTAAAAACCAATAGTAAAATAAATATGATTAGGCTATTCCGGCTACTTCTTTTATTTCCTGAATGATTCTGAGCGCTAATGCATCTGCCGATTCTTGCGTTGGAGCTTCCGTATAGATGCGTATAATCGGTTCGGTATTCGATTTGCGTAGGTGTACCCATTCGGATGCAAAATCAATTTTTACGCCGTCAATCGTTGCTATGTTCTCGTTTTTGTATTTCTCAGTCATGGCGTTTAGAATCGCATCCACATCAATTTGTGGTGTTAGTTCAATTTTATTTTTGCTCATGTAGTATTGTGGATATGACGCTCTTAATTGGGCCACCGTTACATCGAGACTGGCTAAATGTGTTAAGAACAAGGCTACTCCTACTAGACTATCTCTACCATAATGTAATTCAGGATAAATAATCCCTCCATTCCCTTCTCCTCCGATGACCGCACTAGTTGCTTTCATTAATTCGACTACATTCACTTCACCTACCGCGCTTGCTTGATAGCTGCCTTGGTGTTTCGTGGTAATATCGCGAAGCGCTCTAGAGGAAGACATGTTTGATACGGTATTCCCTGGTGTTTTGCTTAGCACATAATCTGCGCAAGCTACAAGGGTATACTCTTCTCCGAACATTTCACCATCATTCGAAATAAATGCTAAACGGTCTACATCCGGGTCTACTACGATTCCGAAATCGGCTTTTTCTTCCACTACCAATTTACAGATATCCCCCAAATGCTCCTTTAAAGGTTCGGGATTATGAGGGAAATGGCCGTTTGGTTCGCAATATAGTTTTACGCATTCCACTCCCATTTGTTCTAAAAGTTTTGGGATAATAATTCCTCCAGAAGAGTTTACACCGTCCACTACGACTTTGAATTTTCGTTTGGCTACCGCATCGGCGTCTACTAAGGGTAAATTTAATACCTCATCGATATGAATATCCATATAGGCATCGTTGTTTGTGATTTCGCCGAGATGATCTACCTCTGAGAAATCAAATGCCTCAGCTTCGGCGATTTCTAGAATTTTAGCCCCGTCGGCACCACTAAGGAATTCTCCTTTAGCATTTAATAATTTAAGAGCATTCCATTGCTTTGGATTATGGGAAGCTGTTAGAATGATACCACCATCCGCTTCTTCAAGTGGAACAGCTATTTCTACTGTAGGAGTCGTCGACAATCCTAAATCTATTACATCGATTCCTAAACCAATTAAGGTATTAACTACTAAATTGTGAATCATGGGACCAGAGATTCGAGCATCGCGACCTATTACGACTTTTAGTTTCTCCTTTTGTATGTTATTCTTCAGAAAGGTACCGTATGCAGAAGCAAATTTTACAGCATCAACGGGAGTCAAGTTATCCCCTACTTTACCTCCGATCGTTCCACGTATACCAGATATAGATTTTATAAGCGTCATTTTATTTGGGTGTTAGTTTAAAGTAAGGCAAATATAAGAAGGAAAAATACTTCCCTTGAGAGAATTCAAAATAACTAGTAAAAAAAACTATTGCCCTTTGGATTTATTGAAGACCGCACCAAAGGAAAAGCACTTTTATTCAAAACTCAATATACTACACTAATACTTACAATAAATGACAAGTAACTGCATTTTACCGCATTTATTTGCATTTAATCGATATTTTATTTGGATGGTAACTATTTAAAATCTATTTTTGGAGTGGATTTAAACTTACAAATGGCAAATGGTAGCCTCGTTTGTTTTTGTTTTTTATTTCCAATGCCCTAACATTTAAAGAATTAGAACCTACTAAATTAATGCACTGTGAAAGATTTTTTAAGCTATTTCATTCAAGAAATCGGTAGTAAGGAACTGTTATCGACGAACCCTAAGTTGGTTGTTCTAACACTGCCCAACTTCAACATTCCAACCTTTTTAAATGCCAGAGATGTATTTTTGTTTTTAAAATACTTCTTTATCCCGGTATTAATCGTTTTTCTGGTTTCCACAGTTATGGTCATTGTCTTTAGGAGGTACCGTTTAGATCGTATTGATTCCAAACGTGTTAAACTGGAAGATGCCGTAGATAATTTCTTAACCGAAATACTCTTTTCTGACTATACCGATGAAGAATTAAAACTAAAGATAGACCTGTTCAAAAAGGGAACTTTAAGAAGAAACAAAAAGTTATCCCAATTTGTTTTACAGAAACTGCTACACATAAAGCAGAATGTCCAACAAATGAATCAGGAAAAATTTATTTTGATCTACGAATATTTAGGGTTTAACAAACTCACTAAAAAGTTATTGGCTGACCGCAGTTGGGTTCGAAAATCAGAAGGGATCTTGCATTATCAAATTCTAGATTACAAAGCAAAGAAAACAATGATTGAGCCCTTATTATCGAGTCCGCATAAAGCCTTGCGTTCGAACGCCCTTATTGCTATGATTTCTTTATCAGATGAGAATTTTGATGTTTTAGACCACTATGGGGCTACAATCACAAGAGCCGAAGAGTTTAAAATTTTAGATCTAATCTATCAGAAGGAAGTTAGTATCCCAACTAATATCGGCGCGTGGTTAAAGAGTAAAAACGAATCGATTGTTATCATCGCCATAAAGCTTGCCGTACGATATAAATTCAAATTTACAAGAGAGCAACTGAACTTCTTACTTGCCAACGCAAATCCCGCTGTAAGAAAGGAAATTATTATTGCTATTAGAGAACTTCAAATTGAGTTTGCTAATCCGATTTTGATGTCGCATTATAAGCTTGAAAAGAGTCTGCGAAACAAGATTTCAATCATCAAAACATTTCAGAAAATTGGCAACCATGCCACGAAAGATTATGCCTTGCGCCTATTATCTAAAGAAAACAACTTGGATTTAAAATTTGAGATTGTGAATTGCATCTATCAAATCGACAGCAACTTTTTTTCTAACTATAAGACCAAAGATCGCACAGAAGCTGAATTAATTTCGAAAATACTACTACATCACAAAAGTCCTTACCTTAATTAAGGTAAAGTCATAATCATTCAACACTTAAACTGTCATCACCTTGAACACACTAGGACACCTAATCAAATCGTTAGAATTATTTTTTGGCTGCTACTCGGTTCTTTACATTTTGATGTATTGTGCCTTGGGCATTCTTTCTTTTATCGAGATCAAAAAATACTACGCTGCTTCCAAGTTTTTGCATAAAGATGTATTAATAAAATCCAACAACGCTATTGGTGTTTCAATTATTGCCCCTGCTTACAATGAAGGACTAACAATTGTATCCAATGCTAAATCTTTGCTCTCCCAGGAGTATCCTAAGTATGAAGTCATCATTATCAATGATGGAAGCACGGATGATACTCTTGAGAAATTGATTAGGGAGTTTAGTCTCATCAAAGTGGATTTCTTCTACCAAGACAAAATAAAAACGGCTCAAGTAAGAGGCCATTACCGTTCGACAAACCCCATTTACAACAAGCTATTGATCATAGACAAAGTAAATGTAAAGAGTAAGGCAGACGCATGTAATGTGGGTGTGAATTCGGCCAAATATTCCTTATATGTTTGTACAGACGTCGATTGCATCCTTCGCAAAGACACGATTGCCATGTTGGTTAAACCTTTTATCGAAAGTACGACAAAAGTCATTGCAACGGGAGCTGCTATTCGAATATCAAACTCATGCGAATTTAAAGAGGGAATGTTGTTCCGTTCCCATTATCCAAAAAACTTCTTTGCCCGTTTCCAAGAGCTAGAATATATTCGCTCGTTTTTATACGGTCGTATGGCTTGGAGCAGGTTAAACGGATTGCTCTTGGTTTCAGGAGGACTTGGGATGTTTGATAAAATGACGGTTATTGAAGTAGGCGGTTATAAGAAAGACTCTCTTGGAGAAGATATGGAATTAATCACGCGTATGCGAAAACATTTCCATTTGAAAAAAGAAAAGTTTTCCATAAAATATATTCCAGAGTCTTTATGCTGGACCGAAGGACCTTCTGATTCTAAAATTTTTATCCGTCAAAGAACACGATGGGCGCGCGGACTTATCCAGAATCTATTCCTCCACAGGGATATGATATTCAATCCTAAACATGGGATTACCGGCCTGGTGGTCTTACCTTATTATATATTTTTTGAATTTATCGTTCCTGTCCTAGAATTAATTGGCTTACTGTTCGTCTTATTGGATATATTTTATTTTGGATTAGATTACTACTTCCTATTTATTATAAGTATTTCGGTTTATTTATTTTACACCTTGATTACTTTATTGTCAGTGTATCTAGATCAATCTATTAAACAATATACCAACATTAAAGATATTGTGACCCTGATCTTTATGATATTCCTAGAACCATTTTTATACCATCCCATTAATATATACGCCTCCTTGAAAGGATATATGTACTTTCTCTTTAACAAAGAAAAAAAATGGGGCATCATGACCCGTAAAGGATTTAACCAAACGAGTAGTGTATCATGAAATTGAAACTAACTTTCTTATTCGCTTGCAGCTTGGTACAATGTACTTTGCTTGCCCAGAAAAAAACAGACACCGATAGTTTGTTGACCGTGACGAATCGGTATATCAATGTAAACAAGAACTACAGCGAAGCTAAACGATTGGCGCATATAGGAATCAAACTAGCGCCTACGTATTATGATTTTCATATTGCTTTAGGACGAGCTTGTAGGTTTACGCAAGAAATTGATAGTGCTCGGTATTTTTTTAAACTGGTGATGGATAACAACCCCAAGTATAAAGAAGCTTTTTTATACCTGGCCCAACTAGAAATTGAAGCCAAAGATGCCTTGAAAGCCAAAGCTATACTAGACAAGGCCCTTGCATTGTATCCGGAGGAAAAAGATTTTTATTGGCTTAAACTACGAGCGATTGAATTGGACATCGACGATGCTAAAACCATGGCATTTTTGAATCAATTGGCCGCTAAATACCCGAACGATCAAAGCGTTAAAAACAAGCAGTTGGATTTAAAATTAAATTCGAATTCAGACCGTCTTGGGGTCAGTTCTACGGTAACTACTTTTGACCGTGCCGGAATTGGACCTTGGAATTTAAGTTCGCTTCAGTACATCAGGCAACGAAAAAAAGTAACGCTTATTGGGCGCTACAATTATGCCGACCGGCAATCCTATGGGGCGAGTATTGCCCATGGGAGCTTGGCTGAAGCAGAAAGCTACGTCAAATGGTCTACCCAGCATTATTCTTTTGGTAATATCGGCCTAGGAAGTGCTTCGGTATTCCCGAAACTACGGTTGAACTATTCCTCATTCATTCGGATAGCTTCTAAATGGGAAATGGAAGTAGGACTGCGATACAATAAAAATACAGCGTCAGAGAATTATTCATCGGTACTTGGTCTTGGAACGTACATCGGGTCGGGCTGGTTCAATGTAAAATCCTATTTGAATTTAGATACGCCTAACTTATATCCAAGTTTTATCGCTACCTACAGATACTACTTTAATTCAAGGTTTGATTATTACTCGGCCACCATGGGCTATGGTACTTCTCCTGACGAGCGCGAGACGCTACCCCAATACGAGCAACGCGTTTCCTTGAGTTCCTATAGAATGGGGCTCGGCTATTCCAGAGTACTTTATAAAAGATATATCGTAGGCGTACAAGGAAACTTTAATCGACAAGAATATTTACCCCAAAAATACCAAAACGAAGTAAGCGCATCACTGCAATTGCAGTACCTATTTTAGAATCTTTAACCCTCAAATACTGATTGCTATGAAAAAAATTTTAATCATTGAAGATGATAAAATGATCAAGAACATTATTGAATTTATCGTTAAAAAAGAAGGCTATGAAGTTGAATTTGCTTTTGACGGATTGGATGGTTTAGCTAAAATAAAATCCTACCAACCGGACCTTGTAATCACCGATGTACTATTGCCTTATAAATCAGGTTTAGAGGTCATTTCTTATTCTAAGATCAACAATCCTCTTACCCCTATTATCGTAATTTCTTCTTTAGGAAAAGAAGACTTAACGGTGATAGAAGCCTTTAAATTGGGTGCCAATGATATCTTGGCAAAACCCTTTAATCCTTTAGAATTAAAGACAAAACTTAGCACCTTCTTTGCCGCTTAACCTAGTAAGGGAGCCCAACGAAATTCTACCCAAACCAAAAACCATAGTATGAGAGAAAAATTCATAAAATTCACGATACCCAATACGATGCTCTTCCTGTATACAGGTTTAAGTTTAGTATTCCCGCTAGGTTTATTGACGCTAACGGTTGGGCCTTTGCGAATGGTTTCAAATCTAGCGAAAGAGCAGCATTGGACGCAAGAGCATGAAAGTAGCGTAGCAAAAATTGTTTTGGTATTCTTTTTCATATTCATCGTATTGTTATCCTATTATGTGACCCATAAATTGGCTCGTAGTAAAAACCATAATGTGAAGTTGACCGCTCTGGGTCTATTAGGGGTACTCTTATTGATTTCAGTATATATCTTTAGTTTTAAACCCGAGTTATTAATCAACAGCGAAGCTATGAGTCGTATTGACAATAACGGCCGCGCCGAGTTTCATTTTGGAGGGTATCCCGATGAAGCTAAAATGGAAGAACTCAAAAAAGAACACTACACGGCAGTCATCTCACTTCTTCATAGCATGGTGATTCCCGCGGAACCTATATTAATGGAAAAAGAAAAAGAGAGTGCGGATAAAACCGGTATGCAATTGATTTCTATTCCGATGTTACCTTGGATTGTAAAAAATGATTCCTCCGTAGCAAAAATAAAAGAGATCGCTCGCACCTATAAAGGGAAGTACTATGTTCATTGCTATCTAGGAAAGGATCGAGCAAATGTGTTTAAAAACATCATCGAAAAAGAAAATAAAAATATTCAGTCCTCCTCAGAATTAGGCACTAGGGATTTAAAAACACAAAAGTCATTTGAACGCGGAAAAATATTCACCTTAGAAAAAGACGTCTATTACACCCCTTATCCTACCGACGAAGAATTTTTCGGATTCATCCTAAACGGTAAAGTGGCTACGGTAGTCAATTTAATGGATCCTAAAGTAAAGGAGGAAAAGATGCGAATTGACCTCGAATCTAAAGTCATGAAAGACTACAATCAGCCTTTTTTGAACTTACCTATGAGGGAATCAACGACCGAAAACCAAGTTAAAGCATTAGTGCTAACCATACAAAAACTTAAAAAACCTATCGTAATTCACTCCTATTCTTCAGAGAGTGAACATGCTAAAACATTCAAGACTGCCTATCAAAGGCTTCTTAAAAAATAACAATCCAACCGTACTTAAAATTAGCAAGTACGGTTTTTTTCTTGTTATACTTACCCTAGATTCTTTATCTTTGAGAAGAAGAGTTGAATTTTATGAATTTCTTAGCGCATATTTACTTATCGGGAACGAACGATGCGGTCAAAATTGGCAATTTCATGGCGGATAGCATTCGCGGGCATCGCTATGATGCTTATCCTACCGACCTCAGGAAAGGAATTCTACTGCACCGTGCGATTGATAGTTTTACAGATGCCCACCCGGTCTACCGTCAAAGTAAGCACCGACTACATGTTAAATATGGCCATTATTCAGGGGTCATTATGGATATTTTTTACGACCACTTTTTGGCTAAAAACTGGGCACAGTATTCCCCTATAGCACTCGAGCAGTATGCGCAAACGTTTTACACGCTTCTCACCGACCATCTTGACACATTGACCGACAGGGTTAAAGGAATGCTTCCCTACATGATCGCGCGCAACTGGTTGGTTAGCTATGCTACCTTAGAAGGATTGGAAATGATTTTATTCCAAATGGACCATCGCACTAAAAACAGGGTTGCCATGCACGAATCGATTGTGGAATTAAAACAGTACTACGAATTGTTTGAAGCCGAATTCACCCTCTTTTTTGAGGCCCTGCAACAGCATTGTACCGAAAAATTAGCGGAATTGTAAAGTATTTTTATGAAATCCTCCATTTAAGAAGTAATTTAGCCTTTCTAATGAATAGAGAATAATGCAAACCACAAAAGCTTCCTTTTTTAAAATCTTAATCCGAAGTATTTTTAGGAGAGCGGAACACTTAATCTTCTTATTGAAAGACAAGTTGAGTGCTCGTAACTTTATCTATGTGGCCAGTGTATTGGTAGCTATTACTTGCGCCTTTGCCGTAATTCTATTGAAAAGTTTTGCGCACAATATCTTTCTGTGGGCCAATGACATCAATCACTTTTTAAAACTACCCTATATCAACAGTTTGCTGCCTATTGCAGGAATATTGCTTACGGTATTCGTCGTTCGGAATTTCTTAGACAATCAATTAGAAAAAGGAAGTTCGAAAGTACTGTACGCCGTGGCAAAAAAGGGAGGTATCCTTCCTAAAAAGCAAATGTATGCCCAAATTGTAACCAGTTCCTTAACCGTAGGCTTAGGAGGTTCGGCAGGATTGGAGAGTCCGATTGTGATTACGGGTGCGGCGTTTGGTTCCAACTTTGCGCAAAAATACCATCTTTCACAAAAAGACCGTATTTTACTTTTGGCTTGCGGGGTTGCGGCCGGAATTGGAGCAGCGTTTAATGCCCCAATCGCCGGAGTGCTGTTTGCCATCGAAGTGGTCTTAACTGACATATCGATTGCGGCCTTTATACCGATAATCATTTCGGCCGCTACAGGAGCTTTGATTTCAACCGTGGTGTTAAGTCATGACGTTATTTTGAATTTTGAGCAAACCCTCAAGTTTGATTACCACAATACTCCTTTTTACATTTTACTGGGGATATTGGCGGGTCTAGCCTCGATCTACCACGCCCGTAATTTTCAAAAAATAGAATACTTCTTCAGCACTTTCAAAAATAAAGGATACCGCAGAGCGCTCTTTGGTGCCATTTTATTAGCCTTATTGATCTTCTTTTTCCCTACCCTATTTGGAGAAGGGTACGAGAGCATCAAGACCCTGACTTCGAAAAACCCTAGTGTATTGCTAGACAACACCATGCTGGAACCGTTCAAAAGCAATGAATGGGTCTTATTACTTTTTGTGGGCATGACGCTTTTATTAAAAGCCGTGGCTACGGGCTTAACCCTAGGAAGTGGTGGTAATGGTGGTAACTTCGCTCCCTCCCTATTTGTGGGTTCGTACCTCGGATTCTTTGTCGCAAAAACCGTCAACTTATTAAACTTCACGCATCATCTGCCTATAGCCAATTTCACCATCGTAGGAATGGCCGGAATACTGAGCGGTTTGTTTCATGCACCACTGACCGCCATCTTCCTTATCGGTGAGATTACCGGGGGGTATGATTTAATGGTTCCTTTGATGATTGTTTCCTCGGTGAGTTTTGCCGTTTCTAAGCAGTTTGAAAAACATTCGATGGATGTTAAAGGATTGGCTGCCAAAGGGGATGTCTTTACCAGCGACAAAGACAAAAACATCTTGCAGAGTATCGATTTTTATAATTTGGTCCAACAAAATTACAAGACGCTTAATTTAGATAATACCATCGAGAATGTGGTTGAAATCTTCTCCACCACCGAACAAAAGATCATTCCGATTATAGATAAACAAAGAGCACTGGTGGGGTTAATTGATTTTGAGGACGTCAAAGCCATCATCTTCAATCCGTATCGGGTTAAGTTCATGAGTATAAACGAAATCATTGGCCAACCGAAAGAACTCATTCTTTTTGAAGACAAACCTGAGAAAATCATGAAGTTGTTTGAATCTTCGAAAGCACCAATATTACCTGTAATTCACAAAGGAAAGTACTTTGGTTTCCTCTCTAAAATTGACGTGCTAGAAAGTTACCGTCATCGCTTGAAAGAGATGATTATTGAGTAATCTTTTAACAATAACTTATAGACCGTATATTCAAAATTTCTTTGCAAAACACTACCTTTGCCTTTTGCCAAAAATGCTATGCTAGATACAGAAAATACTATTGAAGTTCTCGGCGCACGGGTTCACAATTTGAAGAATATAGACATTACGATTCCTCGCGAAAAATTGGTCGTAATTACCGGTCTATCGGGTTCGGGGAAATCGTCTTTGGCTTTTGATACTATTTATGCCGAAGGGCAACGCCGTTACATCGAAACCTTCTCTGCCTATGCGCGCCAATTTCTAGGTGGCTTAGAGCGTCCCGATGTAGATAAGATTGACGGCCTCTCCCCGGTTATTGCCATCGAACAAAAAACGACCAGTAAGAGTCCGCGTTCCACCGTAGGCACCATCACTGAAATATATGACTTCCTTCGATTGCTATACGCCCGCGGCGGAGAAGCCTACAGTTATGTTACGGGCGAAAAGATGGTCTCGTATTCAGACGACCAAATTAAAGAGTTGATTGTAACGAATTTCAAAGGCAAACGCATCAATATCTTAGCACCGGTTATTAAAGCGCGTAAAGGACATTATGCCGAATTGTTCCAACAAATCACCAAGCAAGGCTTCTTAAAAGTTAGGGTTAATGGCGAAGTGCAAGATTTACTTCCCGGCATGAAACTTGACCGTTATAAGACACACGATATAGAAATTGTCATTGACCGCATGGTGATTGAACCTACAGAAGAAAATGAAAAACGGTTAACCGAAAGCATCAAGACGGCAATGTATCACGGTGAAAACGTATTGATGATTTTGGACCAAGACACCAACGAGTTGCGCTATTTCAGTAGAAATTTGATGTGCCCTACTTCGGGCATCTCGTATCAAAATCCGGAACCCAACTTGTTTTCGTTCAACTCACCAAAAGGGGCTTGTGAGCACTGCAAAGGAATAGGGACGGTGCACGAAATCAATGTAAAGAAAATCATTCCGAATCCGAAACTCTCCATCAAAAGCGGCGGATTTGCTCCGTTGGGTGAATACAAGAGTTCGTGGATCTTCAAACAATTAGAAATCATTGGGGAGAAATTTGGCTTTAAGCTTACGGATGCTATAGATTCTTTATCCGCAGAAGCTATGCAAATCATCTTGCACGGCGGTAAAGACAAGTTCTCCGTTGAATCTAAAACCTTAGGAATCACTAAGGAATACAAAATAGAATTTGAAGGAATCTCCCATTTCATTAAAAACCAATACGACGAAAGCAATTCGACTTCTATTAAACGATGGGCTAAAGAATTCATGGACGAAATAGAATGTCCAGACTGTCATGGTTCTCGTTTGAAAAAGGAAGCGATGTATTTCCGCATCCATGAGAAAAACATCTTCGATTTATCCACCATGGATATTTCGGATCTAAGCGCTTGGTTTGATGCATTAGACCAGCATTTAACCGACAAACAAACCATCATCGCTACCGAAATCGTAAAAGAAATCAAAGACCGTTTGCGCTTTTTAGTGAACGTAGGCTTGAGTTATTTATCCATTAATCGCAGTTCGAAATCCCTATCCGGAGGAGAAGCACAACGCATCCGTTTGGCGACACAAATTGGCTCACAGTTAGTAGGTGTTCTCTACATCTTGGACGAACCCAGCATTGGCTTACATCAAAGAGACAATGAGAAACTGATTCATTCCTTAGAGCAATTGCGGGATATAGGGAATTCAGTGCTAGTTGTGGAACACGACAAAGACATGATTGAACGTGCCGATTATGTAATTGATATTGGACCCAAAGCAGGCAAGTTTGGAGGAGAAATCATTAGTAAAGGAACGCCAGCCGAATTGCACAAGGAACACACCATGACGGCCATGTATTTGAATGGGGAAATGAAAATTGAAGTCCCTAAGACTCGCAGAGCAGGCAATGGAAAATTCCTAAAATTGACCGGAGCGACCGGCAATAACCTTAAGAACGTTTCGATCGAATTACCGTTGGGTAAATTAATCTGTGTAACCGGAGTGTCGGGCAGTGGAAAGTCGACTTTAATCAATGAGACCTTATATCCCATACTGAACGAATATTATTTTAACGGCGTAAAAAAACCGCAACCGTATAAAAAAATAGAAGGCTTAGAGCACATTGACAAAGTAATTGACATTGATCAAAGTCCGATAGGTCGTACCCCCAGAAGTAATCCGGCCACGTACACCGATGTGTTTTCCGAAATTAGAAGTCTGTACACCCAAACCCCTGAAGCCATGATTCGTGGTTATAAAGCGGGGCGTTTTAGTTTTAATGTTTCAGGAGGGCGTTGCGAAACCTGTGAAGGCTCAGGAGTGCGCACCATCGAAATGAGTTTCTTACCCGATGTGTACGTTGAATGCGAAACGTGCCAAGGGAAGCGCTTTAACCGGGAGACCTTGGAGATTCGTTACAAAGGAAAATCCATTTCTGATGTCTTGAACATGACCGTAGATGAGGCGGTGCCTTTCTTTGAAAACATCCCCAAAATATACCGTAAAGTAAAAACAATACAGGATGTTGGTTTAGGCTATATCACGTTAGGACAGCAAAGCACTACCCTATCGGGTGGCGAAGCGCAGCGTATTAAATTGGCCACCGAGTTATCTAAAAAAGATACGGGTAACACGTTCTATATTATGGACGAGCCTACCACCGGATTGCATTTTGAAGACATCCGCGTGTTGATGGAAGTGATCAACAAACTGGTTGATAAAGGGAATACCATCTTGATTATCGAGCACAATATGGACGTGATTAAACTCGCTGATTACATAATCGACATCGGACCTGAAGGAGGCAAAGGCGGCGGCGAAGTAGTCGCTAAAGGAACTCCCGAGGAATTGGTTAAAAATAAAAAAAGCTTCACGGCCGAGTTTTTGAAAAAAGAATTACTTTAGCACGTTTGCTTAAAAGAGAAAAAATATACTAACATAGAAGACTAATGATGAAAGACAATTTTCAAAATGAAGATGATAGAATCCAGGAAAAACTAAAACAAAAAACCTGGAACGAGATACGAACTAATGACTCTTGGGCGATTTTTAAAATCATGTCGGAGTTTGTGAACGGTTATGAAAGCATGGCCCGTATTGGACCTTGCGTTTCTATTTTTGGTTCAGCGCGTACGAAGCCAGACACCAAATATTATTTATTAGCCGAAAAGATTGCGTACAAAATCAGTAAAGCGGGATACGGTGTGATTACAGGCGGTGGTCCCGGTATTATGGAAGCGGGAAATAAAGGCGCTCATAATGGCGAAGGAACTTCGGTAGGCTTGAACATCGAATTGCCATTTGAACAACATTACAATCCCTATATTGACAAAGACAAAAACTTAAATTTTGACTATTTCTTTGTCCGCAAAGTAATGTTTGTAAAGTATTCGCAAGGCTTTGTCGTAATGCCCGGAGGATTCGGAACCTTAGACGAATTGTTTGAGGCAATTACGTTAATTCAAACCAAAAAAATCGGGAAGTTCCCTATTATATTGGTAGGTAGAGAATTCTGGGCGGGATTAATCGATTGGATTAAAAGCGTGATGATTGAACAAGAGCACAATGCAAATGCCGAAGACATGAACTTGATTAAGATCGTGGACACGGAAGATGAAGTAGTGGAAGCCTTAGATACCTTCTATAAAAAATACAACTTAAGTCCAAACTTCTAATACTAAATCCGATTATAAATTTAAATTCTAGGAGTTGCCCAGATTGTCTATAGCATCGCGCCTATAGCCTTTGCCTCAACTGGAGTTTGCTTGTAGTACGTTGCGTTTCTATGTTTTTTAACTCTTTTCATTTTGCTATTTTTCTGCCTATAGTTTTTATACTGTATTGGTTTGTTGGGCATAAATCAAAAATCAACCAGAACTATATCTTAATTGTAGCGAGTTACTATTTTTATTCCTGCTGGGATTGGCGCTTCCTTTTTTTGCTGATCTTCTCGACCCTACTCGATTTTAGTTGTGCTTTAAAAATTGAGCGAAGCAATACGCCAGCGGCCCGAAAACTTTGGCTTTGGCTTTGCATCATCGTTAACGTAGGCTTCTTGGGCGTCTTCAAATATTACAACTTTTTTGCCGAATCCTTTGCAACGTTACTAGGGAACGTAGGCCTGCACAGCAGTCCGATACTCTTGGATGTCATTTTGCCCGTGGGAATTTCGTTTTATACGTTTCATGGATTGTCTTATATCATTGACATCTATTATGGCCGCATTAAATCGGAAAAGAACTTTGTGGATTACTCCTTGTTCGTATGCTACTTCCCTTTGCTAGTGGCCGGCCCTATTGAACGGGCGACCCATCTTTTGCCCCAAGTAAAAAGAAGGCGTAAATTCAACTTTAACAAAGCAAAAGAAGGAATATACCAAATCATTTGGGGACTTGTCAAAAAGGTGGTGATTGCCGATTCTTGTGCGAATTATGCCAATGATATCTTTGATCATTATACCGTCATGAATTCGTATTCGTTGCTTTTGGGTGCCGTATATTTTGCGTTTCAAATCTATGGGGACTTCTCGGGCTACTCTGATATCGCTTTGGGAACCTCTAAGCTTTTTGGAATTGACCTGTTGCGGAACTTCAATTACCCGTATTTCTCTCGAGACATCGCCGAGTTTTGGCGCAAATGGCATATATCCTTAACCACCTGGTTTAGGGATTACCTCTATATTCCCCTTGGGGGAAGTAAAGGTTCTAAAGCGTCCATCATACGCAATACCTTCATCATCTTTTTAGTGAGTGGGTTTTGGCATGGTGCTAATTGGACCTATATGGCTTGGGGGCTTATCAATGCTCTTTACTTCCTACCGCTATTACTCTTAAACCGCAACCGTACCCATGTAGGTGACTTTACCTTAGGATTCGATCTAAAATCCCTTCAAACGCTTTTCAACATCCTCTTAACCTTCTCCATCACTTGCTTGGCATGGATCTTTTTCCGCGCCAAAACTATTACTGATGCGGTAGCATACTGCAAACGAATGTTTACAAATGGCGAATTTACCCAACAATATTTCACAATCGGCCGATATAATTACGAGCTAATCATGTTAGTCGTGCTTTTTGCCTTCGTGGAATGGAACAGCCGCACTAAAATCGAACCGATATCAGGAAAGTACAGTTGGCTAAAACTAAGCTTGTGCCTAGCTGCTCTCTTAGCCTTAGGCGTGTTTTCTGATTATAAAGAATTTATCTATTTTCAATTCTAATGAAACAGTTTATCCTATTCTTGCTTAAAATAGTTGCTGTCTTGGTACTCACCATGGTCCTGCTTGATGTAGCGTATACAGCTGTCTATTTGCAATCGAATCGAAGAAGCAAAATAGATTACCTCTACAATTCTAAAGACCAAAATTACGACGTAGTTTTTTTAGGTTCCTCTCGTGTTAACAATCATTTTGTACCCAAACTATTTAACGAGCAAGGGTATAAAACATTTAACTTTGGGATTACGCGCTCCCGCCTAGAGGAATCGGCTTTGATGCTTAAACTAATGGTAGAACGAAATTATAAAATCAAAAACCTAATCCTTCAAGTGGATTTAAACATTAATACCAACGACCATTCTGAAGACATCCGTTCGTTGTTTATGCCTTATTTGCATCAATCCGAAATCATCAGAGCGCATTATAAAACCATTCCGGAATACAACGAATTGTTGTACATACCGTTCTATCGTTATATGCATTATGATGCGCGGGTAGGCTTTAGGGAAATGTTCTTATCCCTACTGCACAAGAAAACAAATGTTTTGGACAACGATGGCTTTTATCCCTTACAGTCGATTGAAGGAAAAATGGTACCGGCTGATCTATCCAAATATTACCCAAAACGCAACGTGGCCTATGAAGAAATTAAGGCGATTTGCAAAAAGCAGCACATCAATTTAATCGCTTTAACCACCCCCATGTGTTTGAGTACCATTAATAGAGACTATTTTAAGCACATACGCGAAGTGTACCCCGAAATCCATAACTTTGAAAATGCGGTGACAGAGGACAAATACTTTGCCACTTGCGGGCATATGAACCAAGCCGGAGCAGAAGCCTTTACCAAAGTTGTATTTAACGCTTTCTTCAAACCTAAATCCAAATCTTGAAACCACTAGGGTACATACTATTATTACTGGGGTACATCAGTACTGCCCAACACCATTCTCAATTGACAGTGGCTGTAAACAATGAGACCAAATCCCTAACCGTTAGTCAAGAATTAACCTATTTCAATCAGTCCAATGACACCTTGAGCCATCTAGTCCTAAACGACTGGATGAATGGATATACGTCTAAAAATACGCCCATGGGCGAACGCTTTTCGGATGAGTTTGAGCGAAGTTTTCTACTGGCCAAAGAAAAAGACCGCGGACGCACTTCGAGCCTTACCGTTAGCGATGCAGCCAACTCCCTCCTGACGTGGGAACGCGACGGCAATCACCCCGATGTGGTACAAATACGATTGCGCAGTCCATTGGGACCCAACGAAAAAACGACCATCACCCTCACCTATCAAGTCAAAATTCCGAACGCTAAATTCACAAATTACGGCTTTGGCGAACAGGGCAACTTGTATTTAAAAAACTGCTTTTTGGTTCCGGCACGGTATGAAAACCATGGATTTGTGAAGTACGACAACCTGAATCTAGACGACATGGCAAATGGCCTTTCTGACTACGATGTGACGCTTACGATTCCGCAAAACAAGGTTTTGAGCACCGATTTAGACGTAGCAAACAAAGCGGAAGAAAAGGACCAAACGCGGTACCAACTCACCGGAAAAAATCGTTTGGACTTCAATTTGTTTTTGGATGAAAAGTCGGTGTTTTCAGTGTATAAAAATGGCGACTTGGAAGTCGTATCTGATTTGAATGATACGCGTTTAAACGACATTCAAAAAGCCTTGGTGATTGACAAGATTGTGAATTATGTTGCAACGCAACTGGGAACCTATCCGCATCAAAAAATCACCGTCGCACAAGCCGATTATGAGCGTAATCCGTTTTACGGTTTGAACCAGTTACCGGTCTTTATTAGTCCGTTTTCCGATGAGTTTCTCTTCGAAATCAAGTTTTTGAAAACCTATCTGAATAATTATTTGCATACGACACAACGATTAGACCCTCGTAAAGACAACTGGGTTTTTGACGCGATCCAAGTGTATGTTATGATGAACTACATTCAAGAGTTCCATCCGGATGCCAAAATGATGGGCAGTGTGGCCAAACTCCGATTGGTGCGAGGGTATAATATGGTGAGTTTAGACTTTAATGGCCAATACAGTTATTTTTATATGCTTATGGCGCGGAAAAATTTGGACCAACCTTTAAGCAACAGCAAAAACACCTTAATCCGATTCAACGATAAGATTGCTTCGAAGTACCGCGCAGGTTTAAGTTTGCGCTATCTTGACCGTTATTTAGAGAACGAGGTGGTGCCCAATAGCATTAAACAATTCGTAGCCTTAAATACCCTGAAACAAACTAGTAGTAAGGATTTTGAGACCCTGCTAACAGGTAACTCTCCTAAAAAAATCAATTGGTTTTTTGACAAAATCATTGACTCTAGGGACATTATAGATTATAAATTTGAATCCGTTACCCGAACCCAAGACAGCATTCGTTTTAAACTGACCAACAAAACCGAAACAAATGTACCAATTCCCATTTATGGCCTGAAGGACAAGACCGTAGTGTTCAAAAAATGGATTGATACGTTCTCCAAAGACAGCGTGTTCACCGTGCCCCGATTGGAAGCGGATAGGATTGTAATTAACTATAAGAATGAGGTACCCGAGTTTAATTTGAGAAACAATTGGCGTTCGCTGCGCGGATTTCGTTTGAACAACCGACCGATTAAGTTCAATTTCATGAAAGATTTGGAAGACCCTAACTACAACCAAATCCTCTATGTGCCTACCTTAGAATACAACTTATACGATGGCTTTTTACCAGGCTTTAGGTTTCACAACAAGACGATTTTGGACAAACCTTTTATTTTTGATGTGAATCCCACCATTTCCACCAAAACACAAAACTTTTCGGGTAAGGCGCTCTTTTATGTCAACCAGTACAACCGCGATAGTCATCTATATAATATCAAATACATGTTGGGTGGCCACTACTTGCACTACGCGCCTGATGCCTATTATTCTAAAATAGCACCAACGGTATTCTTGAATTTCCGTCCGGATGATTACCGAGACAACCACAAATCGTCTATTATTATTAAAGAGGTGATGCTTGACAAGCAAAAATCAGCTTACACCACGTCGTCTGACACCGAGACGTACCAAGTCTTTAATGCCAAATACATTGATAACAAAACCGAAGTAAACCACCATTTTCACTTCTTGGGTGATTTTCAATACGCCAAGTCATTCGGAAAGCTAGCGTCTGAAATCCAATACCGCAAGCTCTTTGATGATAACCGACAGTTGAACTTACGAGTCTTTGCCGGAACCTTTTTACACAACAAGACCGAAAACGATTACTTTGATTTTGGCCTAGACCGCCCCACCGACTATTTGTTTGAAAGCGAATACATAGGCCGCTCCGAGAAAACCGGTATCTTCAGCCAGCAGTCGATTATCATGGATGGTTTTTTCAAATCCAAATTGCAAACCCGCACGGCAAACCGCTGGATGGTTACAGCCAATGCCAGCTATAGCATATGGAACTGGGTAGAGGTCTATGGTGATATAGGAGCCATCAAAAACAAAGAAACGTGCAGCCGATTTGTCTACGATAGCGGTATCAGACTGAACTTAGTGACCGATTATTTCGAATTGTATTTTCCAGTCTATTCGAGTCTTGGTTGGGAAGTAGGCCAAAAGGATTATGGGGAACGAATTCGTTTTATCATCACCTTCCGTCCCGAAACCCTCATCAATCTTTTTACCCGTAAGTGGTTTTAAGCTTCGGTCAAACCGACTTATTATTATATTATTCTTTACAATATCCAAATATCTTTGAATATTTTGTAATTAAGGTTCGCAATACCGACATAAAATTACACATCCTTAAATTATATTTTTGGTCGGAATTAGGAAAAGTAACTTCTTTTTATTTAAATTTGTTACTTCATGAACTATTTCTATTATGACGGAAGCACAAACCAAGACCGAAATTACTTTCGACGATTTCAAAGCAGAAGTACTAAACGATTATACCTTAGCTAAAATAAGCCGTGAATGCAGCTTGCTAGGCCGAAAAGAAGTATTAACCGGGAAAGCCAAATTTGGAATTTTTGGCGATGGGAAAGAAATACCTCAACTAGCCTTAGCCAAAGCCTTTCAAAACGGCGACTTCCGTTCGGGATACTACCGAGACCAAACCTTCATGATGGCAATCGGACAATTATCGATTCAACAATTCTTTGCGGGATTGTACGGTCATACCGATTTAGCACACGATCCTATGAGCGCAGGTCGTCAAATGGGCGGACACTTTGCAACCCATTCGTTAGACGAAAATGGAAATTGGAACAATTTAACAACACAAAAGAATTCGAGTGCCGACATCTCTCCTACCGCAGGGCAAATGCCTCGTTTGTTAGGATTAGCACAAGCCTCAAAAATATACCGCAACGTTCGCGGCCTAGAGGACTTCACCAACTTTTCAAAAGAAGGAAATGAAGTCGCTTGGGGAACGATTGGAAATGCTTCGACCTCAGAAGGGTTGTTTTTTGAAACCATCAATGCGGCAGGCGTCTTGCAAGTCCCAATGGTCATGAGTGTTTGGGATGACGAATACGGCATCTCGGTGCACGCCCGTTACCAAACCACCAAAGAAAGTATTTCAGAGATTTTAAAAGGATTCCAAAGGGAAGTAGGCACCAATGGCTACGAAATCATGACTGTTAAAGGTTGGGACTACCCTACCTTAGTTGAAACCTATCAAAAAGCAGCGGCTGTTGCCCGTGAAGAGCATGTGCCTGTGTTGATCCACGTATTGGAATTAACACAACCCCAAGGACACTCGACTTCGGGTTCGCACGAACGTTATAAAAATGCCGACCGTTTAGCCTGGGAAGCAGAATTTGATTGTTTGGCCCAAATGCGCCTTTGGTTACTCAACAACAATTTGGCCACCACCGAAGAACTTGACGCCATAGACGAACAAGCTAAAAAAGACGTACTAGAAGGCAAAAAAGCCGCTTGGAATGCTTTTGTATCTCCTATCAAAGCAGAGCAAACCGAATTAGTTTCTCTGTTAAACACCCTAGCCGCTAGTAGTGCTAATAAAGTGTTTATTGAAAAACAAGCCAATGATTTAGCGGCCATCAAAGAGCCTATCCGTAAAGAAATCATCACTACCGCCCGCAAAGTATTGCGCTTAGTCGTTGCGGAAAGTGGTAAAGCTTCGCTAGCGGCTTGGATTACGGCTTATACGAATAAGATCCAACCCAAGTTTAGTTCGCACCTCTTCTCGCAATCGGATAAAAACGTATTGCAAACTAGCGTCGTAGCGCCAACCTATGATGCCACTGCCGAAGAAGTAGATGCCCGTTTAGTATTGCGTGATAACTTTGACGCGATCTTCAGCAAGTATCCTGAAGCACTAATTTTTGGCGAAGACAGTGGAAACATTGGCGATGTAAACCAAGGACTAGAGGGCATGCAAGAAAAATACGGGGAGCTCAGAGTATCCGATGCCGGTATTCGAGAAGCAACCATCTTGGGACAAGGAATTGGTATGGCCATGCGCGGCTTACGCCCCATAGCCGAAATCCAATACTTGGACTACTTACTCTATGCCATCCAAATCATGAGTGATGACTTAGCGACCCTACAATACAGAACCCACGGTCGTCAAAAGGCACCGTTAATCATCCGTACCCGCGGACACCGTTTAGAAGGCGTATGGCATTCAGGTTCGCCCATGGGCATGATCATCAATGCTATTCGAGGCATCCATGTTTTAGTTCCAAGAAACATGACCAAAGCTGCTGGATTCTACAATACATTATTAGAGACAGACGAACCTGCCTTAGTGATTGAATGTTTGAACGGCTACCGTTTGAAAGAGAAAATGCCAACCAACTTAGGCGCTTTCAAAACCCCAATAGGCGTGGTAGAAACTCTAAAAGAAGGCACTGATATCACCATCGTATCGTATGGCTCAACCTTACGCATCGTAGAACAAGCGACCAAAGAATTACAGGAAGTGGGCATTGATTGCGAAATCATTGATGCGCAAACCCTGTTACCTTTTGATGTGAACCACGACTGTGTGAAGAGTATCGCAAAAACCAATCGTTTATTAGTAGTCGATGAAGACGTGCCTGGAGGCGCTTCAGCGTATTTATTACAACAAATAGTAGACGAACAAAAAGGCTATAATCACTTGGACAGCCAACCGCAAACGTTAGCATCTAAAGCCCATCGCCCAGCTTACGGAACGGATGGAGATTATTTCTCCAAACCTTCAGCAGAAGACATTTTTGAAAAAGTATATGCCATCATGCACGAAGCCAAACCGGAACAGTATCCGAGTTTATACTAGTATAAAAAGGAGTCTTTTAGGCTCCTTTTTTTTGCGGTATGCTTAAAAGTAGTAAGCGCTAGTGTACCATCAAACAAAACATCCCGTCACGCCATAAAAATGACCGCGGTCACTTACCAAAACGACCGTGGTTAATTGGACAAACGACGGCGGTCAATTTTAGAAACGACCGCGGTCAAATGCACTACCTTTAGGCAGAAAACAAACCAAATCACTCGAACTCATTTTGCACGAATTCCTAGCCCGTAATTCCTAATTCGTAATTCGTAATTAATTATATTTGTGAAAAATTAATACACCATGCAACATATTATTGACCGCTTCGTAAGTTATGTTACTATTGACACCGAATCGGATCCCAACTCAAGCACGACGCCTAGTACCCTTAAGCAATTTGATTTAGCTAACAAACTCGTAGACGAACTGAACGCTATCGGGATGACTGAGGTTACGATTGACCAGTATTCTTATGTGATGGCAACTTTGCCTTCTAACGTGGATCATGAAGTACCAACCCTTGGTTTTGTATCGCATTTCGACACTACTCCTGATTTTACCGGTAAAGACGTAAAACCACAGCTTGTTCCCAACTATGATGGAGGCGACATTATACTAAACAAAGAGCACAACATCGTGTTGTCTCCAAGTTATTTTAAAGATTTGTTGTTATATAAAGGACAAACTTTAATCACGACGAACGGTTTAACGCTATTAGGAGCAGATGACAAAGCAGGTATAACGGAGATTATGACCGCGATGGAATATTTGATTCAGCATCCAGAAATCAAACACGGGAAAATACGAGTGTGCTTTACACCCGACGAAGAGATTGGTCGAGGTGCCGATTTATTTGATGTGAAGCAATTTGGCGCTGATTGGGCCTACACCATGGACGGCAGTCAAATAGGCGAATTAGAATATGAAAACTTCAATGCGGCCGGCGTAAAAATTACGTTCAAAGGTAAAAGCGTACACCCAGGTTATGCCAAAGGCAAAATGATTAACTCCATGCTGATTGCCAACGACTTCATCAACGAGTTACCAAAAGGCGAAACACCGCAAGAAACGAAGGGATACGAAGGGTTCTTCCATGTGACCCAATTACAAGGTAGTATTGAAGAAACAAAATTGGAATTAATCATCCGTGATCACGATATGAAGTTGTTCAAGCAACGCAAAGCATTAGTAGAAAAAATCACGGCCAAATTCAATAAGAAGTTTGCCAAACAATTTGGCGAAGACATCGTGATTACTACGATAACCGACCAGTATTACAACATGAAAGAAAAGGTCGTTCCGGTAATGTACATTGTTGATTTAGCCGAAAAAGCCATGAAATCCTTGGGCATCAAACCTTTGATTAAACCAATTCGTGGCGGAACAGACGGTTGTCGTTTATCCTACATGGGACTTCCCTGTCCAAACATCTTTGCTGGGGGTCATAACTTCCATGGTAAATATGAATATGTACCGGTTGAGAGCATGCAAAAAGCCGTTGATGTGATCGTTAAAATCGCTGAGCTCACCGCTACTACCGATTTCACTAAAAAGAAAGCCAAGAAAGCCAAAAAATCCAACAAGAAGAAATAAATACCAACCCGGGATGCCCTAAGGATTTATAAAACGTAAATAACGAGTGCATTCCGAGTTACAGTACTAGCCATGGCAGAAAAGCACGTTTGGGATAAGGTCAATCAGTGGGCTGAAGAATTGAGCCTGTTGCGCGCTATTCTTCAAAAAACGGAATTGATTGCCACCAAAAAATGGGGCGGTGAAATTTATACCCTGAATAATAAGAATGTAGTAGGAATAGGCGGCTTCAAAAGTTATTTTGGCCTGTGGTTTATGAACGGCGTATTCCTTAAAGACGAAGCTAAAGTCCTAGTTAATGCTAATGAAGGGAATACCCGCGGACTTCGACAATGGCGCTTTACTTCGGTGGAGGCGATAAACGAAAAATTACTGATGGAATACCTATTGGAGGCCATTGCCAATGAAAAGGCTGGACTTTCTATAAAGCCCATGAAGAAAGAAGCACTGCATTGTGCATTTTTTGCCGGCCAATTAGCACACGACGCGGCGTTATCAATGGCTTTTGAGCAATTCAAGCCTTACAAGCAGAAAGAGTTTTGGGAATATATGGCCACAGCCAAACAAGAAAAAACCAAAATTACGCGCTTCGCCAAAATCAAAGCTTTAATTCTAGAACAGCGCGGATTGAACGACAAATATACGACCTAAAAAAAGCCCCAAGTATGGGGCTTTTTAATTTTATCAATAAAATAATTATGCTTTCTTATTCAAGGCAGCAGTCAATTCTAAGGAAATCGCAGAACGCTCTAATTTTAATTTACCCGACATGGTTTCAATGATTACGGTTGTTTCGCTTAATTCAGCAATCTTTCCGTGGATACCACTTTTAGTAATGATCTTATCCCCTACTTTTAGGCCTGCTTCGAATTCTTTTTCTTGTTTTATTTTCTTCTGTTGTGGTCTAATCATGAAGAAATAGATGACCACAAACATTAATAAAAACGGTAAAAACTGTGTTATTTGTCCCATAAACTTGATTATTTTGTTTCTTTAGCAACTATGTTTGATTTAATATGCAATACTTTCACACCTTCTGAAACATTGCAGAACAGTGTAACGGATTTAATTTGATCCCCAATTTTACCTGCTGAGTTAAAAGACACTTTAATGACATCTCCCTCTCCAGGAGCAATAGGCTCTTTTGGATATTCCGGAACCGTACAACCGCAAGATCCTTTGGCACCTCTAATAAGCAAATCGGTTTTACCGGTGTTCTTAAATTTGAAATCATAAGTAACTTTATCGCCTTGGGTAATCGCCCCAAAATCGTGTTCTAAGTTTTCAAACGTAATTTCAGTTATTCCTTTTACTTCTTTTTTACATGATGTTGTCATTGCTAGGGCGGCAAGAACAAACAGTAGGCTAATTTTTTTAATCATACTTTTTATTACTTTATTTACATTAGACCTCTTCCGGTCTTTTTAATTTTATCTTCTTTTTCAAATTCTTTAACCAAGTTATCTAGGATTCCGTTGATGAAAATACTGCTTTTGGGCGTGGAGTATTCTTTAGCAATTTCTAGATATTCGTTAATCGTTACTTTAACAGGAATCGACGGGAATTTCAAAAACTCACAAATGGCCATCTTTAGGATAATCGTATCGATTTCGGCGATTCGGTCAGCGTCCCAGTTTGGTGTTTTATCGATATACTCTTTGGCTAAGGTCACTTCGTTCAACACTGTTTTTCTATAGAGCAGACTCACGAATTCTTTGTCTTCTTCATCCTTATAGAGTTTCACCACTTTGAACTCTTCACCTTGCTTGATTTGCTTTAGTTGTTTCTGAATTTGTGTATTCACTACCGGAATATCATCAATCCAAGTTAGTTTGTTGTCTTCAAGATATTCATATAACTTTTCATTGGGCGCTAATACTTCGGTGAACATATCAACTACAAACTGCTTGTCTTCTTCAAACGTTGTTTGCTTCGAGCTCATATAGTTCAGGTACAAGCTACTTTTTTTGATTTCGTTCAGTAAAATTATAATGTAGTCGTCGTTTTGTGACCAATTATTAATTTTTCGCTTCTCCAAAGCGATGCTTAACCCATTACTATGCTCTAGGAGTTGCAGCACTTGATTATTGACAAACTTAGTATTTGGATTTTTTTCTTCAGGTGTAGCTAAGTGCTTTCTGCTAGAGGTCTCTATAAAAACAACTTCTTTTTTTCTGATTTCAATCAGCGAAGACAACATGATTAAATATAAATCCTGAATAGCATCGATACTATGAAGTAAGAACTTTTCCTCTTTATCTAGCTCGTCAGAATTTTTTTGATGCATTGCATAAATGGATTGCATCACTTTCACTCGGATATGTCGTCTATTTAACACCTGTAAGAACTTTTAAAATTACAACGCGAAAGGAGTTCTTTCGCGCTGCAAAAATAGTGATTATTTTAAATTAGAAGCGCTTATTTAGCAGCGTTTTCTTTTTTTCTTTGATCAATTCGGTTTTGTGCAATTTGCATAGCGGCTTGTTGGGTCGTTATGTTATTGGTATCCGCGTGATTAAAGATTTCCAAAGTTGTGTTGTAAATATTTTCAGTTCTTCTAAGCGCTTCTCCTGGTTCGTATTTCACAATCTCGGCATACACATTGATAATTCCGCCTGCATTGATTAAGAAGTCAGGTGCATAAGCGATTCCTCTTTCTCTTAGTAATTGACCATGTATTGATTCTACAGCCAATTGGTTATTAGCAGCACCCGCAATTACTTTAGCATTAATTTTATAAATGGTTTCGTCGTTAATCGTAGCACCGAGAGCACAAGGCGAATAAATATCCACATCTGCAGCATATAAATCGGCTCCTGTAAAGATATGAGCCCCGTATTTTGCCACCATGTTCTCCATTTTATCTTGGTGAATATCCGACACAAAAACGATAGCCCCTTCTTTTGTTAAATGGCTGATTAGGGTCTCACCTACGTGACCCGTACCTTGCACTAATACTTTTTTGCCGGCTAAGTTATCAGACCCAAATTTGTATTTAGCAGCGGCTTTCATCCCCATGTACACACCATAAGCGGTGACCGGAGAAGGATTCCCAGAACCTCCTTTTTCAATTGAGATACCCGTAACAAACTTAGTTTGTTCATTAATACGATCCATATCTTCTGTGGTAGTACCTACATCTTCTGCGGTAATGTATTTACCACTTAAAGAGTTTACAAATTGACCAAAACGCGTAATCATTTCAGGGGTTTTGTCAAATTTAGCATCCCCAATAATTACGGCTTTACCCCCACCAAGATTTAATCCCGTGATTGCCGATTTATAAGTCATCCCACGTGAAAGACGCAATACATCATTCAAGGCTTCCCATTCATTGTTATATTTCCACATTCGAGTTCCACCAAGAGCAGGTCCCATAACTGTGTTATGAATACCAATAATTGCTTTTAATCCTGTATCTTTGTCGTTACAAAAAACAATTTGTTCGTGGTTATCAAAAGATAGTTGGCCAAAAACTGGATCCATCTTTTTCAACTCTGCTGGGGTTGTGATTTCTGAAGTCATTTTGAAATAAATTAATTTAAGACTTTTTTAAAAAGTCTGCGCAAAATTATAACTTTATTCAATAAAACTCACTGTATTACGAATTAATTAGTTATTTGTTAATAAATTCAATTTAAATCGAGAATACTACAATTTAATAATATTCAACAATTTTAACATAAAAAAGGTATTTGAATCTAATTCTTTAAGTATATAATGAAAGAACTTCAATATTTAAACAAATATTTTATCAAATACAAATTCCATTTTTTGTTGGGAATTATAATGACTATTGCCTCCCAAATCTTCTCGCTATATACGCCCAAGTTGATTAGTAAATCATTTAAGATTATTGAAGATTTTCACGGCAATACCGTTAGCGGAGCGTTCGTCAAGTCGGCGTTAGTTCAAAACATTCTATGGATTCTGGTCACGACCTTAATTGCAGGCGTACTGCGTTTTCTAATGCGGCAAACCCTCATCGTAATGTCAAGGCATGTCGAATTTGATTTAAAGAATGAAGTGTTTAAGCATTATGAAGTCTTAGATCAGAACTTTTACAAACGCAATCGGACGGGTGATTTAATGAACCGCATCAGTGAAGATGTGGCCAAAATTAGAATGTATGTTGGCCCGGCCGTAATGTACTCCATCAACACCTTTATTAGTTTTACGGTAGTCATCCTCTACATGTATAACGTCTCGCCTTTGCTGACCTTATACACCATATTACCGTTACCCATTTTAGCCTTTATCATCTATAAGTTAAGCACTGAAATCAACAAACGCAGTACTATTTTCCAACAATACTTATCTAAGGTTTCTAGTTTTTCACAAGAGATTTTTTCAGGAATACGGGTCGTGAAAGCCTATTCCTTAGAAGAAAAATACCAATACAACATGATGGAATTGGCCCATGAAAGCAAAACCAAAAGCATGGATTTAGCCAAGGTGCAGTCTTTATTTGGTCCGCTTATGATCGCGTTAATTGGGGTCAGCAACTTGGTTGTAATCTATTTTGGCGGGATGATGTACATAAACGGCACCATCAAAAGCATTGGAACGATAGCCGAGTTTATTTTGTATGTCAACATGTTGACTTGGCCCGTAGCTTCTATCGGTTGGGTTTCTTCCTTGGTACAAGAAGCTGAAGCTTCCCAAAAAAGAATAAATGAGTTTTTAAAAATCGAACCTGAAATTAAAAACAACAATGGTGCACAAAGCATTATTAAAGGCTCTATTGCATTTGAGAACGTTAGCTACACCTATGAAGACACTAACATTACCGCCTTACATAACATATCCTTCACCGTTAAGCAAGGTGAAACCTTGGCTATATTAGGAAAGACTGGGTCGGGAAAATCAACGATCCTGTCATTGATCACGCGCCTCTATGACAGTAACCAAGGGCAAATTACGATTGATGGCAAACCCCTAAACACGGTTAATCTGTATGATTTAAGAAACAGCATTGGTATTGTTCCGCAGGATTCCTTTTTGTTTTCGGATACTATTAAGAACAACATTAAATTTGGAAAAGAGGAGGCTACTGAGGAAGAGGTCATGACAGCAGCTAAAAAAGCGGTCGTACACGACAACATCATGGGCTTCCACCAGCAATATGAAACGATCTTAGGGGAACGAGGTATTACTTTATCGGGAGGACAAAAGCAGCGCGTTTCGATTGCGAGAGCAATCATTAAAGACCCCAAAATACTATTATTTGACGACTGTCTATCGGCCGTGGATACCGAAACTGAGGAGCAGATTTTGAATAATTTATTGGAGATTGCCAAAGACAAAACCACCATTATAGTAAGTCATAGAGTCTCTTCCGCTAAGAATGCTGATAAAATTATAGTAATTGAAGAGGGTCGGATAATTGAAGAAGGTACTCATAATCAATTACTAAACAAGCAAGGGTATTATGCCGACTTATATGCAAAACAACTTTCAGAAAAAGAATTAAATTAATTGTTTGTTTCGTAACAAAAATTTTACCATTTTTGAACTGTATTGAAACACTATTAATCGAACGAAAGAATATGAGAGAAAATGATATGTTAGAAAAAGATGAGATTTTTTCTAAAGTTTTAAGAGCTGGGAGAAGAACTTATTTCTTTGATGTGAGAGCTACAAAAGCAGATGATTATTACATCACTATTACCGAAAGTAAAAAGTTCACAGAAGAAGATGGGTCGTTCCATTTCAAAAAGCACAAGATTTATTTATACAAAGAAGATTTTGCTGCCTTCACGGAGATTTTAGAAGAAATGACGGCTTATGTATTAAACCATAAGGGCGAAGAGGTGATTTCTGAAAGACACCAAAGAGATTTCAAAAGAGAATACACTACCGAAACCGAGAGCAGTGAACCCCTAAAAATTGACAAGAGCTTTACTGATATTGATTTTGATGATATTTAATAAAGAGCTTCCTAAACTAAAAAAGGTCTAAACAGTTTGTTTAGACCTTTTTTATTACCCAATACGCAAACCATTTGGCACAGGCATATCGGAGGTGATCAATACGATATCTTGGTCTTCCCCTACCGAGCCTAAAACTAAACATTCACTCATGAATGTTCCAATTTGCTTTTTAGGGAAATTCACCACAGCTATGATTTGCTTTCCAAGCAAACGTTCTTGGTCATAGTGTTTCGTGATTTGCGCTGAAGATTTTTTCACCCCAATTTCCGTTCCGAAATCGATTAGGAGTTGGAAGGCCGGCTTTCTCGCTTGCGGAAAATCATGAACTGCTACAATAGTCCCTACACGCATTTCTACTTTTTCAAAATCATACCATGCTAGGGAGGTGTCTTTGTTTTTTGCCATCTTGGTTATTAAAGTATTAAATAATCATCATTTTAGGGAAATGTATAGTTTTTATATAGGATGTACCTAGCAAAACCAGGAATATATTTTTTACATTTAGGACTAAAATTAACACAAAAGAACCAAATAATGTTTACTCTATGAAAATAGCCCTTTTTACCAATGAATTTCCACCAAACATTTACGGTGGTGCCGGTGTTCATGTTGATTTTTTGAGTCGGGAGTTAGCAAAATTGGGACAAGTGGATGTTCGTTGTTTTGGGGAGCAGCATGAGACCTCGCAAAACATGAATGTATTGGGAATCCAATCCTCATTGGGTACAACAGAAGAGGGGGAAAACCCTCATAGCAGTATGTTTCATAATCTGAGCAAGAATATAGCCCTAGCGAAGCATACCTTACAAGCAGATGTAATTCATTGCCATACTTGGTATACGCATTTAGCCGGAATCTTCTCTAGAGAGCTTCTACAAGCTCCTTTACTACTTACCACGCACAGTTTGGAAACCCACCGCCCGTGGAAAGTAGAACAATTGGGCAATGGTTATTTTCTATCGCGTTGGATTGAGCAACATGCCTATAACACTGCCGACGGCATCATCGCTGTGAGTGAACAAATGAAGACGGATGTGATTGAAGCCTATGGCGTAGCACCGGAGAAAGTAACGGTTATACACAATGGTATTGACCCTGATTTTTACCAACCTACCTTTGACCGCAATTTGTTGGCAGATTACGGCATTGACCCGGACATTCCTTATGTGTTATTTGTGGGACGCATAACCCGACAAAAAGGGATATCCCAATTAATAGCGGCCGCGAAGTACCTCATCCAGGATTGCCAAATTGTACTTTGTGCTGGCGCCCCCGACACGCCCGAAATTGCGCAAGAAACCGAAGCACTAATCACTGAATTAAAAACCATCAGAGGCGGTGTTATCCTGCTTTCTGAAATGCTTCCTAGAGAGAAGGTGCGTGTGCTTTATAGCCATGCAAGGGTATTTGCCTGTCCTTCATTATACGAACCCTTTGGCATCATTAACCTGGAAGCGTTGTCTTGTGAAACACCTGTTGTGGGCAGTGCTGTAGGCGGCATTCCTGAAATTATTGAGGAAGGAACGACAGGATACTTAATTCCGTTAGAAAGCGTATCGCGCACCAATTTCAATCCGAGACATCCAGAAGCCTTCCAAAAAGAGTTTGCCGCAAAACTTAATCTTTTATTGGAAGATGAAAATTTAGCGATCGCCATGGGCAAAGCAGGACGGAAAAGAGTTTTAGAAAAATTCAGTTGGGAATCCATAGCAAAAACCACCTATACTTATTACGAAACCGTTATGGCGCAATTCGAAAAAGAAAAAGCGTAACATTATATACTTCACAAAAAGATGAACAAAACAACATTAGCTATTATTTTAGGAGGCGGACAAGGTTCCCGATTAGCACCTTTAACTGAGAGTCGGTCAAAACCAGCAGTACCTATTGCAGGAAAATATCGATTGGTGGACATTCCGATTTCAAATTGTATTAATTCCGACATTAAACGAATGTTTGTCTTGACCCAATTTAACTCTGCTTCTTTAAACCAGCACATCAAAAACACCTATCATTTTAGCCATTTTAGCACCGCTTTTGTTGACATACTGGCGGCAGAACAAACACCAGACAACCCTACATGGTTTCAAGGCACTGCTGATGCTGTGCGACAATGCATGAATCACTTTATGAATCATGATTTTGATTATGCGTTAATTCTTTCTGGGGACCAATTGTATCAGATGGATTTTAATGAAATGATTAAGGCACATGAAAAGAGTGGGGCTACGATATCCATTGCAACCTTACCAGTAACCGCAAAAGAAGCCCCTGAGTTTGGGATCTTAAAAACCGATTCCGAGAATTTCATTACTTCTTTTATTGAGAAGCCTAAGGCTAGTTTGCTTCCGGAATGGACATCGGAGGTTAGTGAGGAATCCAAAGCAGAGGGCAAACATTATCTGGCCTCCATGGGGATTTATATATTCAATCGCGACTTATTGGTTGAAATCATGTCGAATAATGAGACTAAAGATTTTGGAAAAGAAATCATTCCGCAAGCCATTGGACATCAAAAAATATTAAGTTATCAATATGAGGGGTATTGGACTGATATTGGTAATATTGACTCCTTCTTTGAGGCCAATTTAGGATTAACGGATGACATTCCGAAGTTCAATCTCTTTGACAATTCAAGTAAAATATATACTAGAGCTAGGGTATTACCCCCTTCTAAAATCACAGGAGCCTCTACCATTGATAAATCGGTCGTAGCGGAGGGCTGTATTATTAACGGAGTGGCTATTGACCACTCGGTTATCGGGATTAGAAGTCGAATAGGCATGGGCACTACGGTGAGAGATTCCTATCTTATGGGTAATGATTTTTATCAAAACCTAGATGAAATTAGAACCAATAATCTGCAAGGGATCATTAACATAGGCATTGGCGAGCGTTGTTTTATAAGCCATACCATTGTTGATAAAAACTGTAGAATTGGTAATGATGTACGCCTTACTGGAGGAAAGCATTTAGAAGACGTTAATACGCCTTTGTATACGGTAAAAGATGGTATAATCGTCATAAAGAAAGGCGCTACTTTGCCGGATGGTTTTACCGTTTAATACTTGAGAAATTATTCTGATTTACAAATTATCTTAACTAAAAAATCCCAACAATTGCTTGTTGGGATTTTTTTTATGATTAGAATGATTATTTAACATCCATCAATTCGACATCAAAGATTAGGGTAGCATCAGGTGGAATAACTCCTCCAGCACCACTTGAGCCGTATCCTAAATAAGAAGGAATAACGAAACGGGCTTTGTCTCCTACTTTTAGCAAGGCAATCCCTTCATCCCATCCTTCGATTACGTGCCCTTTTCCTAAGGGGAATTCGATTGGTTTTTTGCGGGTATACGAGCTGTCGAACACTTTACCGTTTTCTAATGAACCTTGGTAATGTACGGATACCGTTTTGCCGTTTTCTGCTTGTTTACCGTTACCTCTTTGGATGAATTGGTAGCGTAGACCACTTTCGGTTTTATCAAACCCAGCGGCTAGCTTCTCCATCGCTGCTTCGGCTTGTTTCTTGGCTTCTTCTATTCTTTTGGCACGCGACCCTTCAAAAGTTCTAAAGGCTTCAATAGCATTCCATTTTTGCGCTTCGTCCCCTACTCTAATAATCTCGATAGACTCAAGGATATCGCCTTGCGCTACTTCATCAACAATAGCTTGTCCCTCTACTACATGACCGAATACCGTATGTTTATTATCTAACCAATTGGTCGCAAAGTGTGTAATAAAGAATTGAGAACCATTAGTTCCAGGACCAGCATTAGCCATCGAAAGTACTCCTGGTTTGTCGTGTTTTAGATCCACGTGAAACTCATCATCAAAGTTATAACCTGGGCCACCAGAGCCAATGCCTTGTGGACAGCCTCCTTGGATCATAAAATCAGGGATTACGCGGTGGAATTTTAATCCGTCGTAATAAGGTTTCCCCATTGGTTTTGCCGTATTCTCTAATTGACCTTCGGCTAAGCCAACAAAGTTCCCTACGGTCCCTGGTGTTAAATCGTGTGTTAATTTTACTAAAATCGCACCTTTTGTGGTATTGAATTTAGCGTATATTCCGTTTTCCATTATTTGATTTTTTTAAATGCACGGCAAAGGTACTATATAAAATTGTATTTTTGAATACCAAAAAAACGAAACATGAGCTCTATTTTCAACAAAGCTGATAATGATTTAATCATCACCCGTATAAATAAACTCACCCCAGAATCACAAGCCTTATGGGGCAAAATGCGTGTGGATCAAATGCTAAAACATACGGAGGCTGCCGTTGCGGTTGCCTTTGGTGAGAAGGAATTGAAGGTCAATTTCTTGATGAAGCTCTTGGGGAAAATTTTGAAGAACAAAGTCTTCAATTCCGACTTTAAAAAGAACAGTCCAACGGCTTCAGAATTTATTTTTACGTCCGTCTATGATTTTGAAATAGCGAAAGCGGCCTTGATCGAAAAATTCAGTCGGTTTGCTGCCGGGGAACAATCCATTACCTTGACGGTGCATCCTTTTTGGGGCAAAATGACTTC
>JBJONL010000067.1:0-8132 GCA_046051865.1 Bacteroidota bacterium | reverse complement strand
TTATTTGTTTAACCGGACCTCCGGGTGTGGGTAAAACATCTATTGGTAAATCAATTGCAGAAGCTTTAGGACGAGAATATGTTCGCATATCTCTAGGAGGTTTAAGAGATGAAGCAGAAATTCGCGGACATCGAAAAACTTATATTGGAGCGATGCCAGGTCGGATTGTTCAGAGTTTGAAAAAAGCGGGTACTTCTAACCCAGTGTTTGTGTTGGATGAGATAGACAAACTGTCAAACAGTCATCAAGGAGATCCGTCTTCTGCATTGTTGGAAGTATTGGACCCTGAACAAAATAATGAGTTCTATGATAATTTCTTGGAAATGGGGTATGATTTGTCGAAAGTCATGTTCATCGCCACTTCAAATAACATGGCTGCGATTCAACCGGCTTTGAAGGACCGAATGGAAGTTATTAAAATGACCGGCTATACCATTGAAGAGAAAACAGAAATTGCACGCCAACATTTATTGCCAAAACAGCTAAAAGAGCATGGGCTAACCGCCAAAGACGTAACTATTGGTAAAAAGCAGTTGGAGAAAATCGTAGAAGGGTATACCCGTGAATCGGGGGTGCGTAACTTGGAAACTAAGATTGCACAAGTAATTCGAAATGCAGCCAAATCGGTTGCCATGGAAGAGGAATACAATAAAAAAGTAACCGACGAGGATATCGTAAAAATACTAGGAGCGCCTAAATTAGAACGCGACAAATCGGAAAGCAATGACGTGGCAGGCGTGGTAACGGGCTTAGCCTGGACTTCGGTAGGAGGAGATATTTTATTCATAGAGTCTTTAATTTCGCAAGGAAAAGGAAATCTCACGCTAACGGGGAATTTAGGTACGGTGATGAAAGAATCGGCGACCATCGCCTTAGAATACATTAAAGCCAATGCTGATCTATTTGGCTTAGAACCTGAGATGATTGCCAAATACAACATTCACCTTCACGTGCCAGAAGGAGCAACGCCAAAAGATGGTCCAAGTGCCGGTATTGCCATGTTGACCTCGTTGATCTCGTTGTTGACCCAACGCAAAGTGAAAAAGAATTTAGCCATGACAGGTGAGATTACCTTGCGTGGGAAAGTATTGCCTGTGGGCGGTATCAAAGAGAAAATATTGGCGGCAAAACGAGCTAATATCAAAGAAATCATTTTATGTCACGAAAACAAAAGTGATATTGATGAAATCAAACCCGAATATATCGCAGGATTAACGTTCCACTATGTAAAAGAAATGAGCGAAGTGATCGATTTTGCCATCACCAATCAAAAAGTGAAGAACGCTAAGCAATTGTAGTAAATAGTTCAATTAGTACGAGAAGGCATAAGTAGTACCCTACTTATGCCTTTTACTTTTTACTTTTTTTCGTACCATATAAAATAATATCTTCGCATTTCCGTTATACTATTTAGCTTAAGCCATTTTAATGTTTAGAAAAGCACTTTGTATTGTATTTTGTTGCGCTAATTTTGTCGGCTTCGGACAGATTGGTGGCAAATCAATATACCAGTTTCTAAACTTAGTAACCTCCCCTAGACAAGCTGCCTTAGGAGGAAAGGTAATTACCTTCTTCGATAGTGACGTCAATCAAGCACACTTCAATCCTGCGACCATTAATCCCGAAATGGATAATAAATGCGCTCTCAATTATGGAAGCTATTTTGGTGAAGTAACTTATGGAACCGCTTCCTATGCTTATACTTATGACCGCCATGTACAAACCTTTTTTGGCGGGGTGAACTATGTGAACTATGGTAAATTTGACGGTTACGATGAAAACGGAGTTAAAACATCCAGTTTTACGGGTAGCGAAATGGCCCTAAGTTTTGGATACGGGTACAATGTGCCGGGGTCTGATTTTTATCTAGGAGCTAATGCCAAATTAATCTCGTCAACCTTAGAAAGCTACAGCTCGTTTGGAGCAGCAGTTGATCTAGGAGCCATGTTTATTGATACCCGTAACGATGTGAATTGGGCCCTATCCATTCGCAATATCGGAACGCAAATAACAACGTATTCTGGTACAAGAGAAAAGTTACCTCTAGAGGTAATGATTGGTGTGTCTCAGTTGATGGAAAACGTACCGATTCGCTGGCATTTAACGCTGGAAAATATGCAACAATGGCAATTGGCTTTCTCTAACCCCAACAGAGCTCAAGGATCGCTGGACGGAGGTTCCACGCCCGAGAAAGTTTCGGCGGTCAATAATGTATTGCGCCACGTTATTGTGGGAGCCGAATTGTTTCCTGAAAAAGGATTTAATATACGACTCGGCTATAACTTTAGAAGAGCGGAAGAGTTACGTATCTTGGAACAACGTAATTTTTCTGGGCTATCCGTAGGCTTCGGATTGAAAATAAACAACATGAAATTTAATTATTCGTATTCCCGTTATACCTTAGCCGCCAATACCAGCTTGTTTGGATTGACGATAGATTTTTCGGGGAACCGATATTAGAACTTATATAACATACCATTTTGAAAAAAATTACGATTGCCATTGACGGATTCTCGTCAACAGGAAAAAGCACTTTAGCCAAACAATTAGCCAAACATTTAGGATACGTGTATGTAGATACGGGTGCGATGTATCGTGCGGTAACCTATTTTGCGATGCAAAACGGCTATATTGATGCCAACTTCTTTGATAAAGACACCTTAATCAATAGTTTGCCTTCCATACAATTGCATTTTGAATTTAATGCCGACTTAGGTTATGCCGAAATGCACCTCAATCACACGAATGTTGAAACTGAAATCAGAACTATTGAAGTGTCAAGCTTTGTGAGTAAAGTCGCTGAGGTTTCTGAAGTGCGTGCCAAATTGGTGGAGCAACAACAAGCCATGGGTGAGGGGAAAGGGATTGTAATGGACGGAAGGGATATCGGTACCGTAGTTTTTCCTACGGCCGAATTGAAGGTGTTCATGACGGCTAGTGCGCAAACCCGTGCGCAAAGACGCTTTGATGAATTACAAGCCAAAGGACAGCAGGTGACGTATGAGGAGGTGCTTAAGAATGTGGAAGAGCGAGATTATATCGATACCCATCGAGAGGATTCGCCTTTGCGAAAAGCAGAAGACGCCATAGAAGTAGATAATTCTTATCTAACTCGTGAGGAACAGTTTGATGCTGTTCTTGAAATGGTCAACGAAGTAGCGAAAACGTTGTAATTATTTGTTAATCTCAATTTAAATAGTAGATTTACAAGCTATTTATCAAAACCAAAAACTAATAATTATGAGTATAAAATTCAGATTAACATTGATGAGCTTTCTCCAGTTCTTTGTGTGGGGAGCTTGGTTGATTACCGTAGGAAACTATTGGTTTGGGACGAAACAATGGAGTGGCGAACAATTCGGAGCCATCTTTTCTACCTTAGGATTATCTTCCATCGTAATGCCGGCCATTACCGGAATAATTGCGGATAAATGGATTAATGCTGAGAAATTATACGGAGTTTTGCATATACTTGGCGGTTTAGCTTTGATGTATATTCCGCAAGTAGATAATCCAACTACTTTTTATTACGTGATTTTTGCGGCTATGTTGTGCTATATGCCTACGATTTCATTATCCAATTCGGTGGCATATAATATTTTGAAAAGCAATGATTTTGATGTAGTAAAAGTGTTTCCGCCTATCAGAGTATGGGGAACGGTTGGATTTATTGCAGCCATGTGGATTACCAATTTAACTGGAAACAAAGCATCTTACAATATGTTTTATTTGTCGGCTTTTGCTGCGTTTGCCTTAGGGTTTTATTCGTTTACATTGCCTAAATGCCCACCTCAAAAACTCATTTCTGATGATGCTTCTGTTGCTCAGAAATTAGGTTTGAATGCTTTCAAATTATTTGGCACATACAAAATGGCCTTATTCTTTGTATTCTCTATGTTTTTAGGAGGAGCCTTGCAATTAACCAATATGTACGGAGATGTATATCTGTCCGAATTTGCGAAAGTTCCCGAATATGCTAATTCCTTCGTGGTAAAATATTCAACCATTATTATGTCTATTTCTCAAATATCAGAAACCTTATTTATCCTAGCTATTCCTTTCTTCTTAAAGCGTTTCGGAATCAAACAAGTAATGCTAATTTCCATGTTTGCTTGGGTATTGCGTTTTGGTTTATTTGCCTACGGAAACCCAGTTGACGGTTTGTGGATGATTATTATGTCATGTATTGTATACGGAATGGCATTTGATTTCTTTAATATTTCAGGTTCGTTATTCGTAGAAACTACTACTGATTCTAAGATTCGTTCATCAGCGCAAGGATTGTTTATGATGATGTCAAACGGATTCGGAGCGTTTTTCGGGGGCATAGTGAGTGGTTATGTAATTGACGAATTCTTTACGCACGACGGCATAAGAGACTGGCATAACATCTGGTTATCATTTGCGGTATACGCGCTGGTTATAGCTATAGCGTTTGCCGTGTTGTTTAAGCACAAACATGACCCTAATGCGGTGGCCAATGTGAGTCATTAACGATAACTAATACTAACCCGATACGTTTTACTTATCGGGTTTTTTATTCCATACCATCACCCTATAGCCCCGATGGGAGCAACTACCGTGTAGCGCGGACAGCGGGAAAAGGGAATCCAAGAAGACCCGAACCTTTCGCTCCATAATTATAGCCTCTTTCTTCTGGCTTATTTGCTCTATTTTCTTCCTCTAAATATTTTGTAATTAAGATTTTATGCTTACTTTTGCAATCCTTTTGGCGAAGAAGAGTTTCCATTAGGGATCAAACAATTATCTATAAACACTGTTGTGTTTTTATCGCATCGAGAAACTCAAAGATCACAACATACAAATTATTTATCAGCATGGCTGTATTAAACAAAGAACAAGAAGCGTTTTTAAATGAATTTAACTGGCATAACTACGCCGAAGGAATTGACGCTGTAGATGCTAAAAACTTACAAGAGTTTGAAGATTTAGTTACTAAAACTTTCATTTCGACTGATCAAGAAGAAGTGGTAGAAGGGGTAGTAGTAAGAATCACGGACAGAGACGCAATTGTTGACATCAACGCGAAATCAGAAGGAGTTATCTCTTTAAATGAGTTCCGTTACAATCCAAACTTAAAAGTTGGAGACAAAGTAGAAGTATTAATCGACGTTCGTGAGGACAAAACAGGTCAATTAGTATTATCGCACAGAAAAGCAAGAACTATCAAATCATGGGATAGAGTTATTGCAGCTAACGAAAGCGGAGAAATTGTTCAAGGTTTCGTTAAATGTAGAACTAAAGGAGGTATGATCGTTGACGTATTCGGTATCGAAGCGTTTTTACCAGGTTCACAAATTGATGTGAAACCAATCCGTGATTACGATGTATACGTTAACAAAATGATGGAATTCAAAGTGGTAAAAATTAACCATGAATTCAAAAATGTAGTAGTATCGCATAAAGCGCTTATCGAAGCAGATATCGAAGTTCAGAAAAAAGAAATCATTGGTCAATTAGAAAAAGGACAAGTATTAGAAGGTGTGGTTAAAAACATCACTTCTTATGGTGTGTTTATTGACTTAGGTGGTGTTGATGGATTAATCCACATTACTGACCTTTCTTGGTCAAGAATCAACCACCCAAGTGAAGTTCTTGAATTAGACCAAAAATTAAACGTAGTTATCCTTGATTTCGATGATGAGAAAACAAGAATCCAATTAGGTTTAAAACAATTAAACGCTCATCCATGGGATGCTCTTGGAGCAGAACTTAAAGTAGGTGACAAAGTGAAAGGTAAAGTAGTAGTTATTGCTGATTACGGTGCGTTCATTGAAGTTGCTGAAGGTGTTGAAGGGTTAATCCACGTTTCTGAAATGTCATGGTCTACACACTTAAGAAGTGCGCAAGATTTCGTGAAAGTAGGAGATGTTGTTGAAGCGGTTGTTTTAACATTAGACAGAGACGAAAGAAAAATGTCTTTAGGTATCAAACAATTATCACAAGATCCTTGGACTGATATCACAGCTAAATACCCTGTAGGTTCTAAACATACTGGTATCGTTAGAAACTTTACTAACTTCGGTATATTCGTTGAGTTAGAAGAAGGAATCGACGGTTTAGTATATATCTCTGACTTATCTTGGACTAAGAAAATCAAACACCCGTCTGAATTTGTTAACGTAGGTGACAAATTAGATGTAGTAGTATTAGAGTTAGATGTTGACGGACGTAAATTATCTTTAGGTCATAAACAAACTACTGCTAATCCTTGGGACAAACACGAAGATGCTTATGCTGTGGGAACTGTTCACACAGGAACTATTGCTGAAATCGTTGACAAAGGAGCTACTGTAGATTTCGGAGATGATGTTGTGGCATTTATCCCAACACGTCACTTAGAAAAAGAAGACGGTAAGAAATTGAAAAAAGGTGAAGAAGCACAATTCAAAGTAATTGAGTTCAATAAAGAATTCAAAAGAGTTGTAGCATCTCACACGGCTATCTTCAGAGAAGAAGAAGAGAAACAAGCGAAAGCAGCTGTTGAAACTGTTTCAACTAGCAACGCTCCAGCTAACGCTCTTGGAGATAACAATGACATCCTTGCTGGATTAAAAGCTGAAATGGAAAAAAGCGAGAAAAAGAAATAATTCTCCCTTGATCTAAATAACAAAAAGCCCCGAGTAATCGGGGCTTTTTTTGCGTTGTATGGTGAATTCACTTCCGAAGATAATGGATTCTCTAAACAAGGGATTGTATTCTCTTCTGAAGGGAAATGATTCTCTACATAAGGGATTGTATTCTCTTCCGAAGGATTATAATTGTCTTCTGAGGGGATATAATTCAGTTGGGAAGGGAAATGATTCTCTAACTCAGCGATTGCATTCTCTTCCGAAAGGAATTGAATCGCTAACTTAAGGATTGCATTCGCTTCCGAAAGGAATTGATTCGCTAACTTAAGGATTGCATTCGCTTCCGAAGGGATAGGGTATGCTTATGAAGGGTTTTAATTCACTTCCGAAGGGAATAGCAACGTTATTTGGTTCCCAACAAAAATTCTAAAGGTTCATAAAAGCGCTCGTGCCAAGACTTTTCAGAGTGGTCTTTTCCAGGAAAGAATCGGGTAATCCAGTTAGTCGCCTTATAACCTTTTACAGCCATTACTTTATCTACTTCCGCTTGCAGTTTTGGATATAAAGCATCTAAGGTCTGGTCTCCATAATCAAAATAGAGTTTGTGGGTCTTAGGATTAGGTAAGTGGGACTTCAAATAAGCTAAGAAGGCTGTAGGCATCGGATTATTTACGGTAGTAAACGTACCTGGCCAATGGGTAGACATACAAGCCGCTCCACCAAATACTTTGGGATATTCACACAAGGCATACATTGAAATCAAACCACCCATACTTGAACCCGCTATAAAGGTATGTTCCTTATCGCCGTAGGTCGAGTAGGTCTTGTCAATATAAGGTTTTAGTTCAGTAACCAAAAACGTTAAGTATAAATCGGAGATTGGATGAAAAGCTTCTTTAATTCTTCCTGCTTTTTGTAATTGTCCGGTAACAGTATCTTGTTCAATTTTAGTTAAACTCTCAAATGGTTTCTGCGGAAAATACTCGGGGTGACGCTTCTGACCGTTGTTCCAAATCCCCACTATAATAAAAGGTTGGGTCTTTCCCTCTTTAAGTAATTGTCCAGCCACTTCATCTACCTCCCACGCTTGCTTGTTCCAAGTCGTGGCGGCATCATACAACATTTGGCCATCATGCATATACAGTACGGCGTACTTTTGAGAAGTGCTGTAGCCGTCTGGTAACCAAACATCAATTGTTCGTGCATCTACATAGTTTGAGGGAAATGATTTGATATGATCTAATTTTCCCGCACTCACCGTCGCTTCTTGAGCAATAGTACTCATAGTAAAAAGGAAAAACAGTTGGGTAACTATAAATTTCATACGTTAGCGTTTTAAGGCAAAATGGCCATTAACCTTGCGGCCGTCTTTAAATTCGACGGTAAACCAATAATCATCAGAAGGCATTTCACGATCGTTATAGGTTCCGTCCCAACCCGCACTAATAGGCAAAATCTGAGTAAGCAATTTTCCATAACGGTCATAGATATAAATCAATGAGCCAGCATTGGTGGAAACCGGACTAATACCCATGACAT
>JBJONL010000066.1:0-9752 GCA_046051865.1 Bacteroidota bacterium | reverse complement strand
CGAATGGGAATGTAACTTCCCGAAGTGAGCTTTTCTAAAAACTGCTCTTTACTAACAGGGTTTCGTTTTGTATCCAATCCGATAAAATCCGTTGATAACATGATTTTTGTACTCTGGTACTTAAACCATTTTTGGAAGTCTTTTTGCAGGGCAGTTGGATTCACTTCTAGGGTACCATAAGTAGTTTGACTCCAACCAAAAGTGGAGCATAGAAGCAAACACAAGAGCATTCGGATGCTGTTCATAGGAATCATAAAACTTGGGTCAAAAATACTATAAATATATTTTTTAACCCTTTATTTAAAAATTACAGTAGTAATTTAATTCAAATACGCTATTTCATTTAATCTGAACTTTAACGATAGCTTAACAGTATTATTCAATTCGTGTGAATATTTTTGTTTGCTAGTCTCATTTACATGCATAAGAGTAATCCGTTACGCGTTTTTAGATTCCTTGCCCCGCTATTGGCCTTGTTTTGCTCGTGTAAAAGCGATTTCAAAACGAATGACTATGTGGCTTATTTTGGCGGTGAAGTGGTTAACCCAAACAATCCTTATGTGCTGTTTTGCAAAGACAATGAAGTGATTGACACCTTGAAATTGGACAAAAACAATCGGTTCTTCATGCAATTTGATTCGCTTACCCCAGGTTTATATAGTTTTAAACACGAGCCCGAATACCAATATGTTTATTTTGACAAGAACGACAGTATCATGGTACGTCTTAATTCCAAAGACTTTGATGCTTCTGTAGTGTTTTGTGGACGAGGAGACCAAAAGAATAATTTTCTAATGGAGCAATACCTTAGAAATGAAAAGGAAAAAGATGAATTATTTGAATCCTTTGACTACGACATTACCAAGTTTAGTAAAACAATCGACGCTTCGTATAAACATTCCCAACAGTTTTATGCCAGCAAAAAAGAGGAAATCAAATGGAATGACGACTTTGATGCTTATGCCAAAGCTGCTTTAGATTTTCCGTATTACTCGCGCAAAGAACTATACCCAATGATTCATAAACTTCGTACGGGCAAAGATGTTTATGAAAGCATCCCTAAAGACTTTTATGCCTTCCGAAAAAAGGTAGACTGTAATAATGTGGCTTTATCAAACTACTCCCCTTTTGTAATGTATTTATCCAATATGCTCAACAATATGGGGGCCATCAATTACCACAATCATTTTTCGGATGCCGACTTGGCTTTAAAAACCAACATCAACAAATTGAACATCGCCGATACCTTGATTAAGAACAAGAAAGTTAAAAATACCATACTCAACAACATTGCTTTCACGTATTTGTTGGAAGATCAAAACATGGTTAACAATAAAACCTTCCTAGACACCTATCACAAGTATTCGACCGATAAGAGTCAGAAAAACGAAATCCTTAAAATTGGAGATGCCATACAGCTGCTTACAAAAGGAAATAAATTACCTGAAGTAAAACTAATCAATACAAAGGGTGATACCCTTTCCTCAAATAGTTTTGCCAACAAAAAAACGGTACTGTTCTTTTGGACCCAAAATGCCCTATCCCATTTTGAAGCCGTGCACAAAAAAGTGATAGCCTTTCATATCCTACATCCGGAATACCAATTCGTAGGTGTAAATTTAAATGACCCCCAAGACCAATGGGAAAAGACGTTAAGCGAATATACGTTTAGCGGAATTAGCGAGTATCACTGTGTTAATTTTGAAGAATTAAAAGCCAAATGGGTCATTACCAAAATCCATCGCACTATCGTTTTGGGTGAAAGCGGACTGATAACCAATGCATTTACTAATGTTTTTGAATTGAACTTTTTGGACGAACTTAAATAAGTTAGTCACCTACATCCATAAAAAAAGGCTTTCAATTGAAAGCCTTTTTTAGTATAAAATGTAAATTTAATTACTGATTTCCTTTCGCATAATCCGCAAGGAATTGTGCCAAACCACTATCTGTTAAAGGGTGTTTTAACAAACCTAGGATGGAAGATAACGGACCAGTCATGACGTCAGCACCTATTTTAGCACAGTTTACCACGTGCATCGTGTGACGAATAGAAGCCGCTAGAATTTGTGTTTCAAAAGCATAATTATCGTAGATGTCACGAATTTCTTGAATCAAACCTAAACCATCCGTTGAAATATCGTCTAACCGACCTAAAAACGGAGAAACATAGGTAGCTCCTGCTTTAGCCGCTAGTAACGCTTGACCAGCCGAGAATACTAAAGTAACATTCGTTTTGATTCCTTTATCTGAAAAGTATTTACAAGCTCTAACCCCTTCTTTGGTCATGGGTAGTTTTACCACGATTTGCTCGTGTAAGTCGGCCAACTCTTCCCCTTCTCTAACCATGCCATCATAATCGGTTGCAATGACTTCGGCACTTACATCGCCGTCTACAATGTTGCAAATGTCAACATAGTGCTTCAAGATGTTGTTTTTTCCCGTGATTCCTTCTTTAGCCATCAGGGACGGATTGGTAGTTACTCCGTCTAAAACGCCTAAGCTTTGTGCTTCTTTGATTTCGTTTAAATTGGCTGTGTCAATAAAAAATTTCATACGTACTAGTTATATATTAAAAAAGTTGTGTTTTCAAAATTCGGTGCAAAGTTACAATTTATAATGGTTCATCAACATACTTTCATAGATTCTGTCGGGTAAAATTCGCTTCAAAACGATTGAGAACTTTTGCATAAAGAATCCAATTTTATAATGAAGTTTTGGATGCTTATCGTTAATGATACCATAAATCACTTTAGCCATTTCTTCAGGATTGCTGCCACTGTCCACATGTTCGTCCATTTGTTTCAGCACATTACCATAGGGCACTTCATAAGCAGAACCAGCAATAACCGGGGCATGGTAGCGACCCGCTGCAATATTGGTAGCAAAATCACCTGGGGCTACATTGACTAAGTGGATACCAAAATGTTTCACTTCCATGCTGATGGCTTCAGTAACGATCTCTAGTGCAGATTTGGAGGCCGAATAAACGCCTCGATAAGGCAATCCCATATAACCCGCAATTGAGGTTATGTTAATGATTAAACCCGATTGTTGCGCACGCATATGAGGCAAACAAGCTTTCATTACTTCGATGGGACCAAAGAAATTGGTTTCAAAATTATGCTTGATTTCGGCGGTAGGGATTTCTTCCACCGGGCCGGTGATGCCTACACCCGCATTGTTTATTAATACGTCGATTCGGCCAGCAGTAGCAATCACCTGGGAAACCGCCTCATTTATACTAGTTGTATTCCTAACTTCCATGGCCAGCAATGGAAATAGAGAATCGGTAATGCGTTCGGGATTCCGACTCGTACCAAATACCGTATATCCTTTATCGCATAAATAGTTTCCTATCGCTTTCCCTATGCCAGAAGATCCTCCTGTAATTAAAACAACTTTACTCATATTTTTAAGATAAGAGATAATAGACCCAAAGATATAGACCTTCTTTAAAGTACATAAAGAATACTATTTCCGTTCATCATCGCATTATATTCAAATTTCTTGACCATTCAATCCCTTAACTATGATGCTCAGTGAGGTCAAAATTAACTACTTATATAGGCGCTAAAGATAAAAAACAAAAAGCTTACTTTATTTTATTTTTATGCCCAATCCGTTTCCTTCACTAAGTTGGATCCTCCCATTAACGATAGTAGATCCGCTTGCTAGGTCATTGGCAATTAAATTGGCTCCATCTAAATCAGCATAATCGCATAACGGAGCTAATGCAGCCCCTGCAGAAATCCCTATGGAAGATTCGGTCATACAACCAATCATTACTTGAAATCCTAACGCACGGGCTTCGGTGATCATCTCGAGTGCCGGAGTTAATCCGCCACACTTTACCAGCTTGATATTAACACTTTTATAATGGAGCACTAGATCTTTTAGTTTAGTAGCATCCTGGCAGTCTTCGTCTGCCATCCAATTCGCTTTCCCTTCCGCATTCAATACCGTATACTGCTCTGCTCCTGGCTTCATGGGTTGCTCTAAATAGGAAAAGTTTTCAATGCCTACGCTATCTTCTAACCATTGACAATCGGTTCCAGTAAAACTACCATTTGAGTCTAACGCTATGGGTTTATTAAGGGCTAAGAGTTGGACCACCCCCTCTTTATCCAAGTGATTGCATTTCACTTTGAAATGGTTCCACGCCGACTGGTCTATTTTCTTTATTTGCTGGGCTACCGAATCAACGCTAATGGTAATGGAAGATTCCGGGACCTGATTATAATCGATCGCATTGAGTGCTATGAAAGAGCGTTGTTCAAGTTTACCAAACAAATCCCAATAGGCACAGTCTAAGGCAGAGCGCAAAAAAGAAGGCAATTGCAAGGACTCCAAAAAAGCATAAAATTCTATTGGATGACTTATCGATTGGTTTTCGATTCGGCTTTTATGTTGGGCCAATAGTGTAGTAAAGGAAGCTAAATCAATGTGGTAATAATCGATAGCGGTGCATTCGCCATAGCCTTTACAACCATGACTTTCTAACGTTACAATCAGTGCTTCACGAAAGGAGTAGTTTCCATAGGCAATGGCAAAGGTTTCTTTGAGTTGGAACTTTACTATTTGCCATGATAAAACCATATCCTATAAAATAAAAAATCCCGACATATCGGGACAATTTTAAAAAAATGGCAAGCGACCTACATCGCACCGCTACAACCACATACCTTTGCTATGTTCCCATCCTGGAGGATTTTGCAGGAGCTGGTCGTGTAGGACTTGCCGCTGCAAATATACAATCTTTTTATTTTTTTGCAAGAAATTAAGCCCTTTATAAATATATTTGTGAGTGAAAAATTAATTAATCCGAATGAAAAATTATAACCTGTTAATAACCATTTTATTAGCCTTGAACTTAGTGAGCTGTGGGGATAACCGAAGCGATATAGAAAGCTACTTCAGTTTTGATGAAAGTGGGTTAAAACCCATGTATCAAGCCACCGACAAAGTAGATTTGACGCTTTTAAACGACAAAAACAAAACCATTGATAGTGTGGTATACTTTGTAAACGAGCAAAGGATAAGCGGAATCAAAGGCAACGGTAAATTCACCTTGGATTTAAGCGGGAAGAAATTAGGGTACCAAAACGTAAAAGCAACCGTTTATTTTGATGGCGATACGGTTTCCACTAAAACGCGCGTCGAAGTCGCCTCGGGCATCGTACCAAAACTTATGAAGTATACGGTCGTAAACACTTATGACCATGATGTCAATGCCTTTACAGAAGGGTTTGAATTCTTTAGAGACACCTTGATGGAAAGCACGGGAACTCCAGAAGGCTATAAAGGTTATTTTGCCAAGATTGATTATAAAACAGGAAAAGCGTATAAAAAAGTGGATTTAGACCCGAAGTATTTTGGCGAAGGCATCACGGTAATTCATGATAAAATATACCAACTTACATGGCAAAACGAAACGGGTTTCATCTATGATGCTAACACGCTGAAACTGCTGAAAACGTTCACGTTCGACAAGAATATTGAAGGATGGGGCATGACTAATGACGGTCAAAACATCTACCAATCGGATGGGACAGAGAAAATTTGGACCCTAAACCCGAAGAGCCAAAAACTAACCGATTTCATTAACGTCTATACGAATGACAGTAAAATCAAAAGTATTAACGAATTAGAATGGGTAAACGGAAAAATCTATGGAAACATTTGGCAAAAAGATGCCATTGCCATAATCAATCCGAAAACGGGGGCTGTAGAAGGCGTTTTAGATTTAACGGCCTTACGCGCCAAGGTTACTAATAAGGAAGCGGAAGTATTAAACGGAATAGCCTATAATAAAAAGAACAACACCTTCTTTGTTACCGGTAAAAACTGGAACAAGACGTTTGAAATTAAAGTGAGTGAGTAGTAGGCATGTTACAAATAAAAAAAATCCCGATTTACTCGGGATTTTTTTATTATTTCTTTTTAAGAAGGTACTCCATTTTGACGGCATCATAAACAAAGGCTTTTTCCGCAGTTTTATTTTTTAATAAAAGAGATCCGTCGGGATTGAGGACGAAATGAAGGCCTTCTCTTCGGAGCTTTTCTTGCGTCTCTGAGGCATTTTTACCTTTATCTAAAAATACTTTCTCGGTTATATGGGTATTCGTTTCTATGTTGGAAAACACTAGTTTCTTATTGGTTATTTCCAGGATACTTGTATAATTCGAACTAACATCTTCTGTTTTTAAATCGGTTTTAGTCGTTGATTTTTCAGTCCATGTTAATAAATATAATTTAGTTCCCGAAGCGGTGAACGCTACTATCTTACAATCTACAGGTGCAAAGGATGCTGCTGCAGGTTTTATAATGATCGCATCTTTTGACTGGCCATTTTCATTTATGGTAACTTGAAAATTCCCTGCCTTGATTTCAGCCACAAGGTTATCCAGTTTGGCAAGACCTGAGGGAACACTAGATTTCCTTGCACTAGCTCGCTTCTTTTGCGCAAAACCATGGGAGCTTAGCAATGCTATTAGAACAAACAAAACAATTCTTTTCATGGTAAAAAAATTTAATTTAGAAATCTAAGTTACAACAAATTAAATAAAAAAGCCATCTTACGAAGAAGATGGCTTTTTTTACTGTAGCATTTATTTCTAATTTAACAATACTACTTCGTATTGAAGATTAGTAAAAATACCGTTCGTAATATTGATTTCATAAGGAATTGTAACGCCTAAATAATCAAAATCTTGTGTCTCACCAATGGCATATAAGGTTTGCGTAAAGGTTCCTGTTGCTTTTTTGGTGCTTGACAGGCAGGTTGTAATATGCATAACACCATTTTCAGGACTATGCAGTCCATATTTATTTCCATTTATTTTAAACGACACATAAGCATAGCCCTCACTTGAGGTATCTGAAGAAATATAGTCCCCGGGCGGAATTGCATCATCAGCGGTATACCCTGAAAAGAACTTGAATTCAAATTCTTTATCATCTGATTCAGCAATAATTTCAAGCAGTTTTTCATTTGTACCTTGGGATTTATAAAGCTTAGCAGAGGTAACCGCTGCGGTAACATTCGTTCCGTTAAACTTAAACGTAACATTTTGACCCGTTGTACTACCAGAGTCACTACTACTGCTACTGCTACATGCTGTAACAAGAACTGCTGTTATTAGCACAATAAGAACATTCATTTTTTTCATGGTAAATCATTTTATTTTAAGTGTTGGGACAATGATACAAAAAAAACCGAACTATCACTAGTTCGGTTTCTTCTTATTTACTAACCTATTAAATTATTTAACCTCTTCAAAATCTACATCTTGGGTTTGGTCTCCATTTGCTTCCGCTTGCGGCTGTGCTTCTTGAGCTTGTCCTTCTCCTTGTGCTTTGTACATTTCTTCAGAAGCATTTTTCCATGCTTCGTTAATTTTGTCTAAAGCCGGTTGGATAGTACCAATTTCTTTGGTTTCGAAAGCTACTTTCAATTCGGTTAAAGCCCCTTCAATAGCTTGCTTGTTTCCATCAGAAAGTTTTTCACCATACTCCTTCAATTGCGTCTCCGTTTGGAAGATCATGGCATCAGCTTCGTTTAATTTATCCGCTTTTTCTTTGGCTAAACGATCGCTTTCTGCATTCAATTCTGCATCTTTCTTCATTCTTTCGATTTCTTCTGGAGTCAATCCTGAAGATGCTTCGATACGAATGTCGTGCGATTTACCCGTTCCTTTATCCGTAGCCGATACTTTGATGATACCATTGGCATCGATATCAAACGTTACTTCAATTTGTGGAACTCCTCTTGGCGCTGGTGGAATACCGTCTAAGTGGAAACGACCAATGGTTTTGTTATCCGCCGCCATCGTTCTTTCTCCTTGAATCACATGGATTTCAACACTTGGTTGGTTATCCGCTGCCGTAGAGAATACTTGTGACTTTTTGGTTGGAATAGTAGTATTAGACTCAATCAATTTAGTCATTACATTCCCCATAGTTTCAATTCCTAAAGACAAAGGCGTAACGTCTAATAATAAAACATCTTTTACATCTCCCGTTAATACACCTCCTTGAATCGCAGCTCCAATCGCTACTACTTCATCTGGGTTTACTCCTTTTGATGGTTTTTTACCAAAGAATTTCTCTACTTGCTCTTGGATTACTGGGATTCTTGTAGAACCTCCCACTAAGATTACTTCATCAATATCTGAAGTCGACAATCCAGCATCTTTCAAGGCTTTAGCAACGGGCTCCATTGAACGTTTCACTAAAGTTTCTGCTAATTGTTCGAACTTTGCACGCGTTAAAGTTTTTACTAAGTGTTTCGGTCCGCTAGCGGTAGCCGTAACATAAGGCAAGTTGATTTCGGTTTGCGTAGAAGAAGACAACTCGATTTTTGCTTTCTCTGCTGCTTCTTTTAAACGTTGTAACGCCATTGGGTCTTTACGTAAATCAACCCCTTCTTCAGTATTGAAGTCGTTTGCCATCCAATCAATGATTACCTGGTCAAAGTCATCTCCACCTAAGTGGGTATCTCCATTCGTTGACAATACTTCAAATACACCGTCACCTAATTCTAATACCGAAATATCAAAAGTACCACCACCTAAATCATAAACGGCAATCTTTTGGTCTACACCTGCTTTGTCTAATCCATAGGCTAAAGCTGCTGCTGTAGGCTCATTGATGATACGCATTACTTTCAAACCTGCAATTTCTCCGGCTTCTTTCGTAGCCTGACGTTGTGCATCGTTGAAGTAAGCTGGTACCGTAATAACGGCTTCGGTTACTGTGTATCCTAAGTAATCCTCAGCTGTTTTCTTCATTTTTTGAAGGGTCATCGCTGATAATTCTTGTGGTGTATATAATCTGCCATCAATATCAACACGCGGCGTGTCGTTATCTCCTTTTACCACTTTATAGGCTACAGTAGAAGCTTCTTTTGCACTCTCTGTATACTTATTCCCCATAAAACGTTTAATTGACGCTATGGTTTTGGTTGGGTTGGTCACGGCTTGTCTTTTCGCCGGATCCCCTACTTTAATTTCGCCACCTTCTACAAATGCAATTACAGAGGGTGTTGTTCTTTTTCCTTCTGCGTTAGCAATTACTACTGGTTCTCCACCTTCCATAACGGCCACACAAGAGTTGGTTGTACCTAAGTCGATACCGATAATTTTTCCCATTTTTATGTTCTCCTTTTTAATTTAATGTTACTTATTCCTCTACGAGTGAATAGTACTTTGTGTTGTACGTTTTGCAAAATGACAACTATTGTGCCAAGGCCCGATTCGGAATAAATTGTCAGTTTTAGTCGGATACCGTATGACAAGATGACATTAATCTTTAGGTACCAACACACAGCAGTCTATCATCTATCCATCTATCAGTCTAGCATCTATCCGTCTATCATCTATCCGTCTATCAGTCTAGCATTTCTTCGTCTAGCATCTATGCCAACAGGCATGAAGGTCATGGCCTATGCCTATCCAATTACAAACTGACCACGGTCAAATATAAAAACGACCGCGGTCAAATGTAAAAACGATCGCGGTCAATTGTAAAAACGACCGCGGTCAATTGCTGAAGTGACCGCGGTCGTTTAACCTCCTATAAGGGACGCGTTATAAATAAGTTGCTCAAGAAGCAAGTGGTTTACCCTTAACAGCATAAAAATACATAAACGCACTGTTAAGAATAAAGGCGTAGTAGCCCCATTTGATTTGGGAGAAATGCACAAAAGATTTTTCTAGAAAAATGAGATAACTAATAGTCAATACGATGAG
>JBJONL010000065.1:0-5255 GCA_046051865.1 Bacteroidota bacterium | reverse complement strand
TTTTGATAGCCGCTTTCTTGATAGGCATCGAGGAATTCCCATCCATTCATAATGGGCATATTAAGGTCTAATAAGATTAGTTTTGGATAGTCAGGATTTAATGCTGGTTCCTTGGCCAAATCTTGAAAATAGGCAAGCGCTTCTTCGCCGTTTTGAGCCGTTATAATTTCTTTAGCAAAACCAACACGCTCTATTACTTTTTTGCAAAGCATAAGGGTTATAGCATCGTCATCAACGCAAAAAATCTTGTCAAGCATGGCTAGTTATTTTTAAAAATAATTGTAAAGATAGTTCCTTTGCCTATTTCACTTTCCACGGTAATAGTGCCTCCCATAGCTTCTACCTGTGATTTAACTAGATACAATCCTAATCCTTTACTATCAGGGTGGTTGTGGAAACGTTGATACAGTCCAAAGATTTTGTCTTTGTTACGTTGTAGATCTATTCCAATTCCGTTGTCTTTAAACGTTAATATCAGTTGGTCTTCTTCCACCTTTGACGAAATGGAAACTCGTAATTGCCTGTTCTCCGCTCTATATTTTATGGAATTAGTAAGTAAATTTAAAAAAATACTTTCTAAGTAGGACTTGTTTATGTTTAAAATAGTTACTTCTTCCAAATCTATTCTAAGAATTGGTTTGTGTAAGCTGATTAAAAAGCTCAACTGGTTAAATACGTTTTCAAAAATCTCCTTGATTAGCACCTTCTCTTTTTCTATAGAGGGATTATCTTTAATGATGACAACCTTAACCAAGTCGTTAATTGTTTCATTCAAAAGATGCGTAGATTTCGAAAAACCATTGATGATCTCTTTAAGTTCGGGATCTTCGATCACCATATCATCCATCAAGTTTAATAAACCAGTTAAATTAGAAAGCGGTGCTCTCAGGTTGTGCGAGGTGATGTAAGAGAATTGTTTTAAATCTTTATTGTTTTGGGTTAATTCTCTAATCAGGTGCTCTCGTTCTTTATCGCGCTCTTTTTCTTCGGTTACATCGCGCTGAATCGAAATCCAGTGCGAATGTTCGCCATCTTTATTCGTCACCGGAATCATGGAAAAGTTAACCCAAAATTCTTCTTTATTCTTTTTGTAGCTAATCGTTTCAATAAAACATTCTTTATACTCTTGTATTGCTGTTTTTAATTTGTCAAATTCCATGATGTCGGATTTCGGGCCAAAGAACATGGCAGGTGATTTTCCAATGACATCTTCTGAAGGATACCCCGTCATGTCTGTAAAGGCTTGGTTGATAAATATAATATTAGGAATTACACTCTCGGTAGTATCAATGTCAGTAATCATTACAGCATCTTTGGATTGCGTAATCACCGTTTCTAGTAATCGTAATCGTTGTTCTTCCTCTTTTTGCTTGGTAACATCTTGGATGGCTCCAATCATTCTGATTGGCTTTCCGTCTTTATCTTTTACCAAGAATCCTCTATCGAATACATATTTATAACTGCCGTCGGCACATTGAAAACGGTATTCATCTTGCCATTTTTCTGTTTTTTGCTCTAGAAAGGAATATAGCTTTACCGACATTTTCAAACTGTCTTCGGGATGGATACGATCAAACCACCATTTAGAGGTTTTACCTATGTCTTCTTTATTATACCCAAAAACGCCTTGAATTCCTTTATTCCAAATGAAACTATCTTCTTCTATTTTCCAATCCCAAATCGTGTCGCTGGTTGCTTTGGCAACAATATCATACCGTTCGTTGGATTGTATAATTTCATTATTGGTTTCCTGTAGTTTTTTGAAAACAGATTCGTTTTTCTTGTCGTTTTGTACTAAGATGTATTTGAAAAATAAACTCGAAAATAGGATTAATAGGATGTCTTTGAGGTAGCTATATTTTAAAATCGAATCAGGCGAAGATGTTGAAGAATAATTCAGTACCACTTGATGTCCAAAAACCGCCACTATCGTTAAGATCAGGACGTAAGTAATGGTTATTTTATTTGAATTATTTTTCATTAGTTCAAATATATATATTTTCATAATAGTTTTAAAATTTGCACCAAAACTTATCAAGGAATTTATGAACTATGAGCTTAATTTTAATAAAGTGTAAACTAATTTGTTAAAGGTTTTTTATCTAAAAATAAAGTGTACCTTTGCACCCACAAAAAAGCACACATGGAATCTATCAGAAACATTGCAATTATTGCTCACGTTGACCACGGTAAAACTACTTTGGTTGACAAAATCATGTATCACTGTCAATTATTTCGTGAAAACGAAAACACCGGTGACTTAATTCTAGACAACAACGACTTAGAGCGTGAAAGAGGTATAACCATTACTTCTAAAAACGTTTCCGTAGTTTATAAAGGAACAAAAATCAACATTATTGACACCCCAGGTCACGCCGATTTTGGTGGAGAAGTAGAGCGTGTATTGAATATGGCTGATGGGGTATGTTTATTGGTAGATGCTTTCGAAGGACCTATGCCACAAACCCGTTTTGTGTTGCAAAAAGCAATCGACTTAGGATTAAAGCCTTGTGTAGTTATTAATAAAGTAGACAAAGAAAACTGTACTCCAGAAGAGGTACACGAAAAAGTGTTCGACTTAATGTTTGAATTGGGTGCCGAAGAATGGCAGTTGGACTTCCCAACCGTTTACGGTTCTGCCAAAAATAACTGGATGTCAGACCATTGGGAAAATGTGACAACAAACATCGAACCTTTATTAGATATGGTTGTGGCTAATGTACCTGCTCCTAAAGTATCTGAAGGAACTCCACAAATGTTAATCACTTCCTTAGACTTCTCTTCATTCACCGGGCGTATCGCTATCGGTCGTTTAGAAAGAGGTGTGTTAAAAGAAGGAATGCCGATATCCCTAGTAAAAAGAGATGGCAGCATCATCAAATCAAGAATTAAAGAATTACATACCTTCGAAGGTCTTGGACGTAAAAAAGTACAAGAAGTAGTAGCAGGTGATATTTGTGCTATTGTAGGAGTAGAAGGATTCGAAATTGGAGATACGATTGCTGATTTTGAAAACCCAGAAGCACTACAAACTATTGCTATTGATGAGCCAACCATGAGTATGTTGTTTACCATCAACGATTCTCCGTTCTTTGGTAAAGAAGGTAAGTTTGTTACTTCGCGTCACATCAAAGATAGATTAGCAAAAGAATTAGAGAAAAACTTAGCCTTGAAAGTAGGTGAGACGGATTCAGCCGATAAATTCATGGTGTTTGGCCGTGGGGTATTGCACTTATCTGTTCTTATTGAAACCATGAGAAGAGAAGGATACGAATTACAAATTGGACAACCACAAGTTATCATCAAAGAAATTGATGGTATGAAATGCGAACCAATTGAAGAGTTAACCATCGACTTGCCAGAGACGCTTTCTGGTAGAGCCGTAGAGTTTGTTTCCATCCGTAAAGGGGAAATGTTGTCTATGGAAGCTAAAGGGGAACGAATGATTGTAAAATTCAACATTCCGTCTCGTGGAATCATCGGATTGAGAAATCAATTGCTTACCGCTACAGCAGGTGAGGCTATCATGGCGCACCGATTCATAGGGTACGAACCCTACAAGGGAGATATTCCTGGACGTAACAACGGTTCGTTAATTTCTATGGAAAACGGAAAAGCAATTCCTTATTCTATTGATAAATTACAAGATCGTGGTAAGTTTTTCGTAAATCCTAATGACGAGATTTATGAAGGACAAGTAATTGGAGAGAATTCTCGTGGTGATGATATGTGTATCAACGTTACTAAGGCTAAAAAACAATCAAACGTACGTTCGTCTGGTAATGATGAGAAAGCAAGAATCATCCCGCCAATCATTTTCTCACTAGAAGAAGCATTAGAATACATTCAAAAAGACGAATATGTAGAGGTTACGCCTAAGTCTATTCGTTTGAGAAAAATCTATTTGACTGAAAACGATAGAAAACGTTTCAAAATTTAAGTAATCATATACAGTTACAAAAAGCCTCTCAGCATTGAGAGGCTTTTTTATTTAAGGGAAGTTGCAATTTCAAGCTAAATTGACCCCGAATTCTCCTCCTAAGCGAACTAATTGAGTAAAGAAGAGATATCATTCCCTTCCGAAGAGATTTGATTGCGTAAATAAGAGAACCATTTCCCTCCCGAAGGGAATTAAAACAGTAAAGTAGAGATTGCATTCCCTCCCGAAGGGAATTAAAACAGTAAAGTAGAGATTGCATTCCCTTCCGAAGCGAATTAAAACAGTAAAGTAGAGATTGCATTCCCTTCCGAAGCGAATTAAAACAGTAAAGTAGAGATTGCATTCCCTTCCGAAGCGAATTGATTCAGTAAAGTAGAGCACTAATTCTCTTCCGAAGGGTTATCAGGAGCTTCATCCGGCTGTCCATTATATCTTTTGCGTCAATCCTTGACGCAAAAGGATGCCATTCCCATCCGGGCTAGGGGTATTATTGCTGTTTTAAAGTATATGAAATAAAAAAGCCTCACTACGTGAGGCTTTTTTTGTTATCTCAAACTGGCGCCCAGTTCGTTTTCCATATTCTTTTGCAGCTTGCTCATGATTTTGTCAATCTGCTCCTCAGTTAAGGTTTTAGTCGTGTCTTGCAAAGTGAAACTCACCGCATACGACTTCTTGCCTTCGGGCAGGTTTTTACCTTGGTAAACGTCAAATAAATTCACATCTTTTAATAACGATTTCTCTGTTTGACGCGCAATAGCATAGATCGATTCAAAAGCAACCGCATCGTCAACCAAAAGCGCTAAATCTCTGCGAACCTCTGGATATTTAGGGATGTCGGTAAATTTGATTTTAGTCGATAATAATTTTAATACTAAGTTCCATTTAAAATCAGCATAAAAGACTTCTTGTTTAATGTCAAAATGCTTTAAGATTGATTTTTTTACGGTTCCAAATTCCACTAAAGTGTCTTGTCCACAAGCCATAGCCAAACCTTCTGCAAAGACATCAGAAGCTACAGGTTTGTTTTGTATTTTACTGATACCCAAACGATCTAAGATACTGCTTACATAACCTTTGAATAAAAAGAAGTCAGTTGGTTTTTGGGCTAGCGTCCAACTCTCCTCAGAACGGTCACCCGAAACAAACAAAGTTAAGTGCTTGGGTTCATCATACCCTGAAGGTAATTTGTGATACGTTTTACCAAATTCAAATAGTTTTAAATCTCCATTTCTGCGGTTAATGTTATAAGACACCGCTTCTAGACCCGAGAATAACAACGATTGGCGCATAGCCGATAAATCATTACTCAACGGAT
>JBJONL010000064.1:0-8950 GCA_046051865.1 Bacteroidota bacterium | reverse complement strand
TTGCAGTCGCAGTTTGCAGTTTGGAGTCGCGGTTATCAGTTATAAGTTATGAGTTATAAGTTATGAGTTATAAGTTATGAGTTATGAGTTGGGATTTGAAGATTTGTTGATTTGAAGATTTGAAGATTTTATGATTTTCTTTTTTTTTTGATTACGATTGACAGGCAGGTCTCCCTCTATCATCTATCATCTATCATCTCTTATCTTATGTTTTCTTCTCCCACGCTACAGAGTACCAAAAGTATTGCAACTAATTAATAACGTATTGATGGTTTGTAGTCTTTTTTAATTATTTTTGGGTGTATCAAAGCGCGATAAAAAGGCGCTACTGTACAAGAACCGTTACTTTTAAACGACACGATGAAGACAGCAATAACGACCATAATTATCGGCCTTTTTTCCATAGCATTAAGTTTTGGGCAGACGGTAAATAATGAATTGAAAATTAATCGATTAACAGGTGACTTTTATATTTTCACCACTTACAAGATGATCGGTACTAAAAAGCAAGATGCCAATGGAATGTATTTGGTTACCGATAGCGGAGTTGTTCTTTTTGACTCGCCTTGGGACACCTGTCCGTTTCAACCATTACTTGACAGTATACAAGTAAGACATCATAAAAAAGTAGTGCTTAACATTGCAACCCATTCCCACGAAGACCGTACGTCGGGACTTGCTTTTTATAGAGAGAAAGGCATAAAAACCTATACAACAAAACTGACTGACGAAATATCAATCGAAAATGAAAGACCACGAGCCGAGTATTTGATGAAAAAAGATACTGTATTTACCGTTGGACAATATAAATTTCAAACGTATTATGGTGGTGAAGGACATACAAAAGATAACATCGTGATATGGTTCGATCATGAAAAGATACTATATGGTGGTTGTTTAGTAAAAAGCATAGAGGCGAAAGATTTAGAATATGTTGGAGAAGCCAATATAAAAGAATGGTCAAAAACCATCCGAAAAATCCAAATGAAGTTTAAGAATCCCAAATTTATTGTCACAGGACATCACAGTTGGGAAAGTACCAAAACATTAGAACATACCTTGGAACTTATAAAGCAACACGAAAAGATAAACCACCACTAAAACCTCTGTATGCCGAACCATAGTGAATTCAATTTAGCTGGAAATAGAAACTACGTGAAAGGATTTACTTCGTCGAATTTCTTTTAAGGCGAAAGCGCGGGGGGTCCTATTAATAAACAGAAAACCAATATAAAAATATGCAACCTATTAATGGACTTTATGCAATATTTGCTGTTCTATTTATTGTAACTGCCTGCTTGTTAGTACTTGTTTTACCTTATACCTTAAGGTTTTTTAGAATTCCACGAATTTTTAATGGAACTTTACTTCTATTCATTGTTATGTTGCTAGTAGGAATCGGAATCCAATTTCAAGATAATTTTAATTGTGATGAAAGACATATGATATTTTATCCGTTGTATATAATTTCATTTTTATTGCTCTATAAATTATGTGACACTATTGTGCTAAAAAAGCTTAATAGAAACATGTACTATTTAACACCCCGAGGAATAACTGATGAAGAGTCCCAAAATTCTACTATTGCTGAAAATATAATGCAATTTGCTATAATCGCAATCTCATTTTATTTTCCGTATTTGATTAGCTCGTGGATTCTAAAACTATGGTTTGGTTGCTAACATTATTAAAGTAAAGGTGCCCTGAAATCAAAAGCTCCAGCTGGACAACCATGTAAATAATTGCATTATGAAATATTTGCTAATTACACTCATAACTCTGACTATTATTTCTTGTAAAAGCCCACAATTGTTTTCTGAAAATAGTGCTAAAAATGCAATGAAAGAAAATGAATTAACTACTAGTGAAAAAGAAATCATAAATGAATTTTTGGCCCTAGAACTAGCAAAAGATTTATACTCAAAATATAGAAACCTCGAAATATTTGTAATCGAAGAAGCTTTGAAAAAATCCCAATTGGTTGATGCCTACCATTATTCAATTGGCGAGTGGAACAGCATGAATCAGATAAAGAAAAGTGAAGATCTAAATAAGCTCTATTTTATAGACAGTATTCAGCTAAATAACATAAAAAAAGAAATAGCTTTCGAAACACCATACCTCTGGAAAGAATCAGATTTCAATTTCATTAAAACAAAAATGGTAAAGCATGAAGCGTTAAGAAGTATGATAAACGCTAGAAATAAAGAAATGGTTACGATGAAACCAATTTTAGATCTATCCAGACCTTTACTAATAAATGATTCTAATGCCTTGATAAGTTTTGAAATGGGTAATTTTCAAGGGGTCTATAATTCTACTGCGCATTTCACCGTATTACTGAGAAAAATAAACCATAAGTGGGTTGAATATGGATATTATGAAGATGGAGTATTTAATTAAAAAATACATTCTAGGTTAGCTATCCGTCCAAAATATCATCCCTACGGGATTGGTTTCATCGGGGTTACAATGATTAATGCTACCAAAATATCATCCCTACGGGATTGGTTTAATTTGGGTTACAATGTTTAAAGATACCAAAATATCATCCCTACGGGATTGAAAACGGTCTATTATCTATCATCTATCCGTCTATTATCTCTTATCTTTTCTCCTCCCACAATACCACCCACCTCCCGCGAAAATATTTCCTCCCCCTCTAGCTATCATTGTAAACTAATTGTTATTTTTGGTAAAATTTAATTTTATGCTTAAAGTTGGCGTTTTAGGTGCTGGTCACCTTGGGAAGATACACTTGCGTTTATTACAACAATCAGAGAAATATGAACTCGTTGGCTTCTACGACGAGCATCAAGAAAATGGAGCCAAGATTGCGGCCGAATTTGGATACAAACAGTTTGATACCATAGCGAAACTAATTCATGCGGTGGATGTGATCGACATCGTAACCCCTACCCTTTCGCATTATAAATGTGCTAAGGTGGCGATCAAGTCGGGGAAGCATGTCTTTATTGAAAAGCCTATTTCTACTACCGTGGCCGAAGCGGAAGAAATCATTGCTTTAGCGAAAGAATATAACGTCAAAGGACAGGTGGGCCATGTGGAACGTTTTAATCCGGCGTTTACGGCGGTTAAGGATATGATTGACCAACCCATGTTCATAGAAACCCATCGCTTGGCGGAGTTTAACCCTAGAGGGACAGATGTGCCGGTGGTGTTGGACTTGATGATTCACGATATTGATGCGATCTTAAGTGTCGTGAAATCAAAAGTCAGTGCCGTGCATGCCAGTGGGGTATCGGTTTTGAGTCAGTCACCCGACATCTCTAATGCCCGTATCGAATTTGAAAACGGCTGTGTGGCGAATATTACTTCGAGCCGAATCTCGATGAAGAACATGCGTAAGTCGCGTTTCTTCCAAAAGGACGCTTATATCTCGGTGGACTATTTAGACAAAACCTGTGAGGTGGTGAAGATGAAAGACGCTCCGGAAGTACCGGGCGATTTTGATATGATCCTGCAGAATGCGGAAGGTGAGCGCAAACAGATTTACTTTGCGAATCCGGAAGTGTCGGCTAACAATGCCATCTTGGACGAGTTGGAGACCTTTGCGGATGCGATTACTAATAACACTACTCCAATTGTGACGCTGGAGGATGGTACAGAAGCGCTTCGAGTGGCGTATATGATTATTGAGTCGATGGAACGCAATAAAGCGCTTTAAGCGCTTGATTAGTTTACAGTCGCCGTAAAGGTTTTTGGAAAACTTTCTAGCAGCACATAAAATACAGTTGTGGATTCGTGGCCACTTTACTTTTAAACAAACAATACTAAATAAAAAGAATGAAAACAATAGCTGTCATAGGCGCGGGAACGATGGGTAACGGAATTGCTCATACGTTTGCCCAAAGCGGGTTTACCGTAAAATTAATTGATGTGTCAGAGAAGTCTTTAGAGCGCGGTATGGCGACGATTGCGTCCAATTTGGATCGTATGGTCGCTAAGGGCAGCATCACTGAGGACGATAAGCACAAAACGATTGGGAACATCATCACGTATACCGATATTAAAGACGGTGTAGTGGGCACTGATTTGGTCGTAGAAGCCGCAACCGAGAATGTCGGATTGAAACTGAACATCTTCAAGCAATTAAGCGACATTTGTGACCATAACGTTATTTTGGCTACCAACACCTCTTCGATTTCGATTACCCAAATCGCAGCCCAAGTAGTGCACCCTGAGCGTGTGATTGGGATGCACTTTATGAATCCGGTGCCGATTATGAAATTGGTCGAAATCATCCGCGGGTATAACACCAGCGATGAAGTGACGCAAATCATCATGGACTTGTCGGTTAAGCTTGGTAAAACACCAACCGAGGTGAACGATTACCCAGGGTTTGTGGCCAACCGAATTCTGATGCCAATGATTAACGAATCGATTGAAACCCTATACAACGGCGTGGCGGGTGTGAGCGAAATTGACACCGTAATGAAACTAGGCATGGCGCACCCTATGGGTCCGTTACAACTAGCTGATTTCATCGGACTAGACGTTTGCCTCTCCATCCTAAACGTGATGTACGACGGCTTCAAGAATCCGAAATACGCTCCGTGTCCGCTACTAGTCAACATGGTGATGGCTGGGAAGCTGGGCGTGAAGTCGGGTGAAGGGTTTTATGATTATTCGGAATCCAAGAAGGCGGAGAAGGTGGCTAAACAATTTAGATAATAGACGGATATCTGCCTGCCGAAGGGCGGGATGATAGATGATAGACGGATGGATAATAGATGCCTTCTTAGGCAGATGTTATTATAAATAAAATAACTAGATGAGTAAAATAATCCCTTTTAAAGCGGTTCGTCCTACGCCTGATAAGGTGGGGTTGGTGAGTTGTCGGAATTATGATGATTATAGTTCGGCTGAGCTGGCGGCTTGGTTGAGTTTTAATCCGTATTCCTTTTTGCACGTTATCCATCCTGCCTATGTGCATTCACAGAAAATCACCTTGGACAAGCGTTTCAAAGGGGTGGCTCATAAGTACCAAGACTTCAAAGACGAGGGGGTGTTTATGACCGAAGACGAGGCGGTATTTTTCCTTTATGAGATACAGTCTAAGTCACAGACTTTCATAGGAATAGTAGCTGGCACTTCTATCGAAGATTACAAGAACAATGTCATCAAAAAACACGAGGATACCCTACAGTACCGCGTGGAATATTTCAAGGATTATTTGCACCAAACAGGCTTTAATACAGAACCGGTTTTGATTACGTATCCCGACAACGAAGCCTTGACGAATTGGATTGCTTCCAAGAAACAGGAGACTCCGATTTACAATTACAGCACGACCAACAAGGAGAAGCATCAGTTATGGAAAATAGCGGGTGCCGAAGAGATTGCATGGCTTACCGAACAGTTTGCCAACATCCCCGAATTGTACATTGCTGATGGGCACCACCGCTCCGCCTCGGCCGAAATGTTACACGATGAGGATCAGGCAAGTGGGAATTCCAACTTAAATTACTTCATGAGCTTTTTAATTGCTGAAAGCAATGTGAAAATCTACGAATACAACCGCATCATTCGCGACCTAAACGGTCACAGCCAAGAAGCCTTCATGGCACAACTAGCCGAACACTTCATCATCAAAGACAAGGAACAAGAACTGTGGAAACCGCAGAGCAAATTCGAATTTGGCATGTACCTAGACGGCCGCTTTTATGCCCTGTTCTACAAGCAAGAACAAGCGAACCCTTCCCTACTGGCCAACTTGGATGCCCAAATCCTATACGACAAAGTGCTCCAACCCCTATTAGGCATCGAAGACTTAAGAAACGACGAACGCATCGAATACATTCCGGGTAAGCAATCGATTTTGACCATTAAAGAGTTGGTTGACGAAGGCGAATTTGCCGTAGGCTTCATGCTCTACCCTTCCGACATCGCCGAGATCAAAGCCCTAGCCGATCAATCACTCATCATGCCTCCCAAGAGCACGTATATCGAGCCGAAGTTTCGAAGTGGGTTGATGGTTTATGAGTTGTTTTAAAAACTACGAAGTAGTTTTTTGAGATGATAGACGGATACCTGCCTGCCGGCAGGCAGGGATGATAGACGGATAGACTGTTTCATTCCCGTAGGGATGATATGTTGGTAGCCTTAATCATTGTAACCACGATTAAACCAATCCCGTAGGGATGATATGTTGGTACCTAAATCATTGCGAACCCAATTAAACCAATCCCGTAGGGATGATATGTTGGTAGCCTAAATCAATGTAACCCCGATTAAACCAATCCCGTAGAGATGATATGTTGGTAGCCTAATTCAATGTAACCCCGATTAAACCAATCCCGTAGGGATGATATGTTGGTAGCCTAAATCATTTTAACCACGATTAAACCAATCCCGTAGGGATGATATTTTGGTAGTACAAGATTCGTTGTAACCTATTCTTCTTTTGTCTTTCACTGTGAGGTTGTGAGGTAGTTTCACAAGGCCTATTATTTTTATTTGGAAGTGGTATACGATTTTCATTAAATCCCTGAGTTACTATCTATCCGTCTATCATCTATCCGTCTATTATCCCTACCTGCCGACAGGTAGTTTTTTTTATCTCTCAATTAAACCTTTTTGGATTTGCTTTGTCTAATTAAAATCAGGTATCAAGTAGTAAGAATTAAGACAAATGGATATGAGTTTAAAGATTGTAGATAGTGGTATGAATGTGTTTGGTCTTGTTGGCTGTGGGGATGTTGTGTGGTTTAGCGGTTCCATTATTCAATGTGTTAACAATCTCATACTCAAACAATCCGATACCTTACTGATCTAACAATCCCATAATTATACTAAAAAGCCTCGTGAAGCGATTCGCGGGGCTTTTTTTGTGGGTTTTTGGGCCAATTTCATAGGCATGAAGCGATTCGTTTATAGGCATAAACGGATTGGTTTATAGGCATAAACAGTTTGGTTTATAGGCATGAACTGATTGAAGCATAGGCATGAAATGGAAAAAGGGTTGTTTTTGGGGTTGTGAGAGGCTGAAATGAGGGGAAAATGGAGTGGATTCCGCCTTCGCAGGAATGACAAATGAAAGAATAAGTTGATAAAAGAAGGGATAATTGTTTATAACTATTCGGTGAGTGGAGTTAAAATTCTGTGAAAATTGTTATTTTTGGAGGGGGACTACTCCTAGTATTTATGTGAGTACATTAAACTGTTTTTTACATTAATTTAAAATTTGATTATGAGCCAAATAACGCTAACGCAAATTAACAATGCATTTCTTCCTGCAAAAGAAATTACTGATTCGGAAAAGTTTTCAGGAAGGAAAGATTATGTTCAAGAAGCGTATTATTCATTACTTTCAGAAGGAACTAATGTTGCAATAGTAGGAAACAGAGGAATTGGAAAATCTTCTTTGTCAAGACAAATTATCAATATTAGTCAGGGTGATAATAGTTTACTTGACAAACTAGGAATTTATTATGATATCAAACTTGATTATTTAAGTATTTATTTTGCATGTGGTAATTCAATTAAAAATACTAACGAATTATTGCAAAGACTTTTAACAACTCGTGATTGTCTTTTGGAATGGATATATGAAATTCCATCAGCAACTAAAGAAATTGCAAAGTTAAACGGTGGACTCGATACAGGAATCCCCGGATTAATTTCAGCTAAACTTGGTTCAGACTTAACAACTGAAAATACAGTAATCCCAATAATTCAAAATCACGCAATTGAAACAATATTTCAAAATGTAATTTCAGACTTATTGAAAAGTAAGGTAGCAAAAAATGGTATTTTAATTGTTGTAGATGAATTTGATCAAATTAGTGATACAAGTGGTTTTGCATCTTATTTAAAAGCGTTGGCTACAAATACACCAGGTTTAAAATTTTGTATTGTAGGAGTTGCTCAAGACATACAAAACTTAATGAAAGAACATCAAAGCTCGGATAGACTTTTTGCTGGTAGTGTAATAAATCTTCCTTCAATGAACGACGATGAACTTAAATTAATTATCAAAAATGCCGAAGAATCAATTGGTGATCACATAACATTTGAAGAAGATGCAAAAACAAGAATCTTAGAATTAGCAAAAGGTCATCCTTACATTGTGCATTTGCTTGGAAAACAAACATATAGGACGGCATTTTTAGAACCATGTTATAAAATTTCTAGAGAATATGTTGATTCAATAATGAGTGCCATAGCTGAAAAAGAGGCTGATCCGGTGCTAGAAGGAAGATATAAAAAAGCCGTTGCGTCATCAAAACAAAGAGAAATAGTATTGAAATCATTTGCTAAAAGTGTAAAAGGTGATGGAGAAATATTGACTTCTGATGCCTATCGAATTTCTGAAGATTCAGGAGTTGAAAATGCCAGCCAATATGTTGGTCAACTTGTTATCGATGATTATGGGTCTGAACTTCTTAAAATTAGAGAGAGATATTATAGATTTAAAGATTCGCTATTCCAAACATATGTAATAGCTAGACCAAGTATTTTCTAAAAGAAATATATTAGGTTATTACTGAATTTAAAGGATGTTAATTTGATAAAATCTTAAACTTTTCACGACTTACCGTCGTTTTTGTTGCTGAAGAAAGGTTTCCATAGGCTTTGACGGATAAGACTACGGTGTTTTATGCGTACCGGTTACCGTTGGTATTAGCGTTTATGGCTAGTGCGGGGTTTTTGAGAAAGTACAGAATTAGAAAATCCAATAAGGAAATTCCAAATAAATAAAAATTCCAATTAGGAAATTCCAAAAAAGAACGTAATGATTGGCTTAGTTGTGTAAGTTCAATTTTGATTTAAAAAAATATATAAAAAACGATGGAACAAGCAGAGAGCGGATTTAGTGTAGGTATTATGCTTTGGCAACTTTTGTTGTTGGGTATAGTGGGGTTGGTAGTCTATGTTGTGGTGAAGTTGATTAGAAAGTTCAAGAAGTAAAATTCCAATTAGGAAA
>JBJONL010000063.1:0-11938 GCA_046051865.1 Bacteroidota bacterium | reverse complement strand
GGTAGGCAAACTCTTTTTAACGACTTTTTCTTTTTTAGCTTTTACATTCTTAGTATTGAACGAAAATCGGTAATAAACAAAAATTAAGACACCAATCATGATGGCTAACCAAACTAAACGGTTAATTAGCAACTCACCATGTAAACCTATCGCATTGCTGTTCTTTTCATCAACGGTTAAGTATTTGGTCATTATGCTAAAAGGCTTGCCACCAAAAGGATCTAGTAGACTAGCCAACCATTCTTTTTGAATGTCTTTTGTAAAGATGCCTGAAACCCCATAGAATACTAAAATGAACATTGAACCAATGAAGGAAACGATATTACTACGGAAGATAATTGCTAATGAAAATAGTATTACACCGGAAATAATAACATTCGGAATTCCAAAATTGAGCATTCCATATAAATGTCCGCCCCAATTAGTAGGGCCAAAACGTTCCGCCGGAGTCATATCAAGACCGGGAGCTAATAAAGAACCTAAAAGGGCACCAACAGAAATCCCCAGCAAGGGAATCACAGAAACCATAGCGGCGCCCATAAACTTCCCAAAGAAATAGTCACGCTTTTTAATAGGAGAGGTGAAGATGAATTGGTACATGCCGTATTGAAAATCTCGGTTGGCCGTTGCATTCATAAAGGCCGTAGTCATCAGCAAACAAATGGTTGAGAAGACCATGTAATATTGTTCGATAACATAAGGGGCGTTTTTATGGGTATTGCCCACACCACCACCTATAGTTACATTTTCAGAAGCAACAGCAAAAAAGACCAACAAGGCATTGATGAAAAAGAAGATCCACACCATGGGCGTCTTTAACCAGTAGTTGAGTTCAAATCGTATAAATTTCCACATAATAAGTACGGTTTTATAAGTTATACGAGTTCGTTAAGTTTCGCAAAGAAAACATCTTCTAAGTTTTCTTCGGCTTTATTGAATCCATCAATTGGGCTGTTAGAAAACACATGAATAAGCGGTTGACCGCCCACCAGTTTGTTAGAAATAACTTTGTATTCCTCTTGGTATTTGGCCAATTCTTGTTTCGCTACTTTCTTTTCCCAAACTTTTCCTTTTACTTCCAAAAGGGCATCATCGGTATTTCCGGCAAATAAGACACTTCCTTTATCCACAACAGCCATCTGGGTGCACAATTCGCGCACATCTTGTACAATATGAGTCGATAAAATCACAATCGTGTTTTCTCCAATTTCACTCAAAATATTATAAAAGCGGTTACGCTCTCCAGGGTCTAATCCCGCCGTTGGTTCGTCTACAATAACTAATTTAGGCGAACCAATCAGACATTGCGCAATACCAAATCGCTGACGCATTCCACCACTATAACTGCTTACCGCATTTTTACGATGCTCCCAAAGGTTTACTTTAACCAATAATTGCTCAATCATTTGCTTGCGATCCGATTTGTTTTCAAATCCTTTCAGTAACGCTAGATTGTCCAGTAAGTCCACCGCCGAAGTTCTAGGGTACACCCCAAATTCCTGAGGTAAATAGCCTAGTACTTTTCTAACCGCTTCTTTATCATTCAACACATCAATGTCACCCAGCGTTACGCTTCCACTATCGGCATCTTGCAAAGTTGCTAAGGTGCGCATTAAAGATGATTTACCAGCACCATTAGGGCCAAGTAAACCAAACATTCCCGTAGGGATGGTCAAAGAAACATTGTTTAAGGCATGCACGCCATTACTATAGCGCTTATCTAAATCTTTAATAATTAATTCCATAGGTGGTTCGTTAGTTATGAGTTAATTTGAATCAGTTTGACGTTCAATTAGGTCGTTTTGTTACAAATTCCTTTGAACAATACTACAAAATAATAAAGGATAGGTGGCAGGGCTACACTAGATGTTTCTTTTTAATTGCATTGAAACACAGGTACCAAACAATTGAAACAAGCTGTATAGCGAAGCATCCTGTGCTTTTGAAAGACAAAAATGACCGCGGTCACTTTTGGATTTGACCGCGGTCACTTGAGAAAACGATCGCGGTCGTTTTAGTAAATCACCACGGTCATTTTAGGGACGGATAAGCATGAAATATAAGATGGGTGCCTTTATACTCGGATTCGGTACCTTAGCATGCGGAATTGTTACCCATTCGGAAGAATAGATTGAAGGGGCCATCCCTACTTTTGTTAGTGGAATTGTTGAAAAAAGCAGTAGAAAACTAACAAAGATAATTTTATATTTCCGCTGATAATACTACTTTTGCACATGCAACACAACGTACTCATTTTAGATTTTGGCTCGCAATACACACAACTCATTGCTCGCCGCGTTCGCGAATTAAACATATTCTGCGAAATTTTCCCTTACAACAAGTATCCAACAGATTTGTCGTCTTACAAAGCGGTTATCTTAGGCGGTAGCCCTTACTCGGTGCGCTCTGAAGATGCTTTGCAAATCGATTTGTCAGAAATCAGAGGAAAACTACCCTTGCTGGCCGTATGTTATGGCGCACAGTATTTAGCCCACTTTTCAGGGGGAGAAGTAGCAGCCTCCAATATCAGAGAATACGGAAGAGCGAACCTGACGTATATTAAAGACGACGAACTCTTTTTTGAAGACGTGAATCTCAATTCGCAAGTGTGGATGAGTCACAGTGATACCATTAAACAATTGCCCACTCACGGAATAAAACTAGCCAGTACCAAAGACGTAGATAATGTCGCTTATCGTATAGAAGGTGAAACTACCTATGCGATACAGTTCCATCCGGAAGTATACCATTCCACCGATGGAAAGCAAATTTTAGAGAACTTTTTAGTGAAGATTGCCCAATTACCTCAAAACTTTACCCCTAATGCTTTCGTGGAAGATTGTGTAAAAGAGTTAAAGGAAAAAGTTAAAGGCGATAAAGTGGTTCTAGGTCTCTCTGGTGGAGTAGATTCAACCGTAGCAGCAGTTTTATTAAACAAAGCCATCGGAGATAAGCTATACTGCATCTTTGTCAATAACGGTTTGCTGCGCAAAAACGAATTTGAAAACGTTTTACACCAATACAAAGACATGGGGTTAAACGTGAAAGGAGTCGATGCCTCAGATCGTTTCATGACAGCGCTAGAAGGTTTAGAAGACCCTGAGCTGAAACGCAAAGCCATTGGAAGGGTTTTTATTGAGGTGTTTGACGATGAAGCAAAGCGCATTGAAGACGTAACCTACCTAGCGCAAGGAACTATTTATCCAGATGTGATTGAATCCGTTTCTGTAAAAGGGCCTTCAGCAACCATTAAATCACACCACAACGTAGGTGGTTTGCCTGATTTTATGAAACTCCAAATCGTGGAGCCCTTGCGCATGTTATTCAAGGATGAAGTGCGTAGAGTAGGGAAGACCTTAGGGATCGATCCTGAATTGTTAGGAAGACATCCGTTCCCAGGTCCCGGACTTTCCATCAGAATTTTAGGGGCTATCACGCCAGAGAAAGTAAGAATCCTACAAGAAGTCGATGCCGTATTTATTAATGGCTTAAAAGAGCAAGGCTTGTACGATAAAGTATGGCAAGCGGGAGCTATTTTATTGCCTGTAAATAGTGTAGGGGTAATGGGCGACGAACGTACCTATGAAAAAGTGGTAGCGCTAAGAGCCGTAGAGTCAACCGACGGAATGACGGCGGATTGGGTGCATTTGCCCTACGAGTTTTTAATGAAAATATCCAACGAAATTATCAATAAAGTAAAAGGCGTAAACCGAGTGGTCTATGATATTAGTTCAAAACCACCCGCTACAATCGAGTGGGAATAATTTTCGTTTTATCGATAAACGGTTAAAAAAAATCGGTTATTTGCTTTGGAATAAAAAAGTTTTGCTAATTTTAGCCTTCAATAAAACAACAAGTACATGAAAAACCGTATTCTTTTTTCAATTCTTCTAACAGTATTTTCCTTTTCCTATACTGTTTCAGCGAAACAAGAAAAATACATTAAGCATACTGTTACTAAGGGAGAAACGGTTAACAGTATTGCACAAAAATATAAGGTAACTCCTTTTGATATCTACAAACTCAATCCTGATTCTCAAAACGGAATTCAGCTGAGTAGCGTATTGATAATCCCGCCTACATCAGTGACACCTTCTGCGGTGCCTGTTAAAGCGGCAGCACCCGTTTCAGTGCAACAAGGCAATCCGCCCACAACCCATTTAGTGCAACCGAAAGAGACCTTATATAGTATATCCAAACAATACAATGTAACGGTGGATGCTTTGAAGGAAGCCAATGGTGACTTGTTGAAAAACGGATTGAAAATTGGTCAAAACATCAAAATTCCAGCGTCGACTGGAGAGCAACCTGTAGCGGCAGTGGCCAAAGTAGAGACTGCCAAAGAAGTCGTTAAGGAAGTGGTGAAAGAAACGCCTAAAGAGGTAGCAAAGGAAATATCCAAAGGAGACATAACGTTCCATGTGATCGAACCTAAAGAAACAAAATACGGAATATCGAAGCGTTACGGAATGACTATAGAGGAATTAGAGCAACTTAATCCGCAAATTCTAAACAGCTTCCCAATCGGAATGAAATTGAAAGTGTCCGGTACCGATACTCCGGTAGAAGCGCCAGCCAAAACGGAGGCGGTCACCAGTGCGGTAGCGAAGCCAGTGGCAACACCAGCACCTGCTTCCAGTGGGAAAAAATATTTACAAGAATACGTAGTACGACCAAACGAAACCATTTCCAGTATTGCCACTACTTATGGTATGTCGGAAAGCGAATTGCTAGAATTGAATCCTGAGTTAAAACGGGGGGTTAAGCCGGGTATGATCTTGAGGGTGCCTATCATTTCGAAGAAAGAGCTCCCCAAGTTGGAGCCCTCAAAAGGACAAGGAAATTTATTGGATAAACTAAACACTAATGCGAGGAAACAACTCGCATTACTTTTACCCTTTAATATCTCAAAAATAGAAAGTGATACCCTAAATACCACACAAGCACGTTTGAAGAAGGATAAGTTCTTAAATTTGACGCTTGATTTTTATGCGGGTGCCTTAATGGCTATTGATTCAGCCAAAGTGCTAGGACTGAATATTGATATTAAAATTTTAGACTCGCAAGAGACCAAAAGCACTTCGAATGTGGCGGCTCTAGTAGGGCTAGAGAATTTGACAACTATGGATGCTATAGTGGGACCTTTCTATCAAGCCAACGTAGAGAAACTGGCCGAATTAGTACCGCAAACGCCAGTGATTTCTCCGTTGTCCAAAGAATCTGGAAAAAAATATCCAAACCTCTACCAATCCATGCCTACCAATGATTTATTGCGCAACTCTATATTCAATTATATGCGCGCGAAAGGGGGGAATATCGTAGCGGTCGTGGATCCTAAGAAGGGAAGCATCAAGCAATACCTTCAGGATGAACAAAAAGGCGTTAGGATTATCGGATTAAGTGAAAAAGGTAGCGTGGTTGCCGATAGTTTAAAAGTCAGATTGCAGAAGGACAAACTCAATTTTGTCGTCATCGCTTCTGAAAGTACGGGTATGATCTTGGCAACGACGACGGCCATGTTAAATGCGCAAAAAGACTATCAAGTTCAGTTGGTCATCATGGAGCCAAATGAGACGCTCGATTATGAAGAAATTACCTTGACTAAATTGACTAAATTAAAATTGTTATACCCTTCGCTCTCTAGACCCAATGAGACGGTAGAGGCCAATCAATTTGATGCCAAATACAAAAAGATTAATAAAATATTACCCAATCAATACGCTATCCGTGGCTTCGATGTCATGTTTGATACCTTAATCCGATTGTCGCAAGACAAGCCATTCGCAGAGACCATTCAAACCAGGGCCACAGAACAAATTGAAAACAAGTTTGACTATATCGCTAATGCTGCAGCAGGATATACTAATAAAGGGGTCTATATACTGTATTACGACAATGATTTAACCATAAAAGAAGCGTTATAATGCCCACTTCAAAAGTTATGTACCTAGGCGATTTAAGAACATCGTCGATTCATTTACAATCAGGAAGCCAAATCATATCCGATGCCCCGCTAGATAATAACGGAAAAGGAGAAGCTTTTTCACCCACAGATACCGTTGCCAATGGCCTTGCTAGTTGCATGTTTACGGTAATGGGCATCAAAGCACGTGAATTGGAATTTGACTTTTCAGGGGCCACAGCAGAAGTTACAAAGGTCATGGCTGCGGAACCCCGACGTATTTCAGAGATTCATGTAACCTTTGATATGAGGGTAGCGGCAGACGATAAAACCAAAACGATCTTGGAGCGCACCGCCATGACTTGCCCGGTACACCACAGTTTACATCCCGATATCAAAAAAGTAATTGTTTTTAATTGGAAATAATATAGCATAGAGCGCAAGGCAATGCTATGGCAATTGTTCTGCGCAGCGTTTTAAACTCCTCTACGCTATTCTTCATGAACACGCAACAACTTCTTCTCATTAAATTGGCGCATACCAAAATGCCATTCGGTAAATACGAAGGGTATTACCTCATTGATTTACCTGAATATTATGTCGTATGGTACAGCAATAAAGGTTTTCCAAAAGGGACCCTAGGCGAGCAATTACAACTGGTGTACGAATTAAAATTGAACGGTTTAGAGGAACTGGTGCGCAACATCAAAAAGCAATATCCCAAACCAATTTGAGGGGTGGTTACTTTGAATAGTTGAATAGGAAAGAAGTGTGATTTAGAAATCCTAAAAAATAATAATTTTCAAATCTTCAAATTCAAAAATCTTCAAATTAAATCGTACTTTTGCCTCGTTTTTTACAACAACAACAACACAACAACAACAATACAATGAATCCAACACAAACGAAATACATTTTTGTTACAGGCGGTGTGACTTCTTCCTTGGGAAAAGGCATTATTGCAGCCTCTCTTGCCAAGCTACTACAGGCAAGGGGATATCGAACAACCATACAAAAGTTTGATCCTTATATTAATGTAGATCCCGGTACCTTAAATCCATATGAACACGGCGAATGTTTCGTCACGGATGATGGCGCTGAAACCGATTTGGATTTAGGCCATTACGAACGATTTTTAAACGTACCTACTTCACAAGCCAATAACGTCACTACGGGAAGAGTATACCTGTCGGTTATTGAAAAAGAACGAAGAGGAGAGTTTTTAGGTAAAACGGTTCAAGTAGTGCCACACATCACAAACGAAATTAAAGACCGTATGCAGTTATTGGGGCGCTCAGGCGAGTTCGATATTGTCATTACGGAAATAGGAGGAACGGTTGGTGATATCGAGTCGTTACCTTATATTGAGTCGGTTCGTCAGTTAGTATGGGAGTTGGGCGAAAGCAATAGCTTGGTCGTCCATTTGACCTTAATCCCATTTTTAGCGGCAGCTGGCGAATTGAAAACAAAACCAACCCAACATTCCGTAAAAACATTGATGGAAAGTGGTATCCAAGCGGATATCTTGGTGTGTAGAACAGAGCATGAATTATCAGACGAATTGCGTCAAAAATTAGCCTTGTTCTGTAATGTAAAGCGAGAAGCCGTAATCCAATCGATTGACGCTTCAACGATTTATGAGGTGCCTAATTTAATGTTGGAAGAAGGGCTTGATATCGTAGCCTTAAAAAAATTAAACTTACCTAAAAAGGCAGCGCCCGATTTAAAAAATTGGAATACGTTTCTGCACCGTTTAAAGCATCCTAAGCAAACTGTTAATGTGGGCTTAGTAGGGAAATATGTAGAGTTGCAAGATTCCTATAAATCCATTTTAGAGGCGTTTATCCATGCGGGAGCGGCTAATCAAACGAAAGTTAATGTGGTAAGTATTCATTCAGAATATGTCGATGAGCATTCCGCTGCAGAGCAGTTGCAAGGGTTGGATGGGATCCTAGTAGCACCCGGTTTTGGAGGCCGAGGAATCGAAGGTAAAATTGAAACCGTTCGGTATGCTCGTGAAAACAATATTCCGTTCTTCGGAATCTGTTTGGGTATGCAAATGGCCGTTATCGAATATTCGCGCACCATTCTTGGTTTAAAAGAAGCCAATTCAACCGAAATGAATGAGGAAACAGCACATCCCGTTATTGCCTTAATGGAAGATCAAAAAACCGTTACTGATAAAGGAGGAACCATGCGTTTAGGGGCCTGGAAATGCGACCTTACCGAAGGAACACTAGCCCATCGAATCTATGGAAGTGGCCAAATTCAAGAGCGCCACCGCCATCGCTATGAATACAATAACGACTACCGCAAGCAATTAGAAAGTGCTGGGTTAAAAGCCTCAGGAGTGAATCCAGAAACGGGCTTAGTCGAGATCGTAGAACTGGAAAGTCATCCCTTTTTCATAGGCGTGCAATACCACCCAGAATATAAAAGTACCGTTGCAAATCCACACCCAATTTTTGTTAGCTTTGTGGCCGCAATGGTAAAACATAAAAAATAACGTTGTAACAATAATAGGGTTGTTGCTTCTTATGACAAATAAATAACTAATGGAAAAAAAGAAATTTGATTTTAATTCAATAATAGGATTTGGGTTAATCTTTGTCATCATCATGTGGATGATGTACAACAACCGTCAAACAGAACTTAAGGAACAACAAGAAAAAGCCAAAACAGAAAAAGTGGCGAAAGCCAAAGCAGCACTATCTCCTGCTAAAGAAGTTACCAAAACGATCACAGATACAACCGTAGCCGACTCCGTAAAAATGCAAAAATTGCAAGGGACGCTGGGTAGCTTTGCTTATTCTGCGACATTGCCTTCCGCGAAAGAAGACTTTACCACCCTAGAAAATGAGTATATAAAATTGAAAGTCGCCAATAAAGGTGGGTATATAGCCGAGGCTACCTTAAAAAACTTTGAGCGTTTCAATAAAAATTCAAAGAAACTTGTTGCATTAATCAAAGACAATAACGCCCAATTTAATTTAGAATTACAAACGAAAGACAATCGTGTTTTAAATACAAAAGAGTTGTTTTTTGAACCTACGTTAACCAAAGTAGGGGAAAACCAAGTGCTTTCTATGAAATTAAAGGCAGGAGCCAATGACTATTTAGAATATAAATATGTTTTAGCCCCAAAGAACTATTTAGTTGATTTTGATGTCCGCTCTCAAGGATTGAGTACTGTTTTAAATACCGCTAAACCTATCGATTTACAATGGGATTTAAAAACATTCCGCAATGAAAAAAGCATCTCCTATGAAAACCGTTATGCGGATATTCGTTACGAGTACGAGGATGGTAAAGATAACTATGTAGGTCAAGGAAAAGATAAGGAAGAAACGCCAGCGAAAGTTTCCTTTATAGCGTTCAAACAACATTTCTTTACTACGATTTTAGTAACCAAAACACCTTTTGCAACATCAAAATTACACTCGACTAATTTAGTGAATGACGAGAAAGTCGATACGGTTTTCACAAAACAATTTAGAGCAAATGTGCCTTTGGTTGCCACTAATGGAGAATTAGATTATAAGATGAATTGGTATTTCGGACCAACGGATTATAAAACATTAAAAGACTATGACCGTGGGATGGATAAAATCATTCCGTTAGGTTGGGGAATTTTCGGTTGGATCAACAAGTTTATTTTTATTCCGTTATTCGGGTTTTTAAGTTCGTTTATGGGCTTAGGAATTGCCATTATCATCTTCACAATCCTGATAAAGATTGCGATGTCACCGATTACCTTTAAATCGTTCTTGTCACAAGCCAAGATGAAAGTATTGCGTCCAGAAATCATGGAGATTGGGGAGAAATTCAAAAAGGATCCAATGAAGAAACAACAGGAAACCATGAAGTTGTACAACAAAGCAGGGGTGAACCCAATGGCAGGGTGTATCCCGGCCTTGATTCAAATTCCTTTTATGTATGCCTCGTTCCAGTTTTTCCCTTCGGCTTTTGAATTGAGACAAAAGAGTTTCCTTTGGGCAGATGACTTGTCGTCCTTTGACCAGGTGGTAAAATTACCGTTCAATATACCTTTATACGGTGATCATATTAGTTTGTTTCCAATCTTGGCGGCTATTGCTATTTTCTTTTATATGAAGATGACTTCGGGTGACCAACAAATGGCAGCGCCTCAACAAGAAGGAATGCCTGATATGACCAAGATTATGAAAATGATGATTTACATTTCTCCAGTGATGATGTTAATCTTCTTCAATAGTTATGGTTCTGGTTTGAGTTTGTATAACTTTATTTCCAACTTGATTACCATCGGAATCATGCTAGTGATTAAAAAGTATTTCATCAATAGCGATAAGATTCACGCGCAAATCCAAGAGAACAAAACCAAGCCAAAAGCAGAAGGGAAGTTCCAAAAGAAAATGCGTGAAATGATGGAGCAAGCCGAAGCACAAAAGCAAGTGCAAAACAAGAAGAAATAAAGAAGGATTGTTTCTTACCAAGTAGAAATAAAAAAAGCGCGGTGTACACCGCGCTTTACTTTTTTATAGCAATTAAATATGTTATAGTGTTGGTAATAACACATTGTTGATCGCATGAATTACGCCATTTAAAGCTTGAGCATCTACCACAATAATACCAGTTTGTCTATTTTGCTCATCGGTTATCGTAGTTCCAGCAATCGTGAACGTTCCTGTTTCTAGGGTAGTAATAGGGCTGGTAGGGATTGCATTTGAAAGCACATTGGCTCCCCCAACAACATGATATGTTAACACTGAAGCCACTTGCGTACTTGTTAAACCTCCTAAAACACTTGGGTTTTGTGATTCAAATGTTGTAGATAAAAACTCTAATGAAAGAGCTCTTGAGTTGGGCTCAAAAAAAAAGCGCAGCTTTAAACTGCGCTTCTTCTTTTTCTAGCAATAAATCCTATTTATTATAATGCAGGTTGCAATACTCTATTAACACCATGAATTACTCCATTTGACGCTTGAATGTCAGCTTGGAAAACTCTTGATAAGTTATTAGCAGTGTCTTCGATGTCAACAGTATTAGTGCCAAGAATTACAGTTACCTCTTGAACTGGACTTGTAAACATAGGTACAACTTGATTATCTTCAAGTTGACTTGAACGAAAATTACCAGCGGTAGTAACATGATATTGCAGTACTTTTGAAACTTGTGCAGGTGTTGCTCCAACAGCAAAACCAGTTCCCGTTGTCGCATTAGTAAAGGCTGTATTGTTTGGAGCAAAAAGCGTCGCTGGAGCTGCTGCTGTAAGTCCAGCTAAAGCATTTAAAACAGCACTTTGGTCTCCGAATGCACCACCAGAACCACTTGTAACAACTGCTTGTAAGGTGTCAAATTCAGGGTTTGCAACTACGTGATCTACAATAGTAGGAATAGCAATTACTTTATTTACAAGATGGATTACACCGTTACTAGCGTCAACATCAGCCAACGTAACTTTTACACCAGTTGTAGCTGTTCCACCATTAATAAATACGTCCGAACCTACCTTTTGAACGAACATACTAATCGTAGGCGATGTCGGGGTTGCATTTATTGGCGATAATGTTGATACATAGGCAGACGCCGGTACATCAGTACTTTTAATTTCCGCAGCAATAACATGGTTTAGTAATACTTTTTTAAGTACATCAACATCTACATTGTCAACAGTGACTGTTGACCCAAGAGATGCGAAAAAGGTTTGAAAAGCGTCATTGGTTGGTGCAAATACAGTGTATTGTCCAGTTCCATTTAAAGTAGCTGTTAATCCGGTTCGGTTTAAGGCAGTCACTAAGGTACTTAAATTAGTATTACCAGATGCGATTTCCGCGATCGTCCCTGGAGTGTTACTGCTGCTGCTGTCGCTGCTGCATGATACAACAAATGAGCAAAATGCAATTAATGCAAATGTTTTGAATAGTTTTTTCATAGTTTATTTGTTTTAAGTTCATCACAAAGCTAGAGTATTATTGTTTAATAAAAAAAACAAAACATTGAACAAAACTATATTTATGAAAAATTTAACGCTTTTGTTTAGGGTTGTAAACTAGT
>JBJONL010000062.1:0-4344 GCA_046051865.1 Bacteroidota bacterium | reverse complement strand
CGTGATGGCGGAGGTACAGCGGATGCGGATACGTATGCAACCATCCTAACAGCCTTCAATATAGCACAAGCTGCAACGGATGGTGTAGGGACTTGGACTGATGCCATCTATTCCATTGGATTGTTTGATGGTACTACTTTTATCGCTAATGGTACGGTTACCGCCAATCAAATCCAATTTTCGGGATTAAATGTCGTGGTAGCTGATGGAACCACCAAAACCTTGACCTTGCGTTTGTCCTTAAAATGCCCGTTGCTGACCACAGCCGCAGACGGCGATGATTTCGGATTTTCCATTAGTGCTGCTAATACAACATTTTCTGCTTCAGGTTCGGGTAAATCGGCATTTCCGGCCATCACAAATCCTAATACGACTAATGTGATTCAAGTCGTGGCGAGCAAGTTGGTTTTTACGACGCAACCCTCCACTACCGGGCAAAACAATCCGATGGTAACGGTGGTTGTAAAAGCTACTGATGCTTGTGGCAATATTGATTTAGGATATACAGGAGCGGTGTCTTTAGCGAGTACGGGAACCATGACTGCTGTTACTCCGGTAACCGCTATCGCCGGTGTCGCTTCCTTTACCACCATCGTACATACGGTTACAGGGATTTCCTTAAATTTAACCGCAACCGCTAGTGGCCTTACGCCAGGTACGAGTACTGCTTTTGATATCGTAGGAACCATTTCGTTACAAGCGGGTGATATTGCAATTTTAGCTTTTAATACGGATAACGTAGGAGCAGGTACTGGTTCCGATGAAGTGAGTTTTGTCACCTTTGTGGATATATTTCCTGGGACCATTATTGACATGACCGATAATGCCTATCAAAAGTGCGGTACGCTAAATGGTTGGGGAATATCCGAAGGATGGATCCGTATCGAGCGAGCCAATTCGACGCTGCCTAAAGGAACCATTGTTACCGTAAGAGTTGGGCCTAGTGGAGGAGCACCTGTAGTTTTTTCGCCCGACCCATCAAATTGGATTTGTACTAAACCACAACCTGCTGGCCAGGGTAATTTTGATTTAAATAATGGTGGCGAACAAATATTCTTTTTAACAGGTGGTGCCGTAGGCGGACCTGGAGCTATTACAGCAACTGCTGATTCGGGCACTTATTCGGGTAATTTTTTATATGGCTTTAATACGAAGGGAAACATTTGGACACCCATTTGCGGAAATTCTGCTGCTGGAGGAACCAAAAACTCTGACAAGCCATTGAATTTTGACTGTTTTTTAACTTGGCCAACAGCGCAAGCAGATTTAAATAAATACACTGGACCAATGACGCCTGCAACACAACGCGATTGGGTTGCTAGAATAGGGAATCCGACGAATTGGTCAGGGTATATCGATAATAACAGCTATGATGCCGGGCCTAATTTTTATGGAGGCACGATTACTATTACTACAGGTGGGTATTCTGCTGGAGTATGGATTGGGGATAAGGATTCAAATTGGTTTGAATGTTCCAACTGGCAATCACGCAAAGTGCCTGACGCCACGGTAAATGTGACGGTAGGTTCGAGTGCAATGCAAGGGGTAACGGTCGATGCTACCGCTACTAATGCGAATTTTTACAATTTTATTGCCCAATGTAAAGATTTAGCAATAACAAACTATAATGTAAAAGTTGAGGGAAGTGCGAGCAATATTTTAGAAGTATATGGCAATCTTTCCCTCAGTGGTACAGGTATTATTGACATGGACGACAGCAATGCTGCCACGGCAGATGGTCGAATGAACTTGTATGGCAACTGGACTAATAGCGCTGGTAGTGCCGCATTCTATGAAGGAAACAGCACGGTTAATTTTACGGGAACGGGAATCCAAGTCATTAGTAACGTAACGCCAGAAGGAACGGAAGCATTCTATGATGTTATCCTAAACAACAACTTCAATACGGGGGTGTCAAACGATTTAATTGCTTCCAATAATTTGACTATTAACGCAGCCAAGACCTTAACGATTGATGCAGCGGGTTACGCCCGAGTGAATAATAAACTATCCAATAATGGTAGTGTGCTCATCGATAGCGATGTGGCCGGTACGGGAGCAGGACAATTGATACAAGTAAACGATACCGATACAAACGACGGTGTGTATACGGGAACCAACTTCCAAGTGAAACGAACGGCCTTGGCAAAAAATACCGATTACGTGTATTGGAGCTCCCCGCTAACGACTTATGGTGTTTCCGGTCTTCCAAATGCCTACCGTTATTTTTGGAATACAACGTATGCCAATACCAATGGGACCCAAGGGAATTGGAATGCTGCTTCCGGGAACATGACTCCTGGAAAAGGCTATATTGCAAGAGCAGAAAACGGTTCGACTACCGCCGTAGCTTTGCCCATTACTTTTAGTGGAAGCAAACCCAATAATGGAGCCTTAACACTTGGGGTTTCCAGAGGAAATTATACAGGAGTTGATTATGATGCAGATCCAACGACGCTGCTAAATGTAGATACCACAAAGTTTGATGACAACTGGAACTTAATAGGAAATCCTTATCCATCGGCTATCGATGCTGAGAATTTCTTAGTCTTGAACCAATCGGTTATCGAAGGATCTGTTTGGATATGGAAGCATGGTTTGGTGCCAAATTCTACTGTGAATCCGTTCTATCAAAATTTTGTCAACAATTACTCTACAGCAGATTATATAAAATACAACGGCTTAGGTTCCACCGACCCCGATACATTTGCGGGTAAAATAGGGTCAGGTCAAGGATTTATGGTAAACATGAAAGATGTGGGTACTTTTGCTTCGGCAGGAGCTTCGGCGAATTTAGATATCTATACGGGTTCAATTGCGTTTAACAACAGTTTGCGAAGCGATTCTAGTACCACTCCGTATATGCCTTACAACAATACTGATTTTTACAAATCGGCTGCCGTGAATGATCCACCGGGTACCAATCCCATGACGGGAGTAGAAGAGAAACACCGCATTTGGTTAGACATCAGCAACAACACTACCGCAGAAACCGACCGAATGCTAGTAGGTTATGCTGCCAATGCAACGATAGGTAGAGACAATTTATATGATTGTTTCTTTGTGCCAAGAGGCGAAGTTAGCTTGTACTCGTTAATTGACGAAGATTCCTTTATCATTCAAGGGCGTGCCTTGCCCTTTGATGTTACTGATCAAGTACCACTGGGCATCAACATCATGACGGCGGGTAGTCATACGATTGCCATCGATAAAGTAGACGGTTTGTTTTTAAACGACACCAACATTTACTTAGAAGATAAGCAGTTGGAACTTATCTATGATTTGAAACAAGCACCTTATGTCTTTACGGCGGAAAAGGGAAAATTCAACAACCGTTTTGTATTGCGTTACACCAATGAAACCCTCGGCACTCCTTCCTTCGCCTTGCTTGATACCAGTGTAGTGGTGACCACAAAGCACGGCGTATTGGCCATCAAGTCGTACTTAGAAAACATGCAGGAGGTTACGGTATTTGATGTGTTAGGAAGAACGTTACTTTCGGCCAAGAATATTGGAAGTAACGAATTTAGTACTGATACCCTATCTAGTGCAAACCAAACCTTAATCCTCAAGATTAAGTTGGTTAATGGAACAATAGTTACTCGGAAAATTATCTTGTAAATAGTAAAATAGAGGATATAAAAAAGCGGTCTTGTTGGAATAACAAGACCGCTTTTTTATGATGTTACTTTATAGAAAGCCCGACCATTATAGTTTACTTCCCTTTGGTTGAAGCTTCTAAGTTTCTTTCAATGGTGTGACCTGGTCTAGACCATTTTGGTTTTTCGCCTAAGGATTGGAATTGAGAATCTTCGGCTTCCACGGTTTTAGGCTGCATCAATTTGATAAATGGTTTTTGTGCTACTAGGCCTAGTGTTTCAAACATTTTCATGTCTTCATTCACATCAGGATTTGGTGTCGTCAAGAGCTTATCGCCGGCAAAGATGGAATTGGCGCCTGCGAAGAAACACATGGCTTGTCCCTCACGAGACATTTCGGTTCTACCTGCTGATAACCGCACTTGTGTTTCAGGCATCACGATACGTGTGGTGGCAACCATGCGAATCATTTCCCAAATTTCTATTGGTTTTTCATGCTCCATTGGGGTTCCTTCTACCGCTACTAAAGCATTAATAGGCACGGATTCTGGTTGCGGATTTAGCGTAGAAAGTGCTACTAACATTCCGGCACGGTCTTCAATGCTTTCTCCCATTCCGATAATACCGCCACTACAAACGGTCACGTTGGTTTTACGTACGTTTTCAATTGTATTCAAACGGTCTTCAAAGCCACGGGTAGAAATGACTTCTTTATAGTAGTCTTCGGAGGTGTCTAAATTGTGGT
>JBJONL010000061.1:0-14972 GCA_046051865.1 Bacteroidota bacterium | reverse complement strand
AAACCGACTTAAGGTGGTTATTGCGGCGGGGCTCACCTCTTCCCATCTCGAACAGAGAAGTTAAGCCCGCCTGCGCAGATGGTACTGCAGTTATGTGGGAGAGTATGTCGCTGCCTTTTTTAGTGGAAAGCCTGTTTCGAAAGAAACAGGCTTTCTTGTTTTTAAGCGGTGCAGCGTGTCCCTTGGGTCGATCCGCTGCCTTTTTTAGTGGAAAGCCTGTTTCTTTTGAAACAGGCTTTCTTGTTTTTATACCTGCCGGCAGGCCTGAAGCCCACTGGGCTTCCTCCTCTTAATATCAAATCTTTTTTTAGACCCGAGCAAAGCGAATAGGCGAAACAAACCCTATCCTAACGGATAGGGATTTTTGTTTTATACAAGTAGCATACTATCGTAGTCTTATGCGGGAACGCTAAGTAAGTGATCCGCATACATGGAAGAAACGACCACGGTCGTTTAAGAAATTGACAGCCGTCATTTAGTAAAGTGACCACGGTCGTTTTGTATTTTGACCGCGGTCGTTTAGAAAAGTGACCGTGGTTGATTTAATAAAAGCAACGGAAGTAATGTGAAAAGGTAAGGTCGCTAGTTGTGGTTTCCGACTTATAACTAGGACATTAGTCCTCACTACGTATAAAGTTTTGAATGCTTTCGAGTACCTTTTCGTCGCCTAATATTTTTCGATGCCCCAATTCTTTTGTAATTAGTAATTTGCTGTTTTTTAGGTGTTTATAAATATTGTAAGCGGCCTCCACAGGAACATCGTCGTCATCTTGGTCATGTACTATTAAAGTGGGGATAGAAACAAATTGTGCAGCCACATGACTAGAATAGGATTCCATTTCTTCCTTATTCCGGTCTTCGAAGTGCTGCTTTAAAAGTACCCCTATTTTAGGCTTCAAACCTAGTCGGTTAATAAAGGCATCAATGATGTCTTGTATCACATCACCACTTCCTATAATCACCGCTTTTTTTACTTGCAATCCTCTTCTTAGGCTAGTCAAAACCGACATACCTCCCAGTGAATGTCCTATAGCATAGTCAAACGGACCCATTGTCTTTTCCAATTCCAAGATAGAAGTAATAAATTCAGGCATAAGAGTGCTATTTCCTGATGATTTCCCATGCGCAGGAGCGTCAAAACTTATCACTTGATAACCCATGGCTACCATGAGATTAGCAATTTTAACCAATTGAGTTCCCCGCCCCGACCATCCATGTACTAATAGTACTTTTGTAGCTCCAAAACCATAACGGTATACTTGTATGTTTTTCTGTATAGAAGGGATCCATAAACGCTCTTTATGGCTTTTGGAATCCATGTCCCATTCGCGCTTCGGAATTTTATGTTTTAAAGGAGTTGTAAATAATTTGGCCGCAAACAAAGTGGCAAGTTTTGGAGATATGGCTTGTAATAATTTAGCGGTTAGCAGAATTGGCTTCGGAATTTGCAATGATTGGTTCTTTATTTGCGTTTTTTTTGTCATTTCAATAATTTTATTTCGAGTGCCGACTCGCAACTGTTTTTTTTCTAAATTTCAGCATCATAAATATAGGTCAAAATGCAAAACCAAACCCGAATTGTTATTGAAAATGTTACCCCTCAATTGGATGGAGGTGCTTTTTATATTAAAAGAATTATTGGACAAACCATTGAGGTTAAAGCTAATGTTTTTTCAGATGGTCACGATGTCGTAGCTTGTTCTGTAAAGTACAAACATCAGTCGGATAAGAAATGGCAGGAAGTACGAATGAAGGAAATCGGTAATGATGAATGGGTTGCCCAATTTGAAGTGAACCAACAAGGTTTTTATACTTATTTTGTCGAAGGCTGGGTGGATTATGCTCTTAATTGGCAACACGGTACCGAACGAAAAATTCAGGATAACCAACACGTAAAATCAGAACTGCTGGAAGGAGCAGAATATTGTCAAGCCATTCTAAAGGAAGCCAATGCCACCGAAAAGAAATACTTAACAAATGCAATCAAAGCTTTTCAAGAGGAAGCACTTTATAGTGAAGGTATCACGATTGCGTTATCAGATGAGTTACACCAGATATTCTATAGATACCCCACCCGAACGCTAGCCAATAAGTCCCATGAACTTAGAGCTTTTGTAGATCGAAAAAAAGCGTTATTCAGCACCTGGTATGAGTTTTTCCCACGTTCGTCTTCACCCGTTCCAGGCAAACACGGTACTTTTAAAGATTGTGAAAAACTATTACCTAGAGTGGCAGCAATGGGATTTGATACCTTATATTTTCCACCGATTCATCCGATTGGAGAAGTAAATCGTAAAGGAAAAAACAACGCGACCACAGCCGAGCCTGGAGATGTAGGTTCGCCCTGGGGCATAGGTTCGCAGTTTGGCGGACACAAAGCGACGCATCCCGAATTAGGGTCGATAGCCGATTTCAAATCCTTAGTAGCGACCGCCAAAGAGTTGGGTATCGAAATCGCCATGGACTATGCTCTACAGGCAGCACCAGACCATCCTTATGTAAAAGATTTTCCACAGTGGTTCAAATGGCGTCCCGACGGAACCGTACAATATGCTGAGAATCCGCCTAAGAAATACCAAGACATCCAACCCATTTATTTTGAAAGTGGGGATTGGAAGAATTTATGGAAAGAGCTCCTTGACGTAGCTTTGTTTTGGGTAGAAGAATGCGGAATCCGCGTCTTTAGATGTGATAATCCACATACCAAACCGTTTTACTTTTGGGGTTGGTTAATCGCCGAAATCCAAAAGAAACACCCAGATGTCTTGTTTTTAGCCGAAGCCTTTACGCGTCCTAAAATCATGCACGAGTTGGCCAAACAAGGATTCACACAATCTTACACGTATTATACTTGGCGCAATACCAAAGCCGAGCTTATAGAATACATGACCGAGTTGACACAAACCGATCAGAAAGACTTTTTCCGTCCCAACTTTTGGCCGAATACGCCCGATATTTTACCCTATGCACTACAAAGTTCCCAGGAAAGCATTTACTTGCACAAGTATTTCTTAGCCGCTACGTTAAGTTCTAGCGTAGGGATTTATGGTCCCGTATATGAATATATGGTCTCAGAAGCCATGCCAGGTAAAGAGGAATACCATAATTCTGAAAAGTACGAAGTGCAGCACTGGGATTGGACGATTCAAAACAAACTAATCACCTTAATTACCCGCATCAACGCGATTCGGCACGAACATGCTTCGTTACAACAAACGAATAACATGGCCTTCTGTGCGACCGATAACGACCAAGTAATTGCTTATTATAAGTACAATGATGATCACACCGATGAAACCATCATGGTTTGTAATTTAGACCCTTACTACATGAAACAAGCGTGGGTGCAATTACCTTTAAACGCGCTGGGAGTGCAAGAAGGGCAACAAGTAAAGGTGATTGATTTAATTACAGGAAACAGTTATATATGGGATAAAGAATGGAACTTTGTCGAGTTACATCCTACCTTGCCTTTTCATTTATTTAAAATTCATAAATAGTCATGAAAAACGATAATCAAGATACTTTTACCACTTCGTTTACCTTTAAAAACGAATGGAAAGATGCCTTCAAAGATGATGAATTTATCAAGGTGTTTTCATCGGATATACTGGAAAACTATATCATTAATAAACGATGGTATGGCGGAAAGGCAAGTACGTTAAAGTATATTGAAGTCGTGGACCATTTTAAGATTACATCGGATAAAAATACGTATTACGGTGTCTTGCTGGAAGTGAACTTTAAAGAAGCTTTTTTCCAACACTACTTCATGCCCATAGCCTTCATGACTAATGACGAGCTAGATACGAATACGATTATTGCTCCGGCTAAATTCGGCCCCATAGAAGGGTATCTAGTGGATGCTTTACACCAGGATGATTTTCGTAAATTATTGTTTGATAATATCGCGCAATCGACCGAAAGCAAGCATCATAAATTGTTGTTTCACAAAGGGTCACACTTAACCGATACAGTATATAAATCCTCCCGATTTATGGGGGTTGAGCAAAGCAATACGTCCATCATTTTCAACGACACTTTTGTGCTGAAAATCTTCCGACGCATCTATGTAAGCACCAATCCCGATTATGAAATAAGCAGGTTCCTAACCGAGCGCATGCATTTTCAAAACACGCCTGCCTACACCGGTAGTATCAACTTAGCCTTGCCCGAAGGAAATATTACCCTAGGTCTAATGCAAGAGTTGGTACCCAATCAAGGGGATGCGTGGAAGTTTATGTTAGAGCAAATTGATGGGGTATTTGACAACTTGGCCCGAAAGAAAATCAAGATTGATAAGCTGCCCAAAGTGGAATTGTTCAAGCGCTTAAAGATTAATGAAATCCCGCCTGAGATTATTGACTGGGTTGGACTTAGTTTGTTTTTGAGAATTCAAACCTTAGCCTTGCGTACCGCCGAAATGCACATCGCATTAGGTAGTGACATACACGAAACGGCCTTTACGCCAACGACCTACAATGGAGATTATACCGTATGGCTCAAAAATCGCTTGCTATATCAATTCCAAAACCGATTAAACATCATAGAGAATAGTTTGCACAAACTAGACGGTATGTCCTTAGATCTAGCGCAACAATTCCTTGAAAATAAAAAACTAATCCGTAAGCACTTTGTCGACTTTGATTGGACGAAGATGAAGAGCGAACGCATCCGCATACACGGGGATTACCACCTAGGACAAGTCTTAGTCAATGGGGATGATTTTTATATCCTCGATTTTGAAGGCGAACCCGAAAGTACCATTCGTGATCGTAAAGTAAAACAACCGCCATTGAAAGACGTAGCAGGCATGTTCCGCTCGTTCCATTACGCTATTTACGCCACCATTTTCAACAATGCCGATAAATATCCTTATGAGCAAGAAGACTTATTCAAAGCAGGGGAGCTGTTGTTCAAATACATGGTAGGCACGTTTTTGGAAACCTACATTGAGAAAGCACAAAACGAGAATTTGAATATTGGCTACAGCCACGAAATTAACTTCTTGCTCAAATATTGCATCCTAGAAAAAGCAGTGTATGAGTTGGGCTATGAACTCAACTCAAGACCGCGCTGGGCCGTAATACCGTTGAGAGGAATTCAAACTATTATGGGGTATTAGAGAATTGTGTATGTTGAATAGGTTGCTCGGCGACGCATGGGGACCAAGGAAAGTATAATAAAGATTAAAAAAATGACGAAACCTTCCTAGCCCCGATTGAAGCAAACTACCTTGTAGTGCGGAAAGCGGGAAAATGGACCACAAGAGCGCACTGACCATTCGCTCCAAAACATAAACAAAAACATTCGTGTATTCGTGGCTAAAAACCACCACAAAATATAAAAACAAATGAACCAAGTACAAGTACATTCACTATTCACCGATTTCGATATCGATTTATTTAAGGCAGGCAAACATTTCAGACTCTACGAAAAGCTTGGGGCTCATTTGACCGAAGTCAATGGAGTGAAGGGAGTATACTTCGCCGTATGGGCGCCTTCCGCTCGTTCAGTATCGGTTGTAGGTGATTTTAATTATTGGATACAAGGGGAGCACCAACTCAATGTACGCTGGGATGCCTCCGGTATTTGGGAGGGGTTCATACCAGGTATTGATAAAGGAACTACTTATAAATATAAAATACAATCGAATAACGCAGGGATTATTACGGAGAAAGCCGATCCGTTTGCCTTGTACTGTGAGCATCCCCCACAAACAGCTTCCGTAATCTGGGATCTGGATTACAAGTGGAAAGATAAAAAGTGGATGGATACGCGTCAGGATAAGAATGGCCTCGATAAACCGTATTCGGTCTACGAAGTGCATTTGGGTTCGTGGCGTCGTATTGGAAACGGCGACTTCTTGACTTATTTGGAATTGGCGGAAGAATTAGTGGCCTATGTCAAAGAAACAGGCTTTACCCACGTAGAGTTTATGCCGGTAATGGAATATCCATATGACCCTTCGTGGGGGTATCAGTTGGTAGGCTATTTTGCACCAACTTCCCGTTTTGGAAAACCACAAGATTTTATGGTGCTGGTTGATAAATTACACCAGGCAGGCATCGGAGTGATACTGGACTGGGTACCTTCACACTTCCCAGATGATGCACACGGCCTAGGCTTTTTTGACGGTTCCAATCTATATGAGCATCCCGACAGAAGAAAAGGATACCACCCTGATTGGAAGAGTTTGGTGTTTAATTATGGACGCAATGAAGTGCGCTCGTTCTTAATAAGTAATGCCATTTTTTGGTTGCAGCAATACCATGTGGATGGCTTGCGTGTCGATGCCGTAGCCTCCATGTTATACTTGGATTATTCCCGTAAAGACGGTGAATGGGAACCGAATATTTATGGAGGAAGAGAGAATCTAGATACCATTAGTTTCCTGAAAGATTTCAATGAAGCAGTCTACAGCAGTTTTCCTGATGTCCAAACCATAGCCGAAGAGAGTACGAGTTTTCCAATGGTTTCGCGACCAACGTTCATAGGCGGTTTAGGGTTCGGTATGAAATGGATGATGGGTTGGATGCACGATACCCTACAGTATTTCAAAAAAGAACCCGTATATAGAACGTACCACCAAAACGACATCACGTTTTCAATGACATATGCGTTCACCGAGAACTTTATGTTGCCGCTGTCACACGACGAAGTGGTTTATGGTAAGCATTCGATTTTAGGCAGAATGCCCGGTGATGAATGGCAACGTTTTGCCAATCTAAGGTTGCTATATGGGTATATGTTTACCCATCCTGGGACGAAGCTATTGTTCATGGGAGCCGAGTTCGGTCAAAGTAGTGAGTGGAATTTTGAAAGCAGCCTAGACTGGCATTTATTGCAGTTTGGTTACCACGATGGCATTAAAAAATGCATCACCGATTTAAACACGCTGTACAAAAACAATCCAGCCCTTTATGAAAAGCAATTTCATGTTGACGGCTTCGAATGGATCAATTATACCGATAATGAAAATGCGGTCTTAAGCTATATCCGAAAAGGAACTAAAGAGAAAGAATATTTGATTGTGGTGGCCAACTTTACGCCAGTAGTAAGAGAAAACTACCGAATTGGAGTGCCAAGTAAAGGCAAGCTAACCCAAATTTTTAATTCAGATGCTACAGAATACGGCGGCAGCGGCGTAGTAGCGGCTAAATCCATAAAAGTGGATGCCATGGCGTGGAACTTCAGAGACTTTTCAGCAGAACTGACTTTGCCTCCTTTGGGACTTAGCGTTTACAAAATAGACTAAGCACTTTTTTAGTCACGAATACACGAATTTTTTTAGACCAAGAGGAAAAAGATATTCGGGTATTCGTGGCTTTCTTTTTTATTACTATCCGCAAACGTTATAGTTAAAAACTACTTAATTAAGTTGTAAAATAATCATTACCAACTTTGTAAATTTGGCCGTTCGACCCTAAAAAAACCACTATGATTATAAATACCGAACTGGAATATAAAGGTGATTTATTTCCGTCTCAAATTATAGCTTACAAACAAGAAGTTGATTCCATAGATTTTCATACCGATAATAATGTCATCCTACGAGTAACAGTGTTACGCGATAGTATGATACGGTTCCGTTTTACAGCCAAAGGGTATTTCAGCAATGATTTCTCTTATGCTATTGATAAAACACAATCCCATGGTTACAACGTATTGGAAGTAACCGATGAAAAAGACCATTACCGCATTAAAACTTCTAAAGTATATGTGGTAGTGCAAAAACACGATTGCCGGGTAGGTATTTATGAGTTGGATGGCACCACAATCTTAGAAGATGAAATGGGCTTTCATTGGGAAGAATGTTTCGAGTATGGCGGTAATATTGTAAAAATGAGTAAAGCCTCTCACGAGGGAGAGAGCTTTTATGGCTTAGGTGATAAAGCAACGCATTTAAATTTGAAAGGCAAACGCTTAGAGAATTTTGCCACCGATCAATACGCGTTTCATAAAGACCAAGAACCCTTATACAAAGTAGTGCCTTTTTATATCGGCTTACATCATAATAAAGCGTACGGAATTTTCTTCGACAATACCTTCCGCTCCTTCTTTGACTTCAGTCACGAACGCAAAGGGGTTACTAGTTTTTGGGCTGACGGAGGAGAGATGAATTATTACTTCATCTACGGACCTAAAATGAGTGATGTAGTTACAACCTACACCCATTTAACAGGAAAACCTGAATTGCCGCCATTATGGACGTTAGGTTACCACCAATGCAAATGGAGTTATTATCCAGAGAGCCGAGTGAAAGAGGTAACCGATAAATTCAGGGAATTGCAAATTCCTTGTGATGCCATTTATTTAGATATCGATTATATGGATGGCTTCCGTTGTTTTACTTGGAATAAAGAATACTTCCCCGATCCAAAGAAAATGGTGGCCGACTTAGCCAAAGACGGTTTTAAAACCATAGTCATCATTGATCCTGGTATTAAAATTGACAAAGATTATTCTGTTTATAAAGAAGCCTTAGAGAAAGATTATTTCTGTAAAAGAGCCGACGGGCCCTATATGAAAGGTAAAGTATGGCCAGGTGAATGTAACTTCCCCGATTATACCAATCCTGAAGTGCGAGAATGGTGGGCTGGATTATTCAAAGAATTAGTGTCAGAAGTAGGCGTAAAAGGAGTGTGGAATGATATGAACGAACCTGCCGTTATGGAGGTGCCTAATAAAACTTTTCCAATGGATGTTCGCCATAATTATGACGGAAACAATTGCAGTCATAGAAAAGCACACAACGTCTACGGAACCCAAATGGCAAGAGCTACGTATGAAGGGGTTAAACGATTTGCTTATCCGAAAAGACCTTTTGTAATTACACGCTCGGCCTATTCGGGAGCCCAACGTTATACTTCGTCTTGGACGGGAGATAACGTGGCTACTTGGGAGCACTTATGGATTGCCAATATCCAAATGCAACGCATGTCGATTTCCGGCATGGGATTCACCGGTTCGGATATAGGAGGATTTGCAGAGCAACCATCAGCCGAGTTGTACGCCCGCTGGATTCAATTAGGAGTCTTTCATCCGTTTTGTAGAACGCATTCTTCAGGGCATCACGGAGATCAAGAGCCTTGGAGTTTTGGGGAGGAAGTTATTGATATTACGCGAAAGTTTGTCGAATTACGCTACCAATTGTTACCTTATTTATATACGATGTTCTGGCAATATATTAATGATGGTATTCCGATGTTGAAACCGCTAGTGTATTTTGATCAAGAAGATGCACAAACGCACTACCGAACCGATGAGTTTATATTTGGAAACCAAATATTAGTATGTCCTATCCTAGAACCCAACGCTCAAGGAAGACGCATGTATATGCCGCAAGGGAATTGGTACAACTATTGGACCAACGAATTAGTGAAAGGTAAAAAGGAATTGTGGGTAGCAACCGATTTTGATCAAATTCCGCTCTTCATCAAGGAAGGAGCAATTATCCCGAAATACCCGGTCCAACAGTATGTGGGGCAAATAGAATCTCCTGACTTGTCACTCGATGTCTATTTTAAATTAGGCAAAGAGAAATCTTATGTGTATGAAGATGCGCAAGACGGCTATGATTACAATAAAGGACGATATAGCTACAAGACCTTCACCTTAAACGGAAAAGAGAATGAAATGTTCATTACCCAACACAAAGAAGGATCCTTTGAAACCCAATATCAAACCATCAAATTCAATTTTAAAGGATTGCCTTTTAAAATAAAAGGAATTGAAATCGATAATGAGACCATCATATTTGATAAAAACTTATTGGATTTAGAAAGTGGTATCATAATCGATAAAGATTTTACCGAATTACATTTAATAGGCGTTTAATTTCTAAATTTGTAAGTCTAAAAAACGTCTTATGAAAAAAGGAATTCTATTCTTGGTGTCCATTGCAGCGCTTATCGTTGTTTCTTGTGCTAAAAACCCATTCACTGGGAAAAGTACAATGGCCTTAGTGGACAATAGTCAAATATTTCCCTCGGCCTTTCAACAATACGGTACGTTCTTAAAAGACAATAAAGTGATTTCGAGCACTACCGATGCGAAGAAAGTAGAGATTGTCGGCATGAAGATTAAAGCAGCCGCTGAGAAGTGGTTGAATGCAAACGGCTATACGGAGTATTTGAAAGATTACAAGTGGGAATACCATTTGGTCGAAAATAAAGAGGTTAATGCTTGGTGTATGCCAGGTGGTAAAATCGTAGTGTATTCGGGGATCTTACCCATAACGCAAGACGAAGAAGGCTTAGCTACCGTAATGGGACATGAAGTGTCACACGCCTTGGCCAATCACGGACAACAACGCATGAGTGCCGGTATGTTACAACAAGCCGGTGCCGCAGGTGTAGCCTTAGCGACGGGAAGCAAAAGTTCCGAAACCCAACAACTAGCCATGCTAGCCTACTCAGGTGTTTCTCAATATGGAGGTATGCTGCCTTTTAGCCGAAGCCATGAAAGTGAAGCCGATATGATTGGGTTAAAATTAATGGCAATCGCCGGGTATAATCCAGAAAAGGCCGTGGCGTTTTGGGAACGTATGTCGAAAGCTTCTGGAGGCAATAAACCATCAGAATTTATGAGTACCCACCCGTCAGACGAAACCAGGATAGCGGCCATAAGAAGACTTATTCCGGAAGCAAAAGCGGAGGCGGCCAAATTTGGAGTGAAATTTTAAACCTAAATAAACTATATTTGAATCCCGAGACATCGGGATTTTTTTATGTTAAAAACGTTTATCATGCCAATACTTCCAAAAGGTCATCCAAAATTACTTAACGCGTGGGCGTTTTACGATTGGGCCAATTCCGTTTATAGTTTAGTTATTGCCTCAGCAGTATTTCCAATTTTTTACAATGCCTTGTTTGATAAAAGCAACCCTTACATCATGGTTTTTGGACATAATTTCAAAAATTCAGCTTTGATAAGTTTTGTAACGGCAGGGGCTTTTTTATGCGTGGCCCTTTTCTCTCCCTTGCTTTCAGGTATAGCGGATTATATGGGAAATAAGAAGATTTTCATGCGGGTGTTTAATTACATCGGTGCCTTGTCTTGCATTGGCTTGTATTTTTTTGATTTGAATAATATTCTACTTGGGTTAACGTTTTACTTTTTTGGACTGATTGGGTTTTGGGGAAGTTTGGTGTTTTACAATTCCTATCTGCCCGATATTGCTTTTCCAGAACAACAAGATAAAGTTAGTGCTAGAGGATATTCATTAGGCTATGTGGGAAGCGTGATTTTATTAGTAATCAATCTCGCGATGATTATGAAACCAGATTGGTTTCATATAACAGATTCACCAGAAAATCCTGCTTCTATGAAAGCCATGCGGTATTCGTTTGCCATGGTGGGGATATGGTGGATTGTTTTTAGTAAGTATACCTATTTTTATTTGCCCAAAGGAAATGCGAACCAACAAAAAGTGACCGCTTCGGTCATTTTTAATGGCTTTAGAGAATTGAAAAAAGTGTGGGGGATCTTGCAAAAGGAAATTCCACTTAAACGATATTTATTGAGCTTTTTTGTCTTTAGTATGGCCGTACAAACCGTAATGTTGGTCGCTACCTATTTTGGAGCACAAGAGATTCAATGGAAAGATGCCGATGAAAGCCAAATAGGATTGATTACTTGTATCTTACTTATCCAATTAATTGCCATAGCGGGCGCGATTCTGACTTCAAGAGCATCGGCTAAATTTGGCAATATTAACGTGTTAATAGTACTAAATGCATTTTGGCTTTTATTGTGTGGTTTTGCATATTTCATTACAACACCCATGGAGTTTTATATCATGGCCAGTTTAGTTGGTTTAGTAATGGGAGGGATTCAAGCCTTAGGTCGATCCACTTATTCTAAATTTTTACCTGAAACGCAGGATACCGCTTCTTTTTTTAGCTTTTATGATGTGTCGGAAAAAATAGGCATCGTAATTGGGATGATCGTCTATGGATTAATCGATCAAATTACCGGCAGTCCAAGATTTGCGATCGTCTTTTTAGGGTTGTTTTTCTTGTCAGGTTTGCTTTTATTGTTGAGAATCCCAAAAAAAACCTTGTCATAATTTTAAAAAAAATTATATTTGAACTTTATTTACAACAACCGTTATGAAAAACATAAAACTTTTAGCTGGAATCTTTCTATTTCTTTCAGTTTTTACCTTTAATTCATGTGACACCGAGCCAATCGATCCGGGAATTAATATCGATGATTTTAATCAAACTTGTCAAACGCCAAGTAATTTCATAGTAAGTAATTTTTTTAACGGCAACTCAGTTATTTTGAGTTGGGTTCCCGAAGGGGATGAAGAAGCATGGACGATTGAATACGGACCGGCAGGTTTTGTACAAGGTACTGGTACCATCGTATCGGCTACTGAATTTCCGTTTACGTTGACTGGTTTGAATGCCAATAACAGCTATAGTTTTTATTTGAGAGCCAATTGTGGTTCGAATGCCACTAGTGATTGGGTAGGTCCAATCAATGTTGTCGCTGCAACCAATCCAAATTGTCCAAATCCTTTAGCATTAAGCGGATTGCGTAATGCAACAGTTCCAACCATGGTTGAGATTTCTTGGACGGCTGGAGGAACAGAAAATTCTTGGCAAGTACAGTATGGACCTGCTGGTTTCTCTTTGGGTTCAGGAACGTTAGTTACGGCTAACACACCTTCAAAACAAATTTCAGGAATTGCGACTACAGGATCTTATGATTTTTACGTTCGTTCAAGTTGTTCCAGCAGTGAAGCAAGTAACTGGGTAGGACCACTAACGGTGCAACCTGTAACTTCGGTTGACTGTCCGGTACCTACTGCGTTGACGGCTGTTAGAGACAATACGGTTACTACGGATGTGTCACTAACTTGGACAGCGCCAGCGTCGATTACCTCATGGGAAATACAATATGGCGTAAGCGGATTTACACTGGGGTCAGGAACGTCAGTTACGGCTACTGCATCGCCTTTGACAATTAGTAATATTCCTGATGCGAATGGTTATGATTTTTACATCCGATCGAATTGCTCGACAACCGATAACAGCGAATGGATTGCAGTACCTGCTCACGTAAGTGGTAATGTAGTGCCAAGCGTATTCTACGCTAAAGTAGACGGATCAGAGTTTGTTGAAAATTATATCAATGCCGGAACTATTCCAGGAACGCCTAACTACATCAGTGTGTTTGGGGTTAAAAGTGGAAGCCAATTCGTTGGAATTCTTATCGACGATACGTTAGCGGAAGGGGCTACTTATGATATTACAGGATTGCCAAATGCTCCTGTAAAAGGGCAATACCGCTTAAATAACGTAAACTATGATTCCACCCTTGGAAGCGTAACGATTGAGACTAAAACGGCTACCAGAATAAAAGGAACATTCAGTTTTACAGCTTCATATAGCTACACGAATTCAAGTGGCGAAGTAATCACCTTTACGCATGAAGTGACGGAAGGCTCTTTTGATGTGAACTACTAAGAACACTAAATAATCATATAATCCGCCATTTCGGCGGATTTTTTTTTGGCACAATCCTTGACTTATTAGAATGCTTGTCGATATAATGAGTTGCTATACCGATTTTAAGCTTTTTCAGATGCAATACATCGATTTTACTTTATTTCCTTAAAAAGATGTCCTACATTTGTTATGCAACGCCTAATTTTTAAATGTCATTTTGACCTAAATATATACCATGTCAAACCGCAATATTATTTCTTTTGACAATCTGTCATTACAAGAATTTGATACGGAAACCGATTTAATTCCGCTTCTAACTCCCGAGGATGAAGAAGAGATGAATAAGGAAGTGCTTCCTGATTCTTTGCCCATCCTTCCCCTGCGCAATACCGTACTATTCCCTGGCGTAGTAATTCCCATTACCGCTGGGAGAGATAAATCCATTAAACTGATAAACGATGCCAATGCTGGGAATAAGATCATTGGGGTAGTTGCACAAAAAAATGAAGAAGATGAAGACCCTACCAAGAACGATATTTATTCGGTTGGTACGGTAGCCCAAATTCTCCGGGTGCTGAAAATGCCTGATGGCAACGTGACCGTTATTTTGCAAGGAAAGAAACGCTTTGCCATTGACGCTGTTACCACTGAAAAACCTTATTTAACCGCTACAATCAAAGAAGTGGAAGAAGTAAGACCAGGAAAACAAGACACCGAATTCCAAGCCATCATTGACTCCATCAGAGAGTTGGCCATCCAAATCATTAAAGAAAGTCCGAATATCCCAACGGAGGCTACCTTTGCTATAAAAAACATTGAAAGCCAGTCGTTCTTAATCAATTTTGTTTCCTCCAACATGAATCTTATCGTAAAGGAAAAACAAGATTTGTTGATGATTAACGCCTTAAAAGAACGAGCAATGGAAACGTTGCGCTACATGAACGTGGAGTTGCAAAAGTTGGAGTTAAAAAACGACATTCAATCGAAAGTGCGATTTGATTTGGACCAACAACAACGTGAATATTTCTTGCACCAACAAATGAAGACCATTCAAGAAGAACTTGGTGGGGTTTCCTATGAGCAGGAAATTGAGGAGATGAGGGTTAAGGCCAAAACAAAAACTTGGGATGAAAAAACAGCGAAACATTTTGAGAAAGAGATTTCTAAAATGCAACGTATGAATCCGCAAGCACCTGATTTTGGTATACAACGAAATTACTTAGAGTTATTCTTAGAACTGCCTTGGAATCATTACAGTAAAGATAATTTTGATTTAAAACGCGCTCAAAAAATAATTGACCGAGATCACTTTGGTTTAGAAGATGTAAAAAAACGAATCATTGAGCATCTTTCCGTGTTAAAGCTTCGAAACGATATGAAATCTCCCATTATTTGTTTAACCGGACCTCCGGGTGTGGGTAAAACATCTATTGGTAAATCAATTGCAGAAGCTTTAGGACGAGAATATGTTCGCATATCTCTAGGAGGTTTAAGAGATGAAGCAGAAAT
>JBJONL010000060.1:0-21557 GCA_046051865.1 Bacteroidota bacterium | reverse complement strand
GCGTGTCTTTCAAAATGCTAATCAACGTTTTGGCTTTCTCTAAATCCAAGCCCCGCAGTATTTTGATATCACTCAGCGACCCGTCTTTCTCGACCACAAAAATCGCATACACCCTCCCCTTCACCTCCGAGGCGAAGCCCGACTTCAAATAGCGCTCGTTAACCAACGCATTCAAAGCCTTAATCCCGCCCGGAAACTCCGGTTTCACTTTTAAGGCGGCCAAATTGTAAATATTCATATCCTCTTTAGGCGCCACCTCTTGGGCAAAACCTTGAACGGTGCAAAGGAGCACCAACAAAACCATTATCTTTTTCATAATACTTTTTTTATCCTCTAATTTTAAATTCATTCCTCTTACATCTATCGTCCCTGTCTGCCGGCAGGCAGGTATCCGTCTATCCCCCTCCTCCCCATCACAATCGTATGCTCCTCACTAACGGTGGCCGACCTAACATAAGTTACCTTAACCACTTCAATGGATTTAAAATGATGGGCAGCCAACTGCCGTTTGACTTCCTCCAAATCATGATAATAAAAATAAGCGCGTGCCCCACTACTACCCGTTTGATAACCCGAGTCTGCAGGATTCCCCTCTACAAAGCTAAGGTACAACAACCCTTGGTCTTCCAACAAGCCAGCACAATCCGCTAACAGTTTATCACAATCCGTAGCAGACAGATACGGCAAACAAAAACCGCATACTATCCCGTCGTAACGTGCGTCCAACTGATCAAGATCCCTGCTATCCATCACCGCAAAACGCGCGGTCGGATTGTTCTGCTGCGCCAAAGCCACCATAGAAGGCGCAATGTCAATCCCAAAGAGATCAAAATCAGGGCGGTGCTGCAAAAGAAACCGACTTATATTCCCAGGCCCACAGCCTATTTCCAAGATACGAGCCCCTTGCTTAGCAATACCCTCACAAACCGCCGCATACGTAGCATCATACAAGTCTAAGTCCATAAACTTGTCTTGATACAAAGCCGCCACCTTATCCCAAGTGTCAAAAGTTTCTTTATAAGGATCCATAGTTTGTGATTAATTGTAGCACACTAAACTAACTAATTATTTATCAAGTACCAAAAAGCAGTAGGCTTTAGGCAGTAAGCTATAAGCCTCGCGGCTCGAAGTTTCCAAAACTAAATCCAGAAATCTTGACGGCTCCACTCAATGGCCCCCGCGCCTGCTGGCTCCTTCACTAAAACAGTCCACTGGACTGTTTCTTAACGCTCGGCCCGGCGGTCGAAGGTAGAACTACTATAGTTCAAAAATAAACTTAAAAACCCACTGTGCGAAGTCTCCCTATTTCAAACTAAATTCATTTAGCAAATCCTAAGTCTCCCCTCAATGGCCCTCACACCTGCTGGCTCCTTCACTAAAACAGTCCACTGGACTGTTTCTTAACGCTCGGCCCGGCGGTCGAAGGTAGAACTACTATAGTTCAAAAATAAACGTAAGACCCTAAATGTTATTTGTTGCCGCTTAGAAGGATAATCACGATTTTTATGCGACCACCCCGTCACCGATTTCATCGGCGCCACCCCTCCTAATCTAGGAGGGGAGCCATTAACGATTTATTATAATTCAGTACTAAAATCTTCAACTACCTCCCGCTACACGAAGTCTCCCGACTTCGAACTGACTACCCACCTCCTGATCAGCAACAAAGCTAAAACCATTCTATTTTTGTTTAGCTTGTCTCGTCCCTAGACAAGATTAAAGTTAAAAATTCTTGGGAAACACAAACGTGAACTTAGTATAAAATTTGTAATCTACCTGCCGGCAGTTAGTTTGCGGGAGACGAACGAAGAGAATGCCAGAGAAAACAACTAATAAGTGTAACTTTTAATTTAAAATATCTACTCTACTTTTAAGATTTATTCCTTCCACTTTGTTATGTTCTTCATGTACTAAATCTTCTTTTGGTAAATTCTCTAATAGATTATATTTAATTATGAGTTTTTGAAATTTAGGGAATGATAATGAATTATAAAATGTTAGAAATAATTCTGGTGTAGTCATTTGTGCTTGAACAAAATTAGCATATTGATAAAACTCTTCTTTAACTGTTTGTTTTTCATCACTTGTTTCAAACTGTGCAATTTTCTCTTCCTCTGATTTGTCTAAAAAAAGTAGTATATGATATAGGTGCCTAAAATAATGCCCGTATACATGCAGAAATCTATTAAAAAACTTTCCATAAATAAATTTTGCCAATTCTACATCTTTGAGTTTTTGCGCATCTTCCCAGCCTTTTTTATCTATACTGTAATATTTTAATGTATATGATGATTTTCTGCTATCAAACAAGCCTTCTTCTTCGTAATCATTTTGAGGACCTTCAATTTGTTCATCATATTCGGTCCATTCTGAAAAATTTACAAATGGAGAATTTAATGCTTTTTCTATTCTCTTAAACTCAATTCTTGAACACATAAAAAAACCACGACCATTGGCTTCATAATTTGAATATTGATTATACGATTTTAAATCAACTATTGTCGTAGAAATCTCATTTGCAATTTGTTGTTGAGTTTTTATTAGATTGAAAAAAGTCGTTTGAAAATTTTGGTCTTTAAATTCTTGTCTTGTATCTGTTAGTTCTTTCCTTTGAAGATTTAATTCATTTTGTTGTAGAAATATAGAATAGATTATAACTGCTAACGCTAAACCTGAAAATAAAGAATTTGTAAATCCAAACTTGTCGCCAAAGTTGGCTCTTTGTTCAACAGGAACAAATTTATCTACAAATATCCAACCAGAAGTCCATAGTAAAGATACTGATAATAATACAGCAATAAATTTTAGTTTCTCATTTTCTCCTTTCATGTGATTGATTATAAAGTTGTTCCTAACGTTGCGGCGATTGGCGAATAAGCGAATTTCGCAGTTCTAAAATGTCTGCCAGCACTAAATTTGATATTAAGTAAAAAGCTTTACAAGCACTGAACCTCCAATTTCATGTAGCTGCTGATAGAGCTAGTTCGTTTGCTTGGAGGCACTGACCTTGCAAGTTTAATCTGTCCCTGCACGTCGCTATTCAAGCTGTCTTTTTATTTTAACGAAGTCTGGATGTCAGCAAAAAAATGAAATGTGCTTGCAAATATTTTGGCTTTTATTTTCATTCGTTTGTTTTTGGTCTGATCAAAAGGCCCTCAATTTTGTTGATACTAAAAGTCAGTCCTTCTGTCGCCTCTGCAAATGAATTGTCTGAGTTTTCAAATGATGCAAATAGGATAACTTGTTGCTCTGTAAACTTTGAAAGCTCTATTAAAAAACTTCTAAAACTGTCCTTTGACATATCTTGTTGTTTAGGTTCGTCAAACACTAAAAGTCGTGGATGGTTTGTATCGTATGTTATTGATGTTTTAAGCAAAGCTGTTGTGTAAGCCCAAATACATCTTATGAAGTCACTTGCTGAAGAATCAAATTTGATATTATAAAATTGTTCTGCGTCTGTTTTCTGTGCCACTGGCAAGTATGTATCTTGCGAAATACGGATTGCATCAAATGGCTTGCTTTGATAATTGAAAACTTTTAATAATTGAATGAAATTATCTTTGAGTGTTGAAAGTTTTTGTTTGTCCAACGCTGAAAAGAAGTCCTTTGGCAAATTGCTTTCGCTAATTAAAATTGTTCCATATTCTTCTGAAAGACTTTTCAAGTCTTCAATTAGTGGAGAAAAACTTTCAAGCACTTTATTGAAAAACTCAACTTTTCTTTTTAGATCAATTCGTTTTTCAATTTCAATAACAGATGGCAATCTTTCGTCTTGAATTAATTCTTTTTTCAAGTCTCTTATTTGTTGTCTAATTTCAACTGCTCTTTCTTGATATTCTTTTAATTTATTTTCCTTCTCGTTGATAGTTTTTTGTTGACCCTCAATGTAAACACTAATCATTCTCTCTTGTGAATCTAGGTAGGAGATATTATCCTCAATTCTCATTGGAACTTGTTTTATGTCGCTTGGGAGCAATGAATCTTTGAGGTCTTGTTCGCAAGTTGGACAAATATTTTTGGCTGTTTCTGCTGGTAACTCGCCGCCCATTTTATTAACTTTTAAAGCACCTTTGTTTTTTCTCAAATCATCCTGAACTGCTATAATCTGCTTTTCATATTGTTTCAATTTTTCTCTGTCAAAATTGACTTCTGGCGAAAGTAGTTCAAAATTTAATGATACTTGATTTAGCCTATCGTTCAATTTTATTAGAACTTCTTCATTTTGGTTTATGTTGTTACCGACAGTAACTGTTTGTTGTGTTTCAAGTTCGTGTAATTCAGTTTTCTGAATTTCATTTAGGTCTGAAAGTGTAATTGGTTTGTCGTCTCTTATTAGTGAAATGTAAATTCCACCATAACTATTAATAATGGATGGGTTACTTTCTAACCCAACTAACTTTCCTCCACTTCTTTCAGCTAAATTTTGAAATTTAAAAAAAAGGTTTTGCCACCTACTGCTCAAATTTTGTTTTGATGAATTCAGTTGTTGTTTTCGTTTTTCATTTTCAAACACATCAAGTTTGAGCAAAAACTCAACAACTCTTTGCTCTGTATTTCTCATCCCAAAATAAGGCATTGTGGCTAAAAAATCACTCCAACCTGTTTTCTGTTCAATTATAAATGCAGGTGCAATTTGTTGAAGGTACAATTTGTGCAAATCACCTTTAGCTGTTACAACTTCGGGCAAGTTGAAGTCTAGAAATTCAGTTAGGAATAAATGAAATCCATAAAGTTCGTCCGATGCACCTCCTGCATCGTGAACCCACATTTGACGACTTTCGAGTGTTTCATTTTTATCAGATAGCATTGCTCCATAATAAACATCAATTAATTGTGGTTTTCTTGTGGAGCTTGCAATACTTCTTTTTATTGTAACAATTTCTCTGCTTTTATTTTCAATTTCGAGATACACAAAAGATTGCATAATGTTATGTAGGGTGTTTCTAGGAAATTCTACTTGGTCTTTCAATGCTGACTGCATTGTTTTCTCGTTTTTACCTCCCAGTAATTCCTCAAATCCTAGTCCATAAATTATGGATTGAAACAAGCTGCTTTTTCCTGTGCTATTGTCACCACGAATAATGTTTAGTCCATCGCTAAAATTAAATTCAGCACCATATAAACCACTTGTGGTATTCACTTCAATTTTTAAAGCTCTAATTTTTAGCATAATTTATTGTCCATTGGTTTGACATTGCGTTAATACGGCTATCAGTTATTTTACTCTTTCCGATAAAATTTAAAAAGGATTTTTCTTTTTCAAAAAGTTCATTATCACTATTTATCATTTCATAAAATTTAAAACCCTTTTCAGTTAGTTTATAATTTTTTCCACTTACAACTTCACAAATGTTTTCAGCAATTGAAAGTTGCAAAGCCCTGTTTAAAGCTGGTTCTATTCCCCAAACAGAGAAATCACTAGTGAAATTACTAGTTACATACTCACGTAATTTTAACGTGTTTTTTTCTGATGATAAAGCCCACGAAAATAGATGTAGTTTTAAAAGATTTGAAGTTTCTGCACGGCAACATAACCGTAATATCAAAACTATCAACGCAATTTTATACATCGGTCTGTAGTCTGCAGGAATTGGGATTGGTCGCTGAGTAAATGATAACTTTTTAATTAATATATCTTGTTCTTCCATTATTCAAAATTTATTGGGCACCTTAAAATCCAGTCTGCTAACACTTGTTCTGAAAGTCTATCAATAGTAATTTGGTCAATGTAACTAAATGCCTCTTTTAGTTTAACCTTTAATTCAGTTTCAATTTGCTTGTATAGAAAATTATTGTCCCCTGTATTTGTAATACAGTTTTCTTCAACTTTTTTTTCAAATAAGCTTACCACTCGAATAAATTTTTCATAGTCTCTCGGGAATTTATCTTGCATTATTTTAATCGTGATATTTCCATATAGAAAATGTTCAATTGAATTTTGAGTTAATGTATTTATTTTATTGTCTCTGTTTGGTGCAGTCGCTGTAATCCTTTGTCCGTGTTTTCTAATGGCATTTTCAACGAGTGATATTTCTTTTGACCTCCAATCAGCGATTTCGGTGTCTGATTTTTGTGTCAATGGATTTATTTCAATTTTCTGTTTCCTATAATCTAAAACTAATGGTATTTCAGTAGCAAAAAAATCAATATCATAAATCAACACATCAAAATTATCATCAAGGATTGATAAGTTTAATTTTCTGTATTCATCAGCTTTGTCTTGGCAATGTTTTACTATATCTTTCTTTTTGTAACCAGGGGTTACAAAAATCCAATGCTTTACTTTTATCTCTTTTAAGTATCCCTTTAATTCCTTTTCGTTAGAAACTAACTTTTTCAAGTCAGTAGTTATTTTGTCTCTCTGCTTTTCATATAAATCGTCTGGAGCATATTCTTCGTCAGGACAATAACATTGAAAAAGAATTCCACTTCTTGTGAAGCCTTCTATACCTAAATCTCCTTGCCAAGCTGGCATTTCTTGATAGCCATCTCGCTCATATTTCCTTTTGAAACATATTTGGCAAAATTCTTCCCAAGTTGTTCCGTTGAAGTCTCCGTGTTCGGTTTTATACATAGTCCTTAATTATAAGCGCTGGTTGTTGTCGTTTTGAATTATCGTTTGTTCGTTTTACTGTCGTTCGTGAAAACTACCTATAACTAGGACATTGTCGCTACTTAATAGTAACTATACCTGAACAAACAGGCGATTTATCGCACCGCTGTAGCTCCTGTACTACTTTACCCCCCCCCAAATATAACGACAAACCGTCAAAAACTCTATAAACGGTAGATTTATAATGGATAAAAGACCAATATCATAGATAAAGTGCAAAATAAAGGAGTGCTAAAACCAAGCCAGCCCCTCCCCTTTTCACCCCCTTTCAAAAAGCTACAGCCTTTACTCAGCCTTTACTCAAAGCCTACTTTGACTTTACTCCAACCCTACTCCACCTTTAAAATTAGAGATGATACCTGCCTACCGGCAGGCAGGGATAATAGATGATAGATAATAGACGCTTCTATGAAAAGAATTTCGAGTCTATCATCTCATAAACTCATGACTCATAACCATAAGCTCGAGGCAATAGGCTTTAAGCAGTAAGCAATAAGCAGTAAGCATTCATAACTCATAACTCATAACTTATAACTCATAACTCCAACCGCTCAACCCGTTGCGGCCACTAACCCATCCCTTTGCGTCTTCCAAATCACCATGGTGATTCAACCAAATCACCATGGTGATTTGCGCAAAAGACCATGGTGATTTGAACAAAAGACCATGGTGATTTGTGAGCCCAATAAGCACAAGGCTTCCCACGCCTCCTTTTCAATCAAAAAGCGGTTCAGTAGTAAAATAATAAATAATCGGTAATTCCCTTCTATAGCAACAATCAAAACTGCAACTGCAACCCCAACTTGAAACCCCAACTTGAAACCCCAACTTGAAACCTGAAACTTGAAACAAAAAAAGCCACTCAATGAGTGGCTTTTTTATTTGAGTGGCTTTTTTATTATCGTTTCATGGCAAAATGCGCCTTAAACTGCTTAGTAGCGGTACCTTCTTGATAGTCTACCGTAAACCAGTAATCATCGGATGGCATTAAATGGCCATTATAAGTTCCATCCCACCCTTCCGTGGTAGGGCTTAGTTGTTTCAACAGCTTGCCAAAACGGTCAAAGACATAGATCTTAGCATATGGTTGGTTCACCAGTCCGTGGATGTTCCAACTATCATGGATACCATCATAGTTCGGCGTAAAGTAATGCGGATAGTCAATAGTTTCAACATTCTCGATTAATTGCACCCCACAAGAATACCCATCCGGACTTAGTGTATCCCATACATAGATAGTGTGGGTTCCAATTGACACATTCTCGAAGATCGGACTCATTTGTCGCGGTCCGTCATCCATGCTGTATTGATACACTCCGTATCCGTCGTTAGTAACGGTAATCACTTGGTTCTCTGAGAACGCGTTAGTAACCGTATAATTCAAATTAGCCGCTTGACCCGATTTAATCACATCAAACGTAGACGCTGGCGTAATCACAGAAGTACAACCCAATAGTGGTGGGTTCACACTAACCGCCTCTACCGTGTACACTACATGTGTGGCACCTGTTGCTACATTAGTGATGTTAATTGTGCTGTTGTTTTCTCCGGCAACCAATTGCCCGTCAGCATACCAGTTAAAAGTATAATTAGGAGCCGTGATGCCACTGTCTAAAATCAAGTTGTTCACTACCGTAGTTGTTCCCCAAGTCACACAAGCAATATTACTACCCGTGTTACTAGTAATTGCTGGTCTAGCTAGTTTTTCTATGATTACATCAAAAGAATCCAATTGGTAACAACCCGTAACCAAGTTCTCTACACGTACCCAATAAGTACCCGTATGTACTTGGTAGTTTTCTAAATCAGTCAACGCATTCGTTGAGATACCTGCCTCAGCGGATGTTTGATTATCATAGAATTCTACAACATACGTCGGTGCCGTTTGTGTCGTTCCTAATACCCACTCGGTATAACCTGCCAAACTGGTTAGCGGACTAGTACCACTCTGCGTAAACAACATCTGTCCGTCGTTCACACCGTCAGTGTCACAAGAGGACATATCAGGCATTAGCGTAGCAATAATTGGTTTAGGGTTTACAACCAAGTTAAAGCTACCTAGGTCGCTCTTACAACCTGTGGTGGTATTAGTGATTTGTACATAAATCGTTTGTGGGTTACTCGTATTTTGATAGGTCGTCGGATTCGCAATTAAGTTGGTTAATCCTAGTCCTTCGTAGAACGCCACAGTATAATTCGATACTGGCGTAGTAGCATTACCTGCTAATAAAGCAGCATTCTGAGTTGTTAAATCAAAAATCTCAAGGCCGTTATTAGTGATTGGGTCGTTTTCACAGATTTGGAAGTCGGCTATCGCAGCTACCGTAGGTAACGGATTCACCACAAAGCCTTCTTTGACTTCTTTGTAACATTTTCTACCGGTATAATCACTAAACACACTGCTAGAAACAGCGATGTATATATATTGTACTAAACCTACTGTAGTACCTGCAATAGCAGGGTCTCCTACAATAGCCGTAGCTGGGTTTAGAATCTCATTCGTATTGTTATCTAAATCAGCCTGCGAAGGGAAATAATGTAACGTAACACTTGGGTCACCGTTCATAATATAGGCTTCGTTAGTAGTCAAGTCAAACTGAGCCACTCCCGAACCCGTAGCGTTTTCACACTGTACACCCAAAGTAAGTTCTGGGTTAGCAGTGCTAGGGTCTAAAGGAGTTGGTACTGGTAATACTCTGATATCTAAAATCGTCGAACTTGTACAACCAAACGGCGTAGTGACCACGGCCGTAATAGGCTCTACCGCGCCTGGTAATCCATTTACGTAATGTTGTGGGTCGGTGATTAAAACATTACTACTAGTATAATACGTTACCGTATACCCAGTTCCTTGGTTGATATCAAGGTCTCTAACCGTCAAGTCAAACATGGTATGCTGGTTATTTGGAACCAAATCATCATCACACATGTTAAGCACCGGTGGTGTCGTAAGCGCTAGTGGAATATGGATAATCAAATCAAAGGTTCCAATGTTATAACAACCCGTTAGGTTGTTCTCCACGCGAACCCAAATCGTCTGTCCATCAAGGCCTACAAAGGCACTTGCCGGAATGATTGGCGCTGTGCCTGCTTGGGCTAGTGCTAGTGAAGTGTAATACTCCACCGAGTAGCTGGAACCCACTAGAGGCTGTTGCCCTAAAATACCCAAGGTATTCTGTGTTAGATTTATAATAGTCGATGCGTTGTACGGATTACTATCTTGATCGCACAACTCAATATCGGGTACGTTAAAAGGCGCTACCGGACTAGGGTCTACCGCTATCGTAAACGGCATCACGGTGTAACATTGCGTGATTGGGTCTTCGGCTCTTACGTATAAGGTTTGGCTAAACGCAAAGATATTAGTGTACTGCGTTGGGTCTAAATAAGGAAGCTCAATGGCATTGGTATCCGCATCGGCATCCGTAAAGGTTTCATAATAGTGGATCGTGTAATTCGCCCCTTGAAGGATATCAGCCGTCAACGTCGTCAAATCAAACGCGGCTATACCATCTTGGTTGTCGTCACAAATCGTATATGTAGTAGTAGGCGGTATTGGCGTAGGCAACGGATTCACTCGGATGTCCATTGTAGAAACCGATCTACAGCCCGTAAGATGGTTGGTAATCGTAATTCCTAACGTTTGCACATAAGCTGGAACGTTCACATATTGTAAGTTCGGATACAAGGCATTGATCGAAGTATTAGGCAAGCCCGATTGAGCGGCACCCAAACTTGGATAGAACAACACGTCCATACCCGTTTGGTTCAATAAGATGCTATTGACTTGCGAATTCAAATCAAACGTCTCATACCCTACTGCACCGGTATAATCACACAACGAATACTGTGGATAATTCGGCTGCGTAGCCAATGGTAAACCATCCACGATTAAAGTAAGCGGAACAATGTCGTAACATTTGGTCGCCGTAAATTCTACTCTAACATAAATAATCTGCGGCGATGACGTATTCAAATAACCCGTCACGTTGGTAATTTGGCCTACCAAAGTCCCATTCTGAGCCGCCGTATTGTCGGTGTAGAAAGTTACTTGGGTGCCTACAGGGTTAATCGAACCGAGAATCTCTGAGATCTTAGTCGTCAAGTCAAAAGGCTCTTGACCCGTCGCTCCAGTATAATCACATAAATGGTAATCCGTTGGCGTAGTAGCCTCCGGAGTCGGATTCGCAATTACCTGCAACGGCACTACTGCAAAACAGTCGGTAACGGTCGACTCTACTCTAACATAGATCATTTGATTCCACGGATTTATGGTAAAGTAATTGGCTGGTGTTGGGATCAACGTACCGTCTATTTGCGCATCGGTTTGCGTTTCATGGAACGTAATGGTATAAGCTGTTCCACCCGTGATGGACGGAATGGCTTGGGTTAAATCGATGCTCACAAAGCCGTCGTTGTTAGGATCACAAATTTGCAAAGGAGCTGGGGTCGTAACGACAATATCATTCACTACGGCCGTAACCGTAAAGTTGACGGGAGTCGAAATACAATTCGCAACCGTTTGTTGGGCCACCAACGTGTGATTCCCCGCCGTTACATTAAAGTAAAACGGACTCGATTGATAAGCGCCTCCATCCAAGGAATACTGATAATTAACGCCTAAAGGTGCGGTTACCGTAACTGAATTGGAATTACAAGAAGTTACTACAGCGACCGTAGGTGTTACGGCAGGCACCACTTCAATTTGCATCGTAGTAGCCACTGCGCAAACCCCTGTATTAGGTGTAAACGTGTAAGTAGTGGTCAGTAAATTGTTCAAGGCAGGCGACCAAGTCCCCACGATGCTGTTGGTGGAAGTCAAGGGTAAGGCCGGAATTGTATTCCCTTCACACACCGGACCCACAGCCGTAAAGGTCGGAGTCACTTTTGGTATAATCGTAATCGCCAAGGTCTGGGTCGTAGCACACAGTCCTGCCGTTGGTGTGAACGTATAAGTAGTGGTTATTGTATTGTCTAAAGCGGGTGACCAAGTACCGGTAATTCCGTTATTCGAAGTCGTAGGCAAGGCCGTTAAAGCCGTTCCCTCACATACGGCTGGTACCGCGGTAAACGTTGGGGTAACATTCGGATTGACCGTAATGGTCATTGTGGTCGTAGTAGCACATTGCCCCACTGCTGGAGTAAAGGTGTACGTAGTAGTAGCCGCAGTATTTAAAGCAGGCGACCAAGTTCCCGTAATACCGTTATTGGAAGTTGTTGGCAAAGCCGCTAACGCCCCTCCCGAGCAAATTGCAGGCACGGCGGTAAACGTTGGGGTGATCGTATTTGGGTTCACCGTGATGGTCATTGTGGTTGTCGTAGCACACAATCCTGCGGTTGGGGTAAACGTATACGTAGTAGTAGCCGTGTTATTTAGGGCAGGCGACCAAGTTCCTGTGATACCGTTCGTCGAAGTAGTAGGTAAGGCAGCCAAAGTTGACCCTGTACAAATTGCTGGTACCGCAGTAAACGTTGGCGTCACATTCGGATTCACCGTTAGGTTCAAAGTGGTCGACGTAGCACAAGCGGAGTTGATTGGTATAAACGTATAGGTTCCTGAAGCCGTATTGTCCAAGGCTGGCGTCCAAGTCCCTTGAATACCGTTGTTAGAGGTAGTCGGTAACGCTGCAAAAGTACCTCCCGCACAAATGGCAGGTACTGCGGTAAACGTTGGCGTCACGATAGGATCTATCGTAATGGTCAGTTGTTTTGTTGTCGCACATTCGCCCGCTGTTGGGGTAAAGGTATACGTAGTCGTGGCTAAATTGTTCAAAGCTGGGGCCCAAGTCCCCACAACACCATTGGTCGAGGTAGTGGGCAAAGCCGTCAAAGAAGACCCCGAACAAATCGATGGCACCGCCGTGAACGTTGGAGTTACTGGAGTAACGCAGGTAGGATAACAAGTAACCGTCTGCGTTGGCGTACACACACCGTTCCAAGTCAAGGTAAAGGTAACGGCTTGCCCTTGTGTCACGCCCGTTACTACAAAATTAGATGGGGCTACTAGCGAACCCGTGACAGGAGCTCCCCCGTCGATGGTATAGCTGTAGCTAAAACTGGTTTGTCCTACGTTGTTAAAATCGAACGCCACGGTCGTAGAAGTTGAGGCGGCATCATCGCAAAATAAGAACGGTGCAATGGTTGGTGGAGTATTAGAGACCGTCACTACAATAGCAATACGCGGACTCTCACACCCGCCTACGGTTTGACTCACATAATAGGTCGTCGTGCCTACTGTTGCCGAAGACGGTATAGGCGCGGTAGCCGAAGCCGTACCGCCTGTAGCATTCGTTCCGTACCAATTCAAGGTAGCAAGCGGCGACGGAATGGCGGTCAAGGCCACTGTTGGTGCATTTTGACAATAAATCTTAGGAGTTACTGTTGGCGGACTAGGCAACACAGGAGCCGAAAGGGTCACTGGGATTGGTGTAGACACACAACCAGTTACTAAGTCTTTAATTTGCAGGTTATACGTTCCTACTAACAACCCTGTAAAACTCAAGGATGATTGAAAAGTTACGCCGTTATCGATGCTGTATTGATACGTAGCGGCTTGATACTGATAGCCTCCAACATTGGTATAGTCTTGCGGATCTATAGCGGTCCAATCGGCTGGGTTCCACGTGGTGGAAGGATGCGGCACGGTGGTCAATCGGCGGTAACTGTAGCCCGCACTCGAAGGTGTAAATGCTACACCGTCTGTTCTACCCCATAAATCAATTTCGGTATTCCCACTGGTCGTTAGGCGGATGTTATCGTTATTATTTATTCCGCTACCACAGCCTGACCAAAATAAATTAGGAGTCACGCCACCTAAATTAACAGCGCTTCCCACAGACACGACAAAAACCGAGTTGTTTGGCATGCTGCCCGATAATAACAAATCACAGTTGGACGTCGCACTACCATTGTTGTAAATCTTAAGGCGGTAATTCGCCAAGTTTTTTGTAAAACCCGTACCGTTGTATAATTCGACATACGTTAGGGCACCCACATCCTCATCGGTCACTTCCGAAATGAATAGTTCATCAGGCGCAGGTAGAGGAGCGGCATTCACCGGACCGGTAAAGACGATAGAACCCGTAGCCGAGGCACAAGTGGGTTGGGTAACGGTATAGGTTGGGGTTGGAATCCCATTAGAAATGGTCACCGTCACCGATGCTGTATTGGTACAACCCGTAGTGGAATTAAGTGCGGTAACTGTATAAATCCCTGAAACATAGGCTGTGGATGGATTCGGACTATTAGCCGGCAAACCAGGACCATTCCAGGTCATTGTAATTCCTAAATCGGTTGAATTACCGATTAGCTTTACGGTACAATCGGCCTGATTGAACGTGGTCGCTGTCACATTGGGACCCACACAAGCGACGGCAACACAAGTTTGCATCCCACTTTGGTAACAACCCGTTCCCACAGGAACCACCGTTATTTTAACCGAATCATTGGCGTTCAGTCCGATCACCGGAAAGGTATTTGTTGTGATGGAACCCCCACTGATGGCAGGCCCATTATTGATCGTATAGGAAATCGTATAACTCGTAGCCGTCGGTAAAGCCGGCCAGCTAAAGCTTACTGAAGAGGACGTTGCTAACCCACAAGTAATCGCCGGAGTTTCTACCGGCGTAACGGTAACCACTACATCCTCAGATACACTGCAGGTCACATTAGTAGTAAACGAAATATCATCCAAAGCAAAGTCATTCCCCGTGGCAGCGGTAACCGTGTCGAATAATTGAATTTGTGCTAGCGTGCTAAGACCCGAACTCCAACCTTGCGAAAAATTGGTCCAAACGCAAGTGGAACCCGTAGCATTCATGGTACCCACTTGTACCCCATTAATCACCACGCGTATGGAGGCAGGATTACCTACTGACAGGGTTTGAATCCAAAAACTAAAGTTGTAGGTCTGCCCCGGCACCACCGCCACACTTTGAGCCCAAACTAAATCAGTGCCACCAGCCGTTACGGAACCATCCACCACCATCATCTTTCCAGTACCATTCGTGTGATCCACACAAGCCGCCGAAAATCCTGGTTCCCAACTATTGGGATTCGTAACGATGCCATAAGCTTTCTGTACAAAATTGGTATTCAGAGGGTTGTAATAAACATAGTCGGTATCAAATCCCACATTGCCATTCGTGAAATTACCATTGGCTATCAAATCGACTGTAGAATTCTTGGAGGACGTTACCGTATAGGTCGTAGTTTGCGTAGGACCAACCACTGGATTAGCACTCGTAGGTGTGGTCAACGAAGCATCAGCGGGATTAGCGGTCCAAGCATACGTTGTTCCTCCAGCCACGGATAAAGTTGTGGGCGAACCCAAGCATATAGAGGTATCGCTACTAACCGTTAAGCCTGTAGCCGGAGCTACCAAGGTAATGTTAGATTGACTCACCGTATTTCCTGCCGAATCGGTCACCGATACGGTATAAGTACCTGCCGCCAATCCCGAAAATACGCCCGTTGTATTCGTCTGAGCAGCAGTTCCACTTAACGTATAGCTAGTGTAAGGTGGAATACCATTATTGGCATAAACCACTACGGCTCCATTGTTGGAATTCGCACAGGTAGGATTGGAAAACGAACTCGACATCGATAAAGGCAAAGGAGGTGCAATAACCGCCATATCATCTAAAGCAAAATCATTCCCGGTCCCACTCGTATTATTATTGAATAATTTGATATTAACACAAGCACTCGTTGGTACAAAACTATACACCACTTTTTGCCAACCATTCGCAGGTAAAGGCGCTAAAACACTACCCGAAACCAACGAAACCGAAGTAGCATTTAAGATCTGACATCCTATATTGGCCTGAGTGGCCACATTAGTAACCGTAGTCGAAACCGACTTGATCCAATAACTAAAGGTATAGTTACCTCCTATGGTCATCCCACATACACCACTACCACCATTTCCCGCTTCCCAAAAATTCTGTTGCCCTCCCGTAGTCGTACCGTCAATAACCATCATGTTCCCAGTACCGGTAGTATGGTCAACACCATTGATGAAAAAAGTGGTATTCATAGGCTGCGGGTTCGTCGTAAACGCATAATTCCCACCAACGGTAGTCCCTGTAAAGGGTTGCGTAATCAAGGTGTAGAACCCCGAATTAACAAAAAAACCAACATTGCTTCCGGATTGAAAATCTCCGTTAGCCAATAGGTTTTGTGCATACCCATTAAACGTTACTAACCCAACCAAAATAAGTGTTGCTCTTTGTACTACGTTCATTAACTTCATTTATTTATTTTTTAAGGGAGACTTAAGTGGTATTTCAAGTTCCAAAGATATTGATTTTAAATACTATACATTCTCTTAACCAGGAAAAAAGCAATAAAAAACCTCAACGTTTGAGGCTTTAGTAGTTCCTATTTTTCTATTTTTCTGCGGCTGCGTTCGGCTTTCAATAAATTGAGTTCCCGACTCGTTTGTCCGGCCACCGAAGTGTTCTCCTCTGCTCTTCTTATCAAGTAGGGCATGACATCTCTTACGGGGCCAAACGGCAAATACTTCGCCACATTATAGCCGTGGGAAGCCAAATTATAACTGATGTTATCACTCATACCATAAAGCTGCCCAAAACAAATGCGCGGATCGTTTTTGGCCAAGCCCTTAGCCGCCATCAATTCGATTAAGGTATACGAACTCAACTCATTGTGGGTTCCTAGGAACACCGCCATTTGGTCCAAATGGTCCATCATGTACAAGGCAGTGGTATCAAAATTCACATCGGTCGCTTCTTTACTAGCACAGATCGGGCTTGGATACCCTTTCTCTGCCGCACGTGCGTTCTCTTTTTCCATGTAGGCTCCGCGAACCAACTTCATTCCGATATAAAATCCTTCCGCTTTCGCTTGTTCGTGTAGTTTTTTTAAGTAATCTAAACGATCCCAACGGTACAACTGCAGGGTGTTATATACGATTGCCTTTTCTTTGTTGTACTTGCGCATCATCTCGGTCACCAATTCGTCGGCCGCATCTTGCATCCAACTCTCCTCGCCATCAATTAACAGCGCTACATTTTGGTCATAAGCCGCCTTACAAACGGCATCAAAACGGGATACGACGCGGTTCCATTCCTTTTGCTCCTCTAAAGTCAGCGGTTGCTTTTCTCCTAGTTTTTCATACAAATAAAAACGACCTAAGCCGGTGGGTTTAAACACCGCAAACGGAATTGCCTCCCGTTCCTTAGCAAAGGAAATCGTCTTCAACGTCATTTCCAAAGCCGCGTCAAATTGCGCCTCCTCTTCCTTCCCTTCCACCGAATAATCCAATACCGAAGAAACCCCTTTTGTATACATTTTATCGACCACCGTCAAACAATCTTCCTCTGTCGTCCCCCCACAAAAATGATCAAAAACCGTAGCCCGAATCAATCCTTCTACGGGTAAATGAGCTTTCAAAGCAAAATTGGTCACCGCGGTCCCGATGCGAACCAACGGCTCATTGGCAATCATTTTAAATAAAAAATAGGCCCTGTCTAACTCCGTGTCGGTTTTTAGAGCAAAGGCCACTTGGGTATCGTTGAAAATCTTTTCCATTATATTTGTAATAACGGTGCAAATATAAATAGACTTTAATGATAATTTAGTAATTTTTACAGTATTTTTGGGCCTCAATTATAACAAAATGCAGCCTATTAAAGCCAACGGTTATCCCATATATTTTGCGGAATCGGGATATGAATTCCTTAACCAGTTTATCGAAGAAAAAAACTATTCTACCCTCTTCGTTTTGGTCGATACCCACTCCAATGACTATTGCCTAAATCGACTCCTTCCCTTCCTTGCTACGTCTAAAGCCATAGAAATCATCGAAATAGAAGCTGGCGAAAGCGAAAAGAACATCCATACCTGCATCGAAATCTGGTCGGTCTTAACCGAATTAGGAGCCGATCGAAAAAGCCTCTTGATTAATCTTGGTGGCGGTGTCATCACGGATATTGGCGGATTTGTGGCCTCGACCTTCAAAAGAGGGATTGATTTCATTCACATTCCGACTACCCTGCTTGCGATGGTAGACGCCTCAGTAGGCGGAAAAAACGGCGTGGATTTAGGCAACTTGAAAAACCAAATCGGCGTCATCAATGTACCCCAATTAGTACTCATCGACACAGAATATTTAACTACTTTACCGCAAAACCAAATGCGCTCTGGCCTCGCCGAAATGCTCAAACACGGCCTGATCCAAGACGCCCAGTATTGGGAACCGTTTACAGACATTAGTCAGCTAGACTTTGCCGACTTTGATGTCCTCATTCACCGCTCCATCGTCATTAAGAACCAAGTGGTCCTGCAAGACCCTACCGAAGACGGGATACGAAAAGCACTCAACTTTGGACATACCCTTGGGCATGCCATTGAAAGCTACTTCTTGGAGAACGAACAAAAACCAACCCTACTGCACGGTGAAGCCATCGCCGTGGGCATGATCCTTGAAAGCTACCTGTCTTGGCAAAAAAACTTGATCAGCGAAGCCGAGTATGGCCAAATCAAAGCGACCATTGGCGGTATTTTTGAACCCGTTGTGTTTGAAGAAACCGACCTCCAACCGATATTCGATTTGCTCATTCACGACAAAAAAAATGAGTACGGCAAAATACAATTTGCACTGCTCAACGGCATAGGAAACATACAAATCAATCAAGAAGTTGATAATGAGTTAATTATACAAGCTTTCGAAGATTATCAGAGGTAACATTTTTTTAATGAGATTAGTTGCATTTCGAAAATATTATTTTTTACATTTGCCTTAATGAATAAAAGTGCCCACACTGCGTTTTACAACACTTTCCCTCAAGAAAATAATACCCATTTCTTGGCGAATGCCTCGCTTTCCTTCCGACTGAAAAGTGACTTCATGGCGTTGTGTTCCCAAATCACTTTTTTATTCCAAGAAAAACTACCGATTATTTATGCGAATATTAGAGTTTGAATTCCAAATTAAATCTGTTATACACAAGTTTTAATCTGTAATTTTTTATCCTAAATGAACACTAAATATTCCGACTTAATCAACCAAACGTTTTACTTTCCTCAAGAAGAATTTACTTTAAACAAAGACAACCTTCAGTTTCACCACATTGACTTGATGAAATTGGTCGAGCAATACGGCACGCCGCTAAAATTCACCTACCTCCCGCAAATTTCGAACAACATCAACAAAGCAAAAGGTTGGTTCAGAAAAGCCATGGAGAAAAACAAATACGAAGCCAAGTACTTTTATTGCTATTGTACTAAGAGTTCGCATTTCAGCTTCATCATGGACGAAGCGTTCAAAAACAACATCCATATTGAAACCTCTTCTGCCTTCGACATTAATATAGTGGAGAACCTAATGGCACAAGGGAAAATAAATAAAAACACCTACGTGATTTGTAATGGGTTTAAACGCGAACAGTATGTTGAAAATATTGCGCGTTTAATCAATGGCGGTCACAATAAAACGATTCCTGTAATTGATAATTATGAGGAGCTGGATTTATTACAAGAACAAATTAAAGGGAAATTCAAAATCGGTATTCGTATCGCTGCGGAAGAAGAACCCAAGTTTGAGTTCTATACCTCTCGATTAGGCATTGGATACAAAAACATCGTTCCGTTCTACAGAAAACAAATCGAAGAGAATAAAAAAGTAGAATTGAAAATGCTCCACTTTTTCATCAATACCGGTATCATGGATACGGCTTACTATTGGAATGAATTAGTGAAGTGTATCAAAGTTTATGTGGCTTTGAAAAAGGAATGTCCAACCCTCGACAGTTTAAATGTAGGCGGTGGATTCCCGATCAAAAACTCGTTAGCTTTTGAATACGATTACCAATACATGATTGATGAAATCATCAACCAAATCAAAATAGCGTGTGACGAAGCCGAAGTTGATGTCCCAAACATCTTCACGGAATTTGGTTCGTTTACCGTAGGAGAAAGCGGCGGCGCCATCTACCAAGTGTTGTACCAAAAGCAACAAAACGACAGAGAAAAATGGAACATGATCGACAGTTCGTTCATCACCACCCTACCCGATACTTGGGCCATCAACAAACGTTTTGTAATGCTAGCGATCAACCGTTGGAACGATACGTATGAACGTGTCCTTTTAGGAGGTTTAACCTGTGATAGTGATGATTATTACAACTCCGAGCAAAACATGAATGCCATCTATTTACCGAAGTACAGTAAAGAAAAACCATTGTACATTGGCTTCTTCAATACAGGCGCCTACCAAGAAACCATCGGAGGATTTGGTGGGTTACACCACTGCCTTATCCCTCAACCGAAGCACATTCTTATCGATCGTGATGAGAATGGCATCTTAGCGACCGAGGTCTTTTCTGAACAACAAAACTCAGATGACATCTTGAAGATACTGGGATACAACGCGATATAATCCCACTAAAGACTATTATTTTTAACAGAATTTAATTATAAAAAGTGTTTGCGGTTTTAGAAAAAAAGTTTTTCTTTGAAGCACAAACGTCAAGCAACAAAATACAACAATGAGCAAAGGACCCATCAGCCAGTTTATAGAAAAAAATTACCTTCATTTCAATGCAGCCGCGCTAGTCGATGCCGCCAAAGGATATGAAACCCATTTGCTGGAAAACGGTAAAATGATGATTACCTTGGCAGGTGCGATGAGTACGGCCGAATTAGGGAAATCATTGGCTGAAATGATTCGTCAAGATAAAGTACACATTATTTCTTGTACGGGAGCTAACTTGGAAGAGGACATCATGAACTTGGTAGCGCACAACTCCTATAAAAGAGTACCTAACTACCGTGACTTGTCGCCTCAAGAAGAATGGGACCTCTTAGAAAACCACTACAACCGTGTAACCGATACGTGCATCCCAGAAGAAGAAGCGTTCCGCAGATTACAATCACACTTATACGATATTTGGAATAACGCCGATTCTAAAGGCGAACGTTACTTTCCGCACGAATTCATGTACCAAATGATTAACTCAGGGGTACTGCAACAATATTACGAAATCGACCCGAAAGATTCTTGGATGGTAGCAGCGGCCGAGAAAAACCTTCCTATTGTAGTCCCAGGTTGGGAAGACAGTACCATGGGGAACATCTTTGCTTCTTACTGCATCAAAGGAACCTTCAAACCGACCACCATGAAAAGCGGTATCGAATACATGATGTGGTTAGCCGACTGGTATCCTAAAAATTCCACAGGCAAAGGAGTGGGCTTCTTCCAAGTGGGCGGAGGTATCGCTGGTGATTTCCCAATCTGTGTAGTACCTATGCTATACCAAGACATGGAAATGCACGACGTGCCGTTCTGGAGCTATTTTTGCCAAATTTCAGATTCAACCACAAGTTACGGTTCCTATTCAGGAGCTGTCCCAAATGAGAAAATCACTTGGGGAAAACTAGATATAAATACACCCAAATTTATTATTGAATCGGATGCTACGATCGTAGCACCGCTTATATTTGCTTACTTACTAGATTTATAAAATGTTTTTTTATGAGAAGAATTATTGTAGATTATGCTAAACTAACTGGTGACATACTAAATTTATTAGTAGAGAAATTCCCTGAGGGTTACGACGACTCTGACATCATCCGTTTCCGCAATGCGCAAAACGAATTGATAGAAGCCGTTGAAGTACGAACTGAAGATACCATCTACTTGGTAAAAGTGAGTACCAAACTAGCGAGTCGTATGGAAAAATTTGATGAAGAAGATGACTTAGATGCTGTAATCGAACCAATCGAACCAATCAAAGGACTTGACGATGACGACGATGGTCGTTCAGACGAAGAGGAGGAAGAAGAAGACTTATTGAAAGACAAAGGCGGCTCTGACGACGACGGAGAAGACGACCCAGACGAAGACGAAGAAGCCGACTCAGACAACTTCGACGATGAAGACGATGAGGAATAAGTAAGTATTAAGAATTAAGTATTAAGA
>JBJONL010000059.1:0-20467 GCA_046051865.1 Bacteroidota bacterium | reverse complement strand
TATCATAATCGGATGCTTGTTTCTCTATGTTGAAATAGCGGTTGCCTCGTGGATCGTTTCCAACGCCGGCTAGGTAGGTCCAATTCCCCCAATTGCTGCACACATCGTAATCGATTAATTGTTGTTCGAAATAAGCTGCGCCATAGCGCCAATCGAGTTTTAAATCGTTACACAAATAGCTGGCCACATTTTGACGGCCGCGGTTACTCATGAAACCGGTGCGCTTTAATTCGATCATATTGGCATCTACGAAATCAACACCTGTTTTTCCATCGATCCATTTTTGAAGCAATGCAGCATCATGAGCATTGACGGGGAGTTCCTTATTTTGAATTCCGGAGAGTTGGAACAACTTAGTATTGTATTTTTTCATCATGAATCTAAAATAATCGCGCCACAGCAATTCGAATACCAACCAATAGGTTGATTCATTGGCTCCAAATTCTTGTTCGTAGCGTTTTAATTCGTGATAAATAAAACGGGGTGATAAGCATCCTAAGGCTAACCATGCTGAAAACTTGGACGAGTAATCGGCACCTACTAATCCGTTTCTTGTGTCTTTGTATACCGCAATTCTTTTGGACTCAAAAAAATAATGATTTAGGCGTTTAAGGCCTTCTGTTTCGCCTCCTTTAAACGCAAGAGCAGCTCTTGAATCCATGGTCACCTTCTTTAGTCCTACTGCTTCTAGTGATGGTAGTGCTATTGGGTCCATTGCAGGAGAAGGTATTTGACTTGGCCTATCGAAGGGCGGACGAATGTGCGACTCCTTTTCTATTTTCTTTCTGAAATTAGTGAATACGTCGGGGATGTCTTTAATGGTAAAAGGCAAATCTTCGGCATGGTAAAGGGTACTGGTACTGTAGGTTTGTAGTTCGCATTTCAATTTAAAAAGCGCGGATTGCACCAAGGCCTCCGTTTGTTTTTCTTCATGAGAAACTTCTCGTTTAGCAACTACTTTGGTCGCTTTGTACTGCTGTACCACTTTGGGGATTTCAATTTCGGGTTTTCCAGTAAGGAGTAGTAAGCCTGAGCCTAATGCCCTTAAATTTTTATCTAAATCGGCCAACGATTCCTTTAGAAACTGCGCTCTAAATGCACCTGTTTTTTGGAACCCAAAATCGGTTTGCGTGAATTGACTTTCGTCATAACAATAGATGGGCACTACAACATCACTTTGCGCGAGGGCTTTGCTAAGGGTTTCGTTATCGTGCAACCGCAAATCCGTTTTAAACCAAACAATAGTAGTTTTCATAATTCGTTAATGTTATTTAAATAGTAATCAGCTTGTAGTAGCAGGGCTTCTTTATCTTGGGGTTTCATTTTTCGCCAGACATTGTACATCATTCCGATGCGAGGATTGGAAGCCAATTTTTGTTCGTTTTTATCATAGAAATTCCAATACATACTATTGAAAGGGCATGCTTTATCGCCTGTTTTTACATTTTTCTTGTAGTAGCAGCTCCCGCAATAATGACTCATTTTATCGATGTAAGCCGCGGAACTTACATATGGTTTGGTTCCCACGATGCCCCCATCGGCAAATTGGCTCATGCCTCTGGTATTGGTTATTTCCACCCATTCAAAGGCATCCATATAAATCCCCAGATACCATTGATCAAGTTGGTCGGGATGTATTCCTGCCAGCAGGGCAAAATTGCCGGTAATCATTAACCGTTGAATGTGATGTGCGTAGGCATACTGCAGTGATTGATTTATAGCATCGCTTACACAATGCATTTTGGTTTTTCCCGTCCAAAACCAGGTTGGCAATGCTGTTTGATGATCGAAAAAATTTAGGGTGGCGTAAGATGGCATTTTGTTCCAGTATATGCCTCTCATGTATTCGCGCCAACCGATGATTTGGCGTACAAAGCCTTCGAGTTGGTTGAACGCAATCTCGGTTGGTCTACTTTCCCATTCCGCTATAGCCCGAGCAATAACTTCTTGTGGTGAAATTAATTTAACATTCATGGAAAACGAAATTCGGGAATGATACAGCGACCATTCCTTGGGCGTCATTGCGTCTTGGTAGGTTCCGAATAACGGCAAACATTCGGTCGCAAAAAAATCAAGTAAGTCTAAAGATTGTTGGCGAGTAATAGGCCAAATGAAATCGGAAGGATCAATGGTTCCAATCGTTTTGCACTGCGACTTAATGACTTCGTTGTGAAGGGAGGTCACCTCATTATGAAAGCATAAAGGAGGTGTAGGCTTATGGTCTTTCGGCAATTTTTTACGATTATCCGAGTCATAGTTCCATTGTCCTGTGAGCGGTTGGTCGCCCTCCATTAAAACGTGATGTTTTTTACGCAAGGCCCGATAGAAACTTTCCATTAGAAACGTCTTTTTGCCTTCAAAGAAGGTGCCTAGTTCCGTTCTTGACGTAAAAAAGTGTTCGGTATCCACTGCTTTGCTTTCTATGGTAAGGGTCTCGCACAATTTTTTCAATAGACGATCTACTCGGTATTCATCGGGCCATTGGTATTCAAAACGGGTACCGTTATGAGCGGACAGGAGCTGTATGATGTTTTTATCAAAGGCCTGTAAATTGTTTTCATCGTTTATGGTAAGGTAGATGAATTGGTGGTTCTTGGCTTCCAATTGGGCCGCAAAGGCGCGCATGGCTGCAAAAATCCCCACTACTTTTTGAATGTGATGTGGGGCATAATCCGTTTCTGACCGGATTTCCATCATAACATACACTATGGCATCATCCACAGTGGTGAACCAGGAGTGGTTGCTGTTGAGTTGGTCCCCCAAAAGTAAACGTAACGTTTTGCTCATCTCTATTTATTTGTTCGGCATTTATCGCTGCAGTATTTCACTTCGTCCCATACTTTTTCCCATTTCTTTCGCCAGGCAAAGGGTTTTTGGCAGACGATGCAAATTTTATGGGGTAGGTTTTGTTTTTTTACTCCTCGCATTTTTTGGTTTATTGGGATTACTTACATGCTTGTTTAGAATACGATTTCCTTCTACGATTACTTCTTCCTTTTTTCTGAAGCTCCACACTTTATCACTGGCGAATTTTCTTGTTTCTTCGATGTCCACTATTGGGAAAGGATATGCTTTTCCGATTTCGCAGTTGTAAAATTGTTGCTCTATGGGATTGAGTTTCCAGGGTTCATGAATCAATTGGGCCGGTATTTCTGCCAATTCGGGAATCCATTTTTTAATAAAAACGGCGGCTGGATCGTGGTCTTCTGAATTTTTAATGGGGTTATAGATTCGGATGGTATTTATACCTGTAGTCCCGGACTGCATTTGCAATTGCGGATAATGAATTCCAGGTTCGTAGTCTAAAAATTGACGGGCTAGAAAATGCAACTCGCGCCAATCTTGCCACAAATTGAACGTAAAAAAGGAAACGACCATGGCGCGCATTCTAAAATTCAGGTACCCGGTAGCCACGACACAGCGCATGCAGGCGTCGATGATGGGCACCCCTGTTTTTCCTTCTTGCCAGGCCTTTATATAAGTTTCATTGACGGGCTTTTGTAGACCGTCATAGGCTTTATTTACGTTTTCAAATTCCATGCGGCATTCGTCTTCAAATTTTTGTATGAAATGACAATGCCAATGCAATCTAGAGATGAAGTTGAGCAAGGCTCTTTTATTCGTAGCCGTTTTATACTGTTGCATGGTATACTGATAGACCATTCGCATACTAATGTTACCATAGGTCAAATAAGGAGATAACCGACTGCAGCTTTTTCGGCTCAAGCTAGGTTTTGAAATATGCGTACTGTATGCAGTGTAGCGCTCTTTCACAAAGCTATCCATGTAGCGCCAGGCCCAATATTCCCCTCCTCGTTGGAAGTTTTCATTGCGAGAAGTGATTTCTTCTGGGAGTTCGCTTCCTTTTAGTGTATCGTATAGCGCTTCATCTAGCGTTACGGTATTTAAGGTTTCTAGTTCGATCATTTTGGGACTATCGCTCATGGTTTGTTCCCATCGTTTATCCCAATTGGCTCTGGACTTTAATTTCCGAATTACCCCATGCATTTGGGATTGCTTCCAAAGTATTTGCTGTTGGTCAAAAAACAACTGCATGGCTTGATCTCTGTCGTAGGTTACTTTATTTCCAATTTCTTGGTGGGAGAAAACCTTATTGATTTTGTATTTTTTGGTTAAGGCCTCGAATACATGTTCCACTTCATTATGAAAAAAATACAGCTTCGCGGCTACCTTCCTAAGGTTTGCTTGCATTTCTTCTAGCGACTCGTAAATGAATCTCCAGTGGCGCACATCGGCATCTGGATAGGCCATTACGGTTGGTTCGAAACAATAGATTAATAGGATTGGAAGATCTTCTTGTTGAGCACTATAAAGTGGTTCGTGATCTGTAAAACGCAAATCACGTTTGAACCAAACAATATTTATCTCTTTTTTTTTCAAGATTTAAGTGATGTTACCTCTTTATTTGGTTTGGCATAACTTAACCGGTCTAATTGCACCGTTTTGTGGTAGCTGTCTAATCCCGAGCACGTGATGGTGTTGGCCTTTTCTAATTCGATGAAACCATCTTCGCCGAGGCAATCCTCGGGAATGTATAGTTGGATAATTTCGCCAATTAGTAAGGTAGTATTGTTTATCGCAATGTCTATTTTTTCTCGAAAGGCTAGGCCCAATTTTATGTTGCTTTGCGCTACATAGGGAGCAAAGAAACTGTCCTTGTACTCGGGTACTAAACCTGTCATTTCGAATTCGGATACCTCTTTATCGTAGCGAGCTGATGTTTGATGCGCTTGTTTATATAGGGCTTCATTTATATGATTTAAGGTATAATATCCTGTTTCCATAATGTTGTTGAAGGTATTGCGTTCAGGCGGCGTAGGTCTAAAAATCAATCCCATCAAAGGCGGATTAGCTCCAAGATGAAATACCGAACTAAAAATGGCTAGATTCGTAGCTCCTTCGGCATCTGAGGTTCCCACTAAAGCAACGCTTTTGAATCCTCCTAAACTATTGATCAGGTGTACTCGGGTTTGTTTTTCCAAGGCTGCGATAGCTTCGGAAGAGAAATGTTTTACCATATAAAGGGTTATTAAGGGTTGGGATTGGCAAGCGTTCTACTTATTCCATAACCACCCATTTTTTATCGCTATTCAATTTAAAAGTCCCGATGTGTTCTTTGTTCCATTCGGAGGGTGCGATGAGGGAGAGAAAATGGATCCCATCATCTCCCCGATATAAGTGATATATTTCGCCAATTACGGGTTCGAATGCAAACCTAGCGCTATACACTAATTCGTTCCATTCGTATTCTTTCATCAAGCTTTCGTATTGGAGTTTGAGTTCGTTAAACTTTAGTTCCAATTCTTTATTTACATTGGTAATTCCTCTACTTTTCCACGAAACCACGTCATCCACGCGGATGACTGGGGCTCCTACATTGGTGGAATACGATAACAAACTTGCGTTATAACCCTCTTCATTGGAGTATACTACATTATCTGGTCTTTCTTTTCCCATGGCATTATCGTTTAGCGATTTTATTATTGGATATGGCGCGTTGTCTAGTGCATTTGAAACGGTCAATGTCTTGGCTTCTTTTGGCCATGTGTTTGGTTTTACAATCCTCTACTCTTTGGCGCCACAATTTGTAGCTTGAGAATTTCAGCTCCTTTTTCATTAGGGCTTTCACTTCCGCTTCTGACAAACCGAATTGAAAGGTAATGGCATCAAAGGGGGTACGATCTTCCCATGCCATCTCGATGATTCGATCGATATGTGCTTCGGAAAGGTTCTCTTTTTCTATGGTTGCAAGGATAGGCTTCGGCATCTTGTTTAATCTTTAAAATTAAATATTAAACAAAATTAAGGTATTTTTATTAAAATACCACAAACATTAGTAGAACATTACTATTTGATGATGATTTATGGGCCTTTTTGCCCATTTAAGCTTGCGAGAGGTTTTGAAAAACTTTTATTTAATGCTTGGAAGCATGAATTTACTGCCACGTTCACTTACGCTCAACTGTCGCAATAATAGAATCATTTAAATACAAAAATACCACTGATTGCTCAGTGGTATTTTTAGGACTCATCCTTTTAATTACTTTAAATAGTTTTTCATAAAATTCAGAAACGTCAGCCTGTTTTTTGAAATAGCCCAATTATCTTTGGCATAGTCGATAGCCGATGCTATTCTTACTCTGGAAACCTCTGGAAACTCATCGGCAAGGAGATTAATTAACTTCTTCCTTTCCCTACTCTTTTTATACCTTATAGGCTGATCATCATAGAGAACCTTTAGTTTTGCTTCTATAGCATTCCACTTCGCAAAATAGGAAGTAACAGGTGAGCTACCACTTAAATGTATCATATTTGTATATCATGAAAATTGTGATTCCTATGCTTATTATCAAAATAACTATCCTAATGGTTTGTTTTTGAATAAATTTATATTCTGTATTTTCTTTTTCAAACATTTATATTCTTTTAGTGGATTTGTCTTCCTGCACTTACTTTGGAGTAGTGCCACTGAAATTAATCCCATTATTTATTTAAAAACCCTCTCTATTTTCAGAGAGGGTTTCTATTTTAAACTTAAGGGTGATTATCGTTTAATCACACGAAGTGTTTTGACCTCACTTCCCTGTGTTACGATCACATTGTACACTCCAGTTGCGTAACGATCTCCTATTTGTAAGTTTGGCACCTCATTTGGCGCAACCTCACGTTTGTCAATCAACTTACCTGTCATGTCGTAGATAGAAACACCTACGGCAGCCTCACTTGATGTTGTTAAACTCAAGTTGAAGGTCTCAGTATACGGGTTTGGATATGCGATAATCGCAAAAGGAACAGTAACGTCTACTTTAGCTCTTGGTGCACAATCTTTGTAGTACACTGTTACTACTTTTGAATAAGCAACGTCATAACATGAATTGCTAAATCTTACTCGGTAATAATTGGCTCCCACTGAAGGATTTGCTATGGTATAACTTGTACCTGTTGCCCCAACAATATCTGTAAATCCAGCAGTTGATGACAAAGTTGATTTTTCCCATTGAATATCCCCAATACTGCCTGCACCCAATGTCAATACTTTTGCAGTACTTGAAGTACACAATGCTGCAGCAGCCGTAGCTCCGGTTGGAGCCGTAGTATTTAAGGTGATTGTCTTAGCTAATGGTTTCGCCACTATATATACATAGGCAATATTACTGTATACTGTAGAACAACTTCCTATCGTTACCATAGCTCTGTATGCCGTAGCAACGGTTAAGTTACCCGTATCAATGCTCAAAGTATTCGAATTGGCAATAGCCGTCCATACCGGAGTGGTTAAGTTGGTCGCTTTTTGCCACGTAATGGTTCCTACGGCCTCTGACAACGTTAATGTAGTACCTGTACCCGAACAAAGAGATCTGTTCTCTGGAGCTATGCTACCCACTACTGCTTTTGCACTGATGGTGTATAGAACCGGGGTAGTATAGGTTGAAGAACAAGCACCGCTGGTTATTTTAGCTCTAAAATAAACATCCGTTGCGATAGCCGTTACTAAATAAGTAGCTGTTGTACTGCTAGTCGATGTCGTTCCGAATGGAATTGTTGTACTAGCTGTAGCTGCTGTTGGAGCATTAAAATAATTCTCCCCATCTATAGCATATTGCCATTGAATAGTCCCTACATTTCCTGCTACTTTCACTGTACTGCCTGAACCAGCGCATACGATACCTCCACCGGTGATGGTTCCTGGCACGGATAGTGGATTCACTGTGATTGTTTTAACCGCGGTTGTTGCCGTTGTGTTATTACAAGAATTATATACGATTACTCTATACGACTTGTTGACATCTGCAGTAGCTCCGTAAATAGTATAAGAAGCGCTAGTTGCGCCTAGTATATCTGTAAATACACCTGGTGCCGCTGTAGTTGAAATTGGTGCCGATTGCCATTGTAATGACGTACCTGTATAGCCTCCAACTGTTAAGGTAGCATCGCCTCCTAAACATACTGAAGCCGGAGCAGTAATAGTACCCGCTTTAACCGTAGTTATTATCGATAGCATAGCCACATTGGTCGTAGCACTACTATTACAAGCATCAGTAACTTTTACTCTATATTGGGTTCCCGCCGCAGGCAAGGTAGCTGTTTTAGTTACCATTAAATTTCCTGTGGTAAAACTTGAATACACAGCCCCTGCATTGGCACTGGTAATCGTAATCCATGCCGGATTAGGACTGGCCGTAGTTACTACTCTATATTGCCAAGCAATAGATGGAGCGAATACGTTGGTTGCTACTGATAATACAGCTGTAGAACCCACAGCCGAACAAATATTAGTATTAGACGGATGCTGAGCAATTGCAATTGCTGGCAACACCTCAACCACAACACTAGTGCTTGTTGCACAACCTGTTGCTGGCGTTACTGTAGCGGTATAGGTCGTGGTTACTACTGGGCTTGGCGTTATACTGGCCGTAGTAGCATTACTTATCGACGCGTCTACTGGATTAGAAGTCCATGCAACGGTATAAGCCGGAACATCTTGTCCAATGGTAATGGTATAGTCTTGGGTAGTACCAAATCTATAATATTCACAACTACTACCAGAATCATATTGAAATCCATGACTATTCCGTTCCCAATTAGAGCGTATCCTCATACCCGTTTTACCTATAGCGGCATTCGTTGGAATCGTAATACTTACTGCGCCATTATTTTCATGGCTATATACTTCTGAGTATTCATAGGACTCATAAATACCATTTCTATTATAATCAATCCAAGCACCAACATAAGGGAAATACTGAACACCAAAATCAGAATAAGGAGCTGTATTGACATTCAATTCATAGGTTTCTCCCGGTTGAACCAACGTAGTTTCCTGATGGGTATTAGGAATACTTAATAGGTCATTGGATGTATCACTGTTGATTGCTCCAAAATTAATATTTGTTATCGGAAATACATCAGTAAATTGACTTCCTGATTTACAATAAGAAAACATTGGATCTGTATAAGCAATATCTGCTGAAATACTTACAGAAGAACCTGAACATGTTGCCGTTGTGGCCGATGATGTCAAGGCAACTGTAGGTCTAGCATTTACCGTTATGGTAAACGTTGTTGGTTGACCTACACATCCATTAGCAATGGGCGTTACTGTAATCGTAGCAGTCCCTGCAACCGCAGTAAATGCTGGAATACTATCAACACCCAAAGCTTCTGCTAAACCAATAGCCTCTCCACCTGAAATAATGTAGGATACATTATTAGGAGATCCTAATAGCGGAATTGCTGACGTAAGCGTATCTGAACAGTAAGTTTGATTTGCTATAGGCTCAACCACAGGTATTGGGTTTACTGTTAAAGTAGCTCCTGCACTTACCACATCATCACCACATTGAGGATGAACCATTACTGTATATACTCCATTATCATTTGGACTAAGCCCAAAAATTAATAAAGAAGTCGTAGTGCTGCGAAATATACTGCCACCGTCTGTAAGTAATTGACCATCTTTAAACCATTGGTAAGTTAATCCTACGCCAGTGGCTTCTACGCTAAATGCTACTACATATTCTCCTTCACAAACAGTGGTTTCTGCCACCGGTTGTGTATTAATTACGACTCCGCTTTGCACGTTAACCGTAGTAGTAGCCGTAGCCGAACAACCAGCTAATGAAGTTACCGTTGCAGTATAGGTAGTAGTTACGGCAGGGTTAGTTGTAATGCTGGCCGTATTTACATTGCTTAATGATTCATCAATAGGATCAGAAGACCATGAAATAGTGTTGTCTGAAACAACTTGACCAATCGTAATGGTATAATCTTCTGTACTGCCATAATAGAAATCATCACAAGCTCTTCCAGCATTATATTGAAAGTCTTGATGCGTCCCCCAATAATCAGAACGTATCCTCATACCCGTTTTACCTATAGCGGCATCAGTTGGAATCGTAATACTTACTGAGCCAGTAGTTGCATTTAGAACTAATTCTGAATATTCAGAAGACTCATAAATACCATTATTATTAAAATCAATCCAAGCGCCAATATAAGGCTGATCTGAATATAAGTAATTTGCATTAACACTCAATGTATAAGTTTCTCCCGGTTGAACCACTGTAGTTTCCTGATGTGCAATAGAAGAGGTAGTATCACTGTTTATTGCTCCAAAATTAATATTTGTTATCGCACATATAAAAGGATAATAATTTACTGAATTACAATAAGGTAACATTGGATCTGTATCAATATCAGCTAAAATAGTTACCGGTGTACCAGGACAAACTAAACTAGCATCAGAAGTTACCGAAACTGTAGACGTACGATTAACTGTTATGTCAAAGATTGTTGGGTTTCCAGCGCATCCATTAGCATAAGGCGTTACGGTGATCGTAGCCGTTCCTGCAACCGCGGTAAATGCTGGAATAGTAGCAACATCTGAAACATCGTATAACCCAATAGCATTTCCTCCTGAAATGGCATAGGTTACCGTACTAGGCGCACCAGTTAACAGCATCGCTGCCACCGCACCCGAACAGTAGGTTTGATTTGGTATAGGTTCAACCGTAGGCGTTGGGTTTACTAGTAAAGTAGCTCCTTCGCTTACCACTTCATCACCACATTGAGGATGAACCGTTACTGTATATACTCCATTATCATTTGCACTAAGCCCTAGTATATATAAATAAGCCGTAGTGCTGCCAAATATAGTGCCACCGTCGTCTGTAAGTGGTTGACCATCTTTATACCATTGATAGGTTAATCCTACTCCTGTGGCTCCTATCGTAAAGTTGCTAAATTGTCCTTGACAAATGGATTGAGCAACCGGTTGTGAATTTACTACAACTCCGTATTGCACGGTAAAAGTGGTAGTCGCCGTAGCTGAACAACCGGCTAATGAAGTTACCGTTGCAGTATAGGTAGTCGTTACGGCAGGGTTAGTTGTAATACTAGCCGTATTCACAGTGCTTAATGCTTCATCAACAGGATCAGAAGACCATGAAATAGTGTTATCTAAATCTTGACCAATTGTAATGGTATAATCATGGGTAGTTCCATTGAAATACCAAGTGCAGCCATTTGTACTTTCAAAATCTCGATCTATATAATTAGAACAAATCCTCATTCCGGTAGTTCCATGAGAAGCATCCATTGGAATGGTAATGCTTACTGTTCCATCAAAGGCATTTTGAATTACTGGTGTATATTCAGAGGCATCAAAAAATCCATTTCTGTTATAATCGATCCACGCAACTACATTAGCTTCGTAAGGCGATCCTGTTGCGACTGTTAGTAAATAAGTTTCCCCCGGAATAACTACGGTAGTTGTAGATGCTGTTACAGGATGAATAGTTCCCCATGTATCTCTATCATTTTCTGTATTATTATTGATCGATCCAAACGTAACATTAGTTATATAGGAAATATTAGTGTTCCAATGTCCGCTTTTACAATATGGCCCAGGGATACTAGTGTTATTTCCGATTGTAAGATCCGCAGAAATCGTCACTGCCGTGCCCGGACAAACCGCACTAGGAGCATCTGAACTTAGGGCTACTGTTGGGGTTTGATTTACTGTTATGGTATAAGTAACAGGAACTCCTGCACATCCATTAGCGTAAGGTGTTACTGTAATCGTAGCCGTACCTGCAACCGCTGTAAATGCCGGAATAGTAGTAAAACCATAGCCGTCATTTAAACCAATGGCTGCACCGCCCGAAATCATATATTGTACATTACTAGGCGTCCCTATTAAAGCCATTTCGGAAGTAACCGCACCTGAACAATAGGTTTGATTTGCTATAGGCTGTACGGTAGGTGACGGAATTACTGTCAAAACAGAAGCACTACTTACTGCATCGTCTCCACAAAGTGGATGTATGATAACCGTATAGGATCCAACATCATTTAATGTAGGTCCAGGATTAAACATTAAAAGTGGCGCTGTAGCTCCGGTAATGTTATTACCGTCTATAAGTGGTTGACCGTCTTTGTACCATTGGTAGGTTAACCCTACCCCAGTGGCTCCAAGTCCCATTTCCATTATTTGTCCTTCACAATTTGCTATAAATTCTTTTGGTTGTAAAGTGATTATAACACCTGTTTGCACCGTTACCGTTACTGCTTTTGTTGCAGTACAACCTGTAGTAGCTGAAGTTACCGTAGCAGCATAGGTAGTAGTTACGGAAGGGTTAGTTGTGACACTTGCTGTAGTAGCGTTGCTTACTGAGGCATCAAAAGGGTCTGAAGACCATGAAACGGTACCTGAAGTACCAACTTGAACATCTTGTCCAATGGTAATGGTATAATCTTGGGTAGTACCATAGCTAAAAGTATCACATGATGCGTTTGAATTTACCCTATCTAAGACATAATATTCCGAACGAACTCTCATTCGTGTTTGACCTATAGTAGCATCATTTGGAATGGTAATATTAACTGTACCCGTTTCGTTATCTTGATAAACTTCTGTGAATTCAGTTGATTCAAAAACACCATTTCTATTATAATCAATCCAAACACCAACATCAGCTCCTGCATTAGTACTACTTACATTTAAAAGATAGGCTTCACCAGGTTGAACCACAGTAGTGGTAGTCCCTCCGACTGGATGTATAGTAGTATCACTAGAAATATCATTTGAGGTATCATTATCAATAGAGCCAAAACCAACATATGTTATCTTACAATAAGTGGTCCCTGCTCCGGAATTAATAGCATTACAATAGGTTAAAGGAGCAGCAACATCTGTAGAAATCGTCACTGGCGAATCAGGACAAACCATAGTAGCAGAAGCCTCCAAATTAAAGAGTGTTTTATTTACTGTAATCGTAAAGAAAACCGGAAGTCCTGAGCATCCATTACTTACCGGTGTTATAGAAACCGTTGCCGTTCCGCCTATAGCGGTAAACGATGGGATAGCCGTAACTCCAGTAACATCATTTAAACCAATGGCTGCCCCGTTTTGAATGGTAAAAGTTACATCACTTGGCGTGCCTGTTAAAGCAATTTCGGAAGTAACCGTTCCATCACAGTAGGTTTGATTTGCAGGCACTATTACAGTAGGTGCAGCAATTACAGAAACCGATGTAACCGTTGAAGGCGCTGATAAACAGCCATTACCCCCAATGGTTCTAACTGAATACTCGCCTGCTGTGGACACTTCAATTTGAGTAGTGTTTTCGTTGGTTGACCATGCAAAATTATTAATCGATTGTCCTAGAACTCCACCATAATACCCTGCAATAAAATTGTATACTTTCCCCACATTCTGACTTGATAATTCAGTATCATAAATGATGATATCGGTAAAATCAACATCAGAGCGCTCTGTTGCCGTCATATATTGATTGATTTGAAGCCCATTAGGCGCTGCTACTCCTTCGCTACCGCTAAAAAGTTGCGTACCATTTTTATATATAGTAGATACCGTACCGTTTCCGGTGCCAGCATAAATATTGAAGGCATTATCATGTGAAATTCCGAAATTATTATTAACCCAGCCTTCAAAATAAGCATTATCCATAAAGTCCATCCAATAGCCTAATAACCAGTTATTATACCTAGCACTAAGCACTCGTGCTGACACGCCTGTAATTTTTGCTCCATAAACTACAGAGAAGTTAGAAGGATAGACTACTTCATTAAACATAAAATGTTCTGTAGTAAAATGAAGTATTGGTCTATTGTTAAGTCCGCTTGCTAAAAATTGAGGTTGTCTAAACATATCATTTTGGGTAATACTACCGTTATGACCGGTTTGATCGTATAAGGTAGTACAATACCCATTAGTACCATTTAACCACTCATTGATTGCATTTACATCCAAATCATTTCCAACAAAACCAAAATCCTGTTCGGCATTATCCCCATCACGTCTTAAACGCAAAGCAGGTCCTGTATACGAACTTACTATTTTGTGTAATCCTGTGGCTAAAACAGCCCCGGATAAATTATCAATTGGTTCCACTGAAGCAGCTGCAGAGGCGCTTAAAGTCACGCTACTTCCTTCACAAATGGTGGTAGCTCCGCTACTTGTAATGGTAGGTGAAGCCGGTAGAGGATTTACCCCTATCATTCCTCCAGTAGTAATACCATTAACCGCAATTGCATAGGTATAATTACCAGCTGTCGCTGGTGTACCGCTAAAGGTCATGGTATTGCCGTATATTGACGCAGTAACTCCACCAGGCAAGCCACTTACAACTGCTTGCGTAACATTACCATTATATACTATAGGAGTAATTGCTGTACTCGCACATACTGTCTGATTCGTTGTGGCTTGGTCTGACGTTAAAAATACCGGAACAATCGTTATTGTTCCAATAGCATCGTTACCACAACCGGCCGAGCCCGTTACCGTATATTGATAGGAGCCAGATCCTGTTGGCGTACCCGCAATTATTAAGGAGTTATTTGTTGTTACAGCACTTAGCCCCGGAGGTAAACCAGTAACCGCTATAGTACCATTGGTAGTGTAAACAATAGGTGAAATTGATGCACCGTAATTTACGGTTTGCGCGGTCGTTTCAGCCCCTGAAGACAATAACAAACTAACAGGCGTGATGGTAACCGGTAAGGTACTTGCAGCCGAAGCACACCCTTGACTAGAAATCATCTGAAATTGATAATTCCCTGACGCCGCTGTTGTCGCATTAGGTATCGTAGGAGTAAGGAGATTTGAACTAAACCCATTAGGGCCTGTCCAAGCAAAAGCATCTAAATAAACTGGAGTAAAACTAATGCTCATTCCGTTAGACAAACTGGCGGTATTATAGCTATATTGTACTGCCGTAGTAGTATTTTTTTGAATCCCTACTGTGGCACTTTTTCCATTTGTAGTTGCAGCATTGCCGGTAACCACATTTGAATATACAAATACAATGGCTTCAGTAACAAGATTTAATTGTACTTGAAACGTTATTGGTTGAGAATCTCCATTATAAAATCCTAAAATTGTATATTGAATTATAAAATTATTTCCAACCGTTTGCGTTTTAATGGAAGACGTTTGCCCAGGAAGTAAATCATCCCAATAAGGAGCCATATAGGTATAACCACTCGCATAATTAGCAGCTGGTAACATTTGATTTGAAAAATAATCACCTGAAGCAACATTACCAAATATAATAATACCATTTGAACTAACAGTAGCTGAATTATAATTTTGTCCATAGTAATTAAACGTCGGAATTTCAATAGTATGTTTACTATCATCTCCCAAAGAGCCAGGAACGTTAGTACCAGTTGCTGCAATGTCAATAAAGGCAACACCACTATTATCTTGCATCGAATACGAATTGCTAAAAAAAGCCCCTTGAGCCAACAAGTTCAACTGACCACCTTCACATAGAGGAGCGTTAGAGGATAGACTCGTTACTGCCGCTGGTGTGCGATTGACCGTAATAGAGCCGGTAGCATTTACTGCTATGCCGGTACCACCAGTCAAGGGGATACTGTAATTAAAAGTCCCTAAAACTGAAGACGTACCCGTAATCGTGATGAACCCAATGCTGTTGTAATAGCCTGTCATAGGCGTAAAAACAGCGGTTACCCCTGTAGGCAATCCAACGGGAGTACCCATACCCGTGGCTCCAAAAGTCACATAGGAAATAGTAGTAATGCTGCTTCCTTGACAGACCGTCTGCGCATTGGTCCCCGGCGCGGATACTAAGACCGCATCGTTTTGTACTACGGCACTAAACATCATTTCACTGATGGAATGTTTTGCCCGATGCGATACCTTGTCAGGTCCTGAACTGCTTGAAGCAGGTAGTGCCCAAAGTGCTGCTGTTTGAAAAAACAATGCAAGCAATAGAAAAGTAATTTTTCTCATAAATTTAAATGTTAATAAAACAATACTTGAATACTCGTTATTCTAAATAACTTGCAAGAAGTACAATTTATTAAAGCCTCTAAATTTAAAGTTACGAATGCCTCAAAAAAAGACACGAACTAATGCAACGAGGTAAAAAAAGTCGGTGAAATGCAATGGAAGAAATGAACTTAAATAGGGTATGAAATAGCCCTAAAAAACTACATGTTATGAATAATTGTTTCTCTAATTCCCTTTGAGATAGGAATTGTTAACTGGGCGATATACACATATTTTGCGTCTATTTTACTCAGTTGATTCATGTTTATGATGTAGGTTCTATTAATTTTTATAAATTGATTTGGAGGCAATAACTTCAAAATTTCGGAAGTAGTATACCGCACCGATACCTTCTTGCCGGAAGTTAAAAAGATGTCAATGTAATTTTGATCGTTTTTAAGGTAAATTATGGATTCTAAATCAACTTTTTCGAATACCCTTCCTACTTTTAACACTACAAATTTGGGTTTCTCAATCACGGAATGAATGACTCTGTTGTAATTGTTCCAACCTATTTCAATAGCTGAAAATAAATCATTTTGCGAAAAGGGTTTTACCAAAAAAGCAAGGGGATGACTGTCTTTCGCCCGATTTACCGTAGCAGGGTCACTGTTGGCCGTCAAAAAAATGATAGGTGTGGCAAACCGCTCTTTTATTTCAAGAGCCAAATCAATACCGTCTTTTTTTGTTCCTAAATTAATATCGAGCAAGACTAAATCGGGGGCCGTATTTTCAATCATCTCAATAGCTTCCTTATAGGTACCTACTACGCCGGCAATTTTATACTCTAGCTTTTCTAAAGCCATAGCTATAGTTTCGGATATAATCATTTCATCTTCAACAATTCCAATTTTTATCTTTCCCATCGTCCTGTGTAATTTTGAATCTAATTAGTCCTTTTAACTGTTATAGCGAATAGCTGAATCTTGAAAGAATACGGTAAATACGCTTCCTTTATCGAAATGATAGGTCACCTTACCCGACAATTGCTTAGCCAATCCTTTAATTAATTTTAACCCTAATGTTTTATCGGTTTCAAAATCAACATGTTTAGGCAATCCGCCCCCGTTATCCCTAAATATCAATTCGTATTGACCCGGTGCTAAAAGCGTCACTTCAATCGCAATGGTCTTCCCCTTTTTTCTACTATCAAAATGCTTATAGGAATTGGTCAATAACTCATTTACAATCAATCCTAATGGAACGGCTGTGTCTACATCGATAAACAACTCCCCCTTTTTAATTGTATATGCAACAGGATTAGTAGGGTTATCATACAGATTCGCCACTTTTGAACTTAGATCATGAATAAAGGAGCAAAACTCTATGCTGCCCAAAGCTTCATTTTGGTATAAATTCTGGTGGATTAAGGCGATGCTTTCAATTCGGCTTTGTCCTTCCGCAAAGGCAGCCTTAGATAATGGATCTACTAATTCATCTTTTTGAAGTTGTAGTAAACCATTTATTACATGCAGGTTGTTTTTAACGCGATGGTGTATTTCAGTCAACAACCGTTCTCTATCGGTTAGTGCTTTCTGCAAGTCGGTTGTCCTATTGGCTATTTTTAGTTCTAACTGATGATTTTCTCTAATAATTTTTTTGGTGCGGTACCGAATGAAACCAAATATGGCAAATCCAAATACTATAACAATACCGATTATAAACCATGTTTCAATATAAAAAGGTTTCAATATTACAATTGGAAACACAATAGCATGTTTAGCCCATTGCCCATTAGCCATTTGTGCTTTGATATGCATTTTGTATTCGCCGTAAGGCAAACCGCTTAGGCGTATGACATTTTCGTCTATATAATTCCATTCGGAATCGATTCCGTCCAACTTATAGGCATAGGAGTGTTTTCGTTTCATATAATCTAACAATTGGAATTCTAAGATTAAAAAAGAATCATCCGCTTGTAATACTACTTCCTTCTCTTGTTTTAAAACAAGCAAACAATCCATCAGCCTATGTTCTTTTCCTGAATACTTCATTAAGGATGTTACTTTAAAGGAAGGTCTGTTTTTGGCCTCAGATGCCATTAATTGTTTGGGATTAAAAGCATTGACACCATTTAATCCACCAAAATACATGGTCCCATCCGCTGCTTTAAAGGAGGAGGTTCTATTGAATTCGTTATTATTTAATCCATCATTGGTAGTGTATACAGAAGTAGCATACGTTAAAGTGTTAAAACGCATTAAACCATTATAAGTTCCAATCCATAGATTGTTAGCTGCGTCTTCCTCTATGCGGTATAGTATCATCGATGGAAGCCCTTGATCTAGGTTGAATTGTTGTAGGCTACACTTTTTATTGTTTCCCTTGTGTTGCCAATCCCAGCGAAATAGTCCTTCTCCATTGCTAGCAATCCAGCAGATTCCATTTCTATCCTCATGCATATCGTAAATCATCGTCATAGGCAAATGATGTGATTCCTCCTTAACTAAACTTCCATAATAATCGACTACCGTATTGTTTTTGTCAATTATAAAGAGTCCATTTTCAGCCACCGCGACTAGTCCTTTGGCTTTGGTCTTAACAAACCGATAAACATTTTTAGCTTTTGGTATTTTGGAAGATGCATATGCTAATGCTGTAGATTTTTTGGACACCAAATTAAACTGACTGATACCATCAATAAGTCCTGCTAAAAGAATCTCGTCAGACACAGCCGTTAACGACCATATATATTGACCATTTTCAATATTATAATTTGAAATCGTCCCCAAATCCAAAATTTTATTTTTATTGGGGTTATATTCACAAATCGTATTGACTGTTCCTATATAAAATCTATCTTTATGCTTCAACAAAGCATTGAAATGTGCTAATTTTTTGGATGTATAGGAAAGCGTTTTTTTAGAATTTGTTTTAGCGATACATAAATATTGCCACACATTGGCGTATAGCGTAGTAATTGTTTTATTTGTTTTTACATCAAGATTATTATCTGCATAAATTCCTCTTACTTGATAAAATGTGGGCTTTGATATTTGCTCTTTCGAAAAATAAGCTCTGAAATAGTTAGGTGTTATACTTACTTGAATGACTCCCGAATTCGTACAAAACCACCGATTTCCTCTACTATCTCTATATATAGATTTAATATTAAAATCAGTATATTCTTTTAATTCTTCGGGTTTGGCAATCAAAAAAAATGTTTTATCATCAATTAAATAAATTCCTTTTTTTAAATTATATACAATATTAGCCTCATCTGAATGTGTTGAACAGAACCACCATGGATAATTAAATTCAGGATATAAATGCAAAAATGTTTCAGGTTTTTGCCTTACAAAACTATTTTTAGCATCAAGGAAATTACTTTCTGATACAGCATTAGTTGCAGTGTTATATATCAAAAAAGATTTATTTTTCTTGATTGAAAACACATATTCTTCTGGTTTATTAGAAAAAGGAATAATCGTATCCTCTGTAATTAAATAGTTGGGATAAGAATATTTTTCCAAAATAAGACTACCGTTTTGAAGTATTGAATGAATAGAATGATCAGTTATATCTGTTGCATGCGCATTTTTAGCATTCCACGCTGTCAATGGCCCCAGTAACTTAAACCCTTTTGCTGCATTATATCGCCATAGTTGAAAAGGCATTGCGGTTACGAAAAACATATTTTTATTTACATCATTCTCCATCCAAACTACGTCTTTAGCTTTAAACGGAAGTTTAGCATAAGCACTTTCTAAGGTCTGTAACTTATAGGTGCTTAGGTCTATAATTTGTATTTCCCCCTTTTTTTTGAGATTTAGATTTTTATTGTAAAATTCAATAATCAGATGGTTATTTTTATCTACGGAAAGGGAAGCTATTTCGTTTTGTAGGAGTCCGAAATTTTGTTTGGTGAAGGTTTTAAATGAATTTCCATCGTATCTGGTCAAACCGTTGCTGGTTCCGAACCACATAAATCCGTCCCTATCTTCAATAGCTGCGGTAACTTCTCGAGAAGCTAATCCATCTTCTACCGAAAAATGGTGCTTAGTAATTATATATTGGTCCGTTTTTGTTATCGGCTCTAATTGCGCAGCAACTATATTTGAGCCGAGATATAGCACGTAAAAGAGTACCCACCTAAGGTTCTTAGATGTTTTTTCTAGAAACAATTTAGCATGATCTACAAATAGCACTTTATTAAACATGACGTAAAATAAACGGTTTATTCCTGATTAGTCCTAAAAAATGTGACGAAAGCATCGTTTTATGGTACGAAAAGGCTATTTTTAAATAAAATTGGCTTTATTCCTGAAAAAAATCTACTATGAAAATAGAATAGCGATGAAAATGCTTGATCAAGCTCAGACATGATTTCTAATGTATATGGGATTTAGTTATCACAAGATCCCTCAAAGCTCCGCTTTGAAAATAGTAATGCAGTATAAAAATGCTCAAGCTAGCTTGGACATTATATTTGATGAAGATAGGATTTTGTTGTCACAAGATCCCTCAAAGCTCCGCTTTGAAAATAGTAATGCAGTATAAAAATGCTCAAGCTAGCTTGGACATTTTTATACTGCATTACTATTTATTCGTGACCGCGAAGGGATTCGAACCCCCAACCCTCAGAGCCGAAATCTGATATTCTATCCAGTTGAACTACGCAGCCCT
>JBJONL010000058.1:0-107310 GCA_046051865.1 Bacteroidota bacterium | reverse complement strand
TTAACCAAGGTAGGATACCAAGTCACTATGCTATCCCGAGTAACCATTCCAGATAAATAACCTACTATCATACAAGTAGTTACAACAGTCGCAATTCTAACAATCTTTTGCATATTAATTTGTTTAAATAATTATCAAATATAGTAAACAAAAAACGGTTGTTTTTGTAAAAAAAGTATCTTTGCATAAATTAACCTCGCAATGATAATCGAAAAGGATTTCATATTTAGTCATGATTCAAATCTAATCGACATAGGAAGCTTTCAGTGGAGCGCCCCTAGCAACATAGCCCTTGTAAAATATTGGGGTAAAAAAGAACACCAAATCCCAGCCAATCCTTCTATAAGTTTTACTTTAAACCAATGTAAAACAATAACTAAATTAGCTTTCACTAGAAAACCAAAGCAAGAGACTTTCTCTTTCGATTTATTATTTGAAGGCAAACCAAAAGAGGAGTTCAAACCCAAAATTATAAAGTTTTTTGAACGTGTAGAAATCTATTGTCCTTACTTAAAAGAGTATCATTTTACCATAGAGACGCAAAATACTTTCCCTCATAGCTCAGGTATCGCCTCTTCAGCTTCTGGCATGGCAGCTTTAGCATTGAACATTATGAGTTTAGAAAAGGCTATAAACCCCGGGGTGACTGAAGATTATTTTTACCAAAAAGCATCCTTCTTAGCCCGCCTTGGTTCAGGCAGTGCTTGCCGAAGCATTAAAGGCCGTGTAGTGGTTTGGGGTAAACATCTTGCAATTGAAGGCAGTTCCGATTTATTTGGAGTAAACTTCCATTCCGATATTCATGACATTTTTAAAAATTATCAAGATACTATTCTACTAGTAGACAAGGGAGAAAAACAAGTTTCAAGTACCCTAGGCCATGATTTAATGCATAACCACCCTTATGCAGAGCAGCGTTTTGCTCAAGCGCATCATAATTTGTCAACTCTTAAATCAGCATTAGAAACCGGAAACATTAATGAGTTCATAAAATTAGTAGAGAGCGAAGCCTTAACACTACACGCTATGATGATGACTTCGTTACCCTATTTTATTTTAATGAAACCTAATACATTAGCGATAATCAATAAAATTTGGAAGTACCGAAATGAAACAAATATCCCTATATGTTTTACTCTAGATGCCGGTGCTAATGTACATGTTTTATATCCCGAAAACGTTAGCGCTAACGTTTTGCAATTTATTACCAATGAATTAGTTGGCTATTGTCAAAATGGTCAGTATATTTGTGATGAAATTGGATTTGGCGCAATTGAAACCATCAATTAAAATCTATGAAAGGACCACTTTTTTACTCAAAAATATTACTCTTCGGAGAATACGGAATTATTAAAGATTCAAAAGGTTTATCCATCCCATACAACTTTTACAATGGTGCATTAAAAGTGGATGAAAATCCATCTGAAACTGCCATTAAATCCAACGAAAGTTTATTACGATTTGTTACGTATTTAGAACAATTACAACAAGAGCAACCTGAATTAGTAACTTTTAATTTAGAAGTTTTAAAAGCAGATGTTGCAAGAGGGATGTATTTTGACTCAAGTATCCCGCAAGGATACGGTGTAGGAAGTAGTGGCGCTTTAGTAGCCGCAATCTATGATAAATATGCACACAATAAAATTACCGTCCTAGAAAATTTAACTCGTGATAAATTATTACAGTTAAAATCTATATTTTCCCAAATGGAATCCTTCTTTCATGGAAAAAGTTCAGGCCTAGATCCATTGAACAGCTATCTTAGTATACCTATTCTAATCAATTCAAAAGACAATATCGAAGCTACTGGCATTCCTTCTCAAAGCGCAACAGGCAAAGGCGCTGTGTTCTTATTAGATTCAGGCATAGTGGGAGAAACAGCTCCTATGGTAAATATTTTCATGGAAAACCTAAAAGAAGAGGGTTTCCGTAAAATGCTAAAAAATCAATTTGTTAAATACACTGATGCTTGTGTGGAAAATTTCTTAGGAGGTGATATAAAGTCTTTATTTGAAAACACAAAACATCTTTCCAAAGTAGTATTAAATAATTTCAAACCCATGATTCCAGAACAATTTCATGGAATTTGGCAAAAAGGAATTGATACAAATGATTACTACCTAAAACTTTGTGGTTCAGGAGGAGGAGGTTATATTTTAGGATTTACTCAAGATTTAGACAAAGCTAAAGAATCTTTAAAAGACTATAAACTAGAAGTGGTTTACCAATTCTAAATTGATATTTAATTAGATGCTCAGCCGTAAAAACAAGCTTCTTGTAATGAAAATTATCAGTTTGTTTTCTGTGGTTCGTGGATACAATATTCCAATTATTGTCTTAGCACAATATCTTTCAGCCATTTTTATTCTGGCTCCAGAAAACAAAAGAGCTTTAAGTGTACTTCTTGATTTTAATTTGTTCATTATTGTTGTAGTAACCAGTTTTACAATCGCTTCAGGGTATATAATTAATAGTTTTTACGACAGCAATAAAGACTTAATAAACCGTCCGAACAAATCTCAACTCGACAGATTAATAAGTCAAAAGACTAAGCTTAATGTTTATTTTACTGTAAACTTCCTTGTAGCCTTACTAGCCTGTTTAGTTTCTTTCAGAGCCGTGTTATTTTTTTCTACTTATATTTTTCTGATTTGGTTTTATTCTCACAAACTTAAAAAGATCGTGGTAATCGGCAACTTAACTGCTTCATTCTTAGCAGTACTGCCATTCTTCGCAATTTTATTGTACTATAAAAACATTTATCCACAGATTTTTGCCCATGCTACTTTTTTGTTTTTACTAATATTAGTTAGAGAAATGATAAAAGATTTAGAAAATATCAAAGGAGATATTGCCAACGACTACCAAACTATACCGGTGCTGTATGGGGAACCGTTTTCTAAAAAAATCATAACACTACTTACGATTTCGACCGTTATTCCTGTTTACTTTTTAGTAGAAATATTTGAAGTTGGCTATATGGATACTTATTTTTATCTCAGTATAATTATTCTTCTATTCTTTTTAAATAATTTATGGAAAGCCAATGATAAACTTGCTTATTTGAAGCTTCACAACATTTTAAAATTTCTTGTAGTAACAGGAGTCTTCTGTATAATACTAATCAATCCAGAAGTTCTTATACATGGCAAAAGGCTTCTTAAATTATAAATCAATTTCCTTCCAATCACTATCACGTTTATTAGCTTTTTCTTAGAAAAGTAAAAGATGTAGTAGCTAGCCACAAATTGCTACTAGAAAGAAGCTTAAATGCGTATCTTTGCAAACAAATAAAGAATATATGAATAAGAAGGACGACAATACTAATCGAAATGGTACTAGATCTAACAGTTCAAGACCAAATTCAAATAAGCCAAAACCTGCCATGGCCAAGAGAGCACAAGGGCCAAAGAAAGCGAAACCTACATCATCGGATGACGCCGCAAAAAGAAACATTAAGCCTGCTAAAACAGCACAAAATAATATCCCAAAACCTTTGAAGTCGGATGATATACGATTGAATAAATACATCTCTAATTCGGGTGCGTGTTCCCGTCGGGATGCTGATATATATATTCAATCGGGAAATGTAAAAGTCAATGGCGAAGTGATTACTGAAATGGGATACAAAGTAAAACCTGGTGACGTAGTTAATTTTGATGGCGCGGTGTTAACTCCGGAACGCAAAGAATACATTTTACTTAACAAACCTAAAAACTTTACCACTTCTAACGAGGACGACTTAGACCACAGAAATGTAATTGAGTTAGTTCGGACAGCGACTAAAGCAAAAATACAGCCCATTGGAAGAATGGATAAGAATACTACAGGACTTTTAGTATTTACCAACGACACTGATATGATTCGTAAATTCAGTTTGCCAAATCAAAAATCTCCTAAGATTTATCAAGTGTCTTTAGATCGTAACTTGAAATTTGAAGACTTAGAAAAAATATCAAATGGAGTAACATTAGACGGTCATAAATTATTCGTTGATGAAATCTCGTATATAGATACTGAACCAAAAACAGAAATCGGATTAAAACTTAGAACCCCAAATGTTAAAGTAGTTCGCGCTATATTTGAAAGTTTTAAATATGATGTTATAAAAATTGACCGTGTTTCTTTTGCTGGCTTAACCAAAAAGAATTTACCCCGAGGCAATTGGAGATTCCTAACAGAGCAGGAAATTATCAATTTGAAAAACGTTTAAAAAAGTATATTTTTACATTTCTAAAATCCCATTATTTGGGATTTTTTAATTAAAAACGATGTCAACAGAAAAAAACTTATCCATTGCCCACCTTTGGTTTGAAGCCTTTAATGCTCATAACTTGGAAAAATTATTATCCCTATATGATGATGACGCGCAACATTATAGTCCTAAGCTTAAAATACATCATCCGGAAACAAATGGATTAGTGACTGGCAAAGAGGCCTTACGCGAGTGGTGGAAAGAGGCTTTTGAACGATTGCCTTCCTTGCACTATAAAGTCACATCACTAACTTCAAATTCGGACAGAGTGTTTATGGAATACATACGTATGGTCGCCAATGAAAATGATTTATTAGTAGCCGAATTATTAGAAATAAAGGATGGCCATATTATAGCATCACGGGTATACCACGGCTAATTTATTCTAAATTTGACAAACCCAAAATCGAATAACACTAGTTTTATACAATCAAAACCATTTTTATGAAAAAAACAAATCCTATTTTAACGATGTTTTTCTTGTCGTTATTGTTTGTAAACTGTAAATCCGATAAAAAAAGTCAAGACTTTAATGCGATTACCGATTCTTATTTCAATGAAAAAAACGCATTGAATCCATTAGATGCTACCCAAAGCGACCAACATGATTATGACGATCAATTGGTATTCGAAATGACAAATTCTTACCGAAAAAAGAAAGACTCTTTTTATAAAAAATATTTAAAAGAATTGGAAAGTATTGACACTACCCAATTATCAGAAGAGGAGAAAAATAGTTACGAGATTATTAAATGGGAATCTGAAGTTGGTATCGAATTATTAAAACAAAATAACAATTTAATACCAATACAGCAGTTTGACGGTACGCATATAACCATGGGTCAGTTTGCTAGTGCCGAAAGTGCTCAACCCTTTAAAACCGTTCAGGATTATAAAAAATTCTTGAAAAGAATGGACCTCTATGCCGTTTGGATGGATTCTGCCATGGTCTATATGAAAAAAGGAATCACTAATAAAGTTGTGCTTCCGAAATCATTAGCCATAAAAGTGGTTCCACAATTTGAAGACATGATAACTTCAAATGCAGAAGACAACTTGTTTTACTCTAGTTGTAAAAAATTCCCAACGGACTTTACTGAAGAGGAAAAAAACAACTTAACCAAAGAATATGTAGCAACAATTAATTTGAAATTAATCCCACAATTTCAAAAATTAGTCGCTTTTATGAAAAATGAATATGTTCCTGCATGTCGAAGCACAAGTGGTATTGGTAGTTTGCCAGGAGGGAATAATTTATACAAAACACTTGTAAAACAATGGACCACAACCGAAAAAAATCCTTCTGAAATACATGAACTAGGTTTAAAAGAAGTAGCCTTGTTAAATGCTGAAATGGAAAAAGTAAAAAATGAAGTAGGCTTCAAAGGTACTTTAAAAGAGTTCTTAAATGACGTACGGACTAAAAAAGAACTTCGACCTTTTACTGACCCTCAGCAAGTAATGGATAATTTTGAAAGAATATATAAGACGATAAAACCTAATGTTGACAAATTGTTCTCATTGCAACCTAAAACACCTTTCCGGATAAAAAGAACGGAAGCGTTTAGAGAAAAAACAGCCAGCGCAGAATATATGCAAGGATCAGCCGACGGAAGTAGACCTGGAACTTTTTATGTGCCTATCCCTGATGTAAAAAACTATAACATCTTGGAAGATGAAGATTTGTTTTTACACGAAGCTATTCCAGGACATCATTTCCAAATCTCACTACAACAAGAAAGTAAAACTTTACCAGATTTTAGAAAATTTAATTGGTTTGGTGCTTATGGTGAAGGTTGGGCCTTATACTGTGAAAGTCTAGGAAAAGAATTAGGATTATACAAAGACCCTTATCAATATTTAGGGATGCTAAATGACGAAATGCACAGAGCTATACGATTAGTAGTGGACACCGGCTTACACAATAAAGGATGGAGTCGGGAACAAGCGATTAAATACTCCTTAGACAACGAGGCTGAAACAGAAGCTAGTATCACTTCTGAGATTGAACGTTATATGGCCATTCCTGGACAAGCATTATCCTATAAAATAGGACAATTGAAAATACTAGAATTACGTCAAAAAGCAAAAGACAAGATGAAAGACAAGTTCGAGATTAAAATCTTCCATCAAAAAGTATTAGAATCGGGCGTATTGCCGCTGGAATTGCTAGAAAAGAAAATCAACAATTGGATTATAACTGGAAAATAATAAAAGAAAAAGCCTCTCATATTGAGAGGCTTTTTTAATTACTTACACTACTTTCTGGATTCTTGAAGTCGATTGGTTTACCATCCATATCAAAGAATTCATAGGTGTAATTTAGGGTGCCGTTTAGCTCATTAATCTTAACCAACATTTGATAAAACCCTTGGCTCCATTCTATGATAAGGTGGTACTCATAATCACCAGTACCAAAACTTCCGGGAAGATTACTGGTATAGATTAATTTCTTAGATTTTAAATTTAACGTATTTACTTCAATATTTTCATAAGTACCTAGTTCATCACTATCTAATTTTTTACCTGAATAATCTACATTAGGAGAAGAGCCCAACTTTTTCTTTTTATCTTTATTACGGTTATAATCGTCTTTAATTGAAAATATTACATCTTTCAAGGAGTTCTTACCTGCATTTAATAAATAGAAACGTACTTGATGATGATACATTAATCTATGTACTCTCCTAGAACCTTCTTCATGTCCATGCCCCTCACTTAAATCATTGTCCATAATTTCAATTATAGGCATATTTTGACCTGTATAATGGCTCATGGACTCTGACTTCAAACTTTTTAGTTTCTGCTCGTTTTCAGATACTATTCTGTCCTTTTCAGTTATTTCTGCATGCAAAACTTCAATCTGCTTAATAGCATCATCTAATTGCTTCTGCTTGTCCGCAGAAAGTGTAGTGGAGCTGTTTTTGGTTAGCAAATAAACAGACAATGCCAATAAAACAAATCCAAAAATTGCTAATAACGCAGTCATCATAAGCTTATTTCCTTTCATTTAGAAAAATAAATTCAAATTATGAATTAATATTGTAAAATTAACAGCATTTCATCTGGTTGAGAATGATTTACTAAATAATCTTTAAACATTTTATTAACCAAATTGTTAAAAATAAAAAAGCTCCAACAAGTAGTTAGAGCTTTTTAGTGCGGGTAATAGGACTCGAACCTACACGCCTTGCGGCACCAGATCCTAAGTCTGGCACGTCTACCAATTTCGCCATACCCGCAAAATTGTGAATGCAAATATAGCCATATTTTTCAAATACCAAATCCCAACATCTTTTATTTTCTAAAAATTTTGGGTTTAGGTAAGTATTAAATTGATATTTCTATTTGTATATTTGACTTAATCATTTAACAAACACATGGACAATATTAAAAACTACGTTCAACAAAACAAAGAACGTTTCATTACGGAACTAATAGAATTATTAAAAATACCATCCGTAAGTGCTGATAGTGCTTATGCACAAGATGTAATAGACACTGCAAATGCTGTGAAAGCAAGTTTGGAAAAAGCAGGTTGTGACTTGGTTGAAATATGTGAAACTCCAGGATATCCGATTGTATATGGAGAGAAGATTATAGACAAAAACTTGCCGACCGTTTTGGTTTATGGTCACTATGATGTACAACCACCAGACCCGATCGAATTATGGACTTCGCCTCCTTTTGAACCCGTTATTAAAACGACAGATATTCATCCTGAAGGCGCAATATTTGCTCGTGGAGCTTGTGATGATAAAGGACAAATGTATATGCATGTAAAGGCATTTGAATACATGATCCAAAACAATTGTTTGCCTTGTAATGTTAAATTCATGATAGAAGGCGAAGAAGAAGTTGGCTCTAAAAGTTTAGGTTGGTTTGTAGAGAGAAACCAAGAAAAATTGGCTAATGATGTTATTTTAATCTCAGACACAGGAATGATTTCTAACCAACAGCCGTCAATCACGACAGGGCTAAGAGGGTTGAGTTATGTGGAAGTGGAAGTCACTGGCCCAAATAGAGATCTTCATTCGGGATTATATGGAGGCGCTGTAGCAAACCCCATCAATGTATTGACTAAAATGATTGCTTCACTTCATGATGAAAATAATCATATAACTATTCCAGGATTTTATGACAAAGTTGAAGAGCTAACGGCCGACGAAAGAAAAGAAATGGCTAAAGCGCCCTTTTCCTTAGAACATTATAAAAAAGCCTTGGATATTGAGGAAGTATATGGTGAAACCGGTTATGTAACCAATGAACGAAACTCAATTCGCCCTACCTTAGATGTCAATGGCATTTGGGGAGGTTACACTGGTGAAGGGGCTAAAACAGTCATCGCAAGCAAAGCTTATGCTAAAATATCTATGCGCCTGGTACCTAATCAAGATTGGGAAGAAATTACATCCCTATTTACCAAACATTTTGAAAGCATTGCTCCTAAAGCAGTAAAAGTTAAAGTGACACCACACCATGGTGGACAAGGTTATGTAACCCCAATTGACAGCATCGGTTATCAAGCGGCTTCCAAAGCCTATAGTGAGACTTTTGGTGTAACTGCCATACCAGTTCGCTCAGGTGGAAGCATTCCTATTGTAGCTTTGTTTGAGAAGGAATTAAAATCAAAAACTATAATGATGGGGTTTGGTTTAGACAGTGATGCTATCCACTCTCCTAACGAGCATTTTGGTGTATTTAATTACTTAAAAGGAATTGAAACTATTCCGCTTTTCTATAAGTATTTTGTAGAGTTAAGTAAATAAAACTAGGTTATAAAATATAAGCAAGCCCTTTTGTCCTCAAACAAAAGGGCTTGCTTTTTGCATAAAAAGAATTACATGTAACTTAGTATTTCTTTTTTTAAGGTATCATATTCTCCTTGAAGAATTAAACCGTTGTCTAAAAGTTTTTTGTAGTTCTGAAGTTTTTCAAATAATTCATCTTGAGACAATTCACTAAGCTTACGCTCGGCAGAAGCAGTTGTTACTGGTTCCTCGTATGGAGTATAGGCTTGAGTTGCCGGTATAATTTCAGCAAAATTTGTTACTTCCTCTACGGCTATTTCTTCTACTTCTTCTGCAACTGGGACTTTCAGTACTGGTTTTACTTCTTCTGGATTTGCTGGAGCAGCTGAAGGGTTTTTCAACAAGTCTAATTGTTCTTTCGCGAAGGTGTATAGTTTACGCGCTTGATTTTTGGGTAAATAATCTACGGTATGCGTTAGTTCTGATTTAGTTGTGAAGGTGAAATCGGCGCCTAGTATCCCTTCTTTAACAAAGCTAGCGGCGATATCATCCCAATCATAATCCATGAATTCCATTGACAACCCTAAGTTTTTAGGTTTGCAAAGGATAATTCTTTTATTGGTTACCACGATACTATCGGGGAATATTGTTACTGCTGGTTTTTTTTGAACAGCTATATAACCTATTTCCTCGTTGGTCATCAATAGATTATCCAACTTTGAAGTGATTTTCTCAATGGCTTTAGGATCTTGGTCTTCGTTTAATATTTTCTTTAAATTATCTAACATGCTTTGTTATTTATGTGTCCTGAAAATTTTCTGCAAAAGTAATGCCTAATTCTCACTTTCTAGAATTTCCTTTTGAATTTTTTTAGTCAAACTTTTGAAAACCAAATCATAGGAATCATTGATTAGGCTGCAAATCATTTTATCGGGGACATCGTTGTTGAAATGTACGGTATTCCAATGCGTTTTGCTCATGTGGAACCCGGGGTTGATGGCTTCGTACTCGGCTCTTAGTTCTTCGTTTCTTTCGGGATCTCCTTTGAGGTTTAGGGCAGGGTTGCCGTTTTCCCATTCTTTTAGCGAGGTAAGGCAAAACATTTTACCACCAATTTTAAACACTAGGGTGTCTTCATCGAAAGGGAAATGTTCTGTTACGGCTTTTTTGGACAGACAGAACTCGTATAATTGCTGGATATTCATGGTTCTATTTTACTTATTTTTTCCATCATTTTTTCAGGATGAGCCAATGGGGTAAATCCGAATTTTTCATATAAAAAATGAGCATCGGAGGTGGCTAACCGCCATATTTTCACTTGTTGGAGTTGGGGGTCTTTCATCATGGCGTTGATTAAAAGAGAGGAGTACCCCTGGCCTCGATGTTTTTCATCAATAAAGACGTCCATTAGATAGGCGAAAACGACATAATCGGTGATGACTCTGGCGAAACCTATTTGTTGGTTGTCTAGGTAAATTCCGAAGCAGACTGAGGCGTCTATGGTTACTTGTACTTCTTCGATAGTTCTACCAGCAGCCCAGTAGATATCCTTTAGAAAGTTTTGGATGAAGGGAACGTCTAGCTTTCTTTTATCGGTTGAAATTGTGATCATAGCGCATACAATACAGGTTTACTGGGAGAGGCATCATTTTCGAATGAGGCTATTTGTAAGTTAAGCATATAACTTCCGTCTTGAATGGCATCGTTTACATAGATCATTTCGGTGATGGTGCAGTCTACTCTTGCCTCAGGATTGAGGTTGTTGGTATCTGTGACATTCCAAAAGGCTTTGTGGGCAGCTAACCTTCCACCATCTTCTTCCCTATCTAAGCTGGGTAAATCAATAAATAGGTGCTTGATTCCCTTTTCGCGAATATAAAGTGCAGCGGCTTCTTCTAAGTAAGCCGGATTGGTATGAGAATAGTTCTTATGCTTTTTATCTAGTCCGTTGGGCAGGGTTCTGATGACAAGCGCTTCGGGGTTACTAACGTTTAATGCCTCTACTATTTGATCTTTGGTAATTACTAAATCATCTTCAACTGTAACTGGTTTTATGGAAATCAATTCGGATAGGAAGAAAAACTGTTTTAAGCATTGATTGATGCTATAGAACTCGCGGGTAATATGCCCAAGGCATTCGGTGTGCGTACCGTGTCCGTGGGGGTTGAAGAAGATGTTATTAAAATTGGTTGAGCTTCCTGCGGCCACTTTACCTACCCAATCTCCCAAAGTAACGGGTTCGATGGTAGGTTTATCTATATACCAAGCGATTGGATTGTCCTCGGTATTGGATAAGGGAATCGAGATATCAATGGGTTTTGACAAGTCGATTTCAAACGTATTATTGATTAGTGCTTTCATTATTCCAAATTTAGCAAAAACAAATCACTGGCAATACCATCCCCTAAGAACTTTCCTTTTTTGGTGGTACGTAGCACGTTATTATCGATAAATAATAGTTGGTCTTTAATGTGTTTTGCGGCTTGCTTGTTTACATACTCTAAATAGGACTTACCAAAATCCTTCTCTATTCGATCAAGAGAGACGCCCCACATGGTTCGCAATCCGGTCATGATGTATTCGTTATAGCGGTCAGTTAGCGTTAACGTCTCCGTTTCTAGGGGTAGGTAGTTTTCTTGCAGGGCTTTTAAGTAAATAGTATTGTTGGACACGTTCCAACTTCTATTATGACCATCATAGCTGTGAGCGGATGGGCCGATGCCTAGGTATTTTTTACCTAGCCAATAGCTGGAGTTGTTTTTGGAAAAGTAGTTTTCTTTACCGAAGTTGGATAATTCGTAATGGATGAATCCGTTTTCTTCTAGGGTATCCACTAATAGCATGAAGTGTTCTTGTGCTAGGTCTTCGTCTAGGGGTGGGATGATACCTTTTTGAATGAAATTATGGAGGGCCGTTTTGGGTTCGACGGTAAGTGCATAACTTGAGATGTGTGGAATCTTAAAGGACAAGGCCGTTTCTATGTTTTGAAGCCAACGTTCTTTACTCATGTTGGGCATCCCATATATTAGATCGATGGTAATGTTGTCAAAATAGTGTGTTGCCAACTGTAAACACCGTTTTGCTTCCTCTGCCTTATGGGCTCGGTTCATTACTTTTAGATCGTCTTCAAAGAAGGATTGTATGCCGATGCTTAAGCGGTTGACACCTAATGCGGACCACTCTACTAGGCGTTGCTCTGTGATGTCATCGGGGTTGGCTTCTAGGGTTATTTCGTGATTGGGTAGTACTTTATAATTGGCGTACACCGTTTCTATTAGCAGCTTGAGGTGTGCCACTTCTAGTAAACTTGGGGTGCCCCCTCCAAAATAGAGGGTCTCTACCATTTCTTCCTTGCACTCGTCTTTGCGTAGGCCTAATTCTTTGACTAGTGCCAACACCATTTCTTCTTTCTTCTTGAGGGAGGTTGAGAAATGAAAGTCACAGTAGTGACAGGCTTGTTTGCAGAAAGGTATATGGATGTAGATGCCGCTCATTTTTAGTTTTCAGTCGCAGTCGCAGTGCTCGGTGTTTTGCACAGCACTGAACCGCTTATTTTTTAACTCGTTCTTCATTTTGTTTGACAAAAGCATCCCAACCGGTGTAGCTTTTGCTTCCTACTACTTTACCAGAATTGAAAAAGTGGCAGACTGCTGCGGCTAGACCGTCGGTGGAGTCTAGGTTTTTGGGGAGTTCTTTTAGGCCAAGGAGTTGTTGGAGCATTTTGGCTACTTGTTCTTTGCTGGCATTACCGTTGCCGGTGATGGCCATTTTGATTTTCTTGGGTTCGTATTCTGTAATGGGAATTTGGCGGGACAAACCTGCTGCCATTGCTACTCCTTGTGCTCTACCCAGCTTTAACATGGACTGCACGTTTTTCCCGAAGAAGGGTGCTTCAATAGCGATTTCATCAGGGTGGTGTGTTTCTATGAGTTCGATCGTTCGTTCGAAGATCACTTTCAACTTGGTGTAATGGTCATCGTACTTGCTTAGAATTAATTCGTTTAACTGCAGGAATTCCATTTTCTTATTAACCACCTTGATTAATCCGAACCCCATGATGGTGGTTCCGGGGTCGATTCCTAATATGATGCGTTCGTTGGCCAATGGATTTTTGTTTATGTATTCCGGATAATCGTTCAAAGATTTACTTTCTTTGCACTAATGATTACAATTCCTCACAAAGCTAAGCAATTCGCTGTTTTTATCATCAAACTTTTGATTGTAAGTGGCGCCTTTTATTTCATTTACCATCAACTGTTGGATGACGACCGATTGGACTGGACTAAATTTGTGGCTTTAGTGAACGAAAAGCAATCGGTTGGGGGTATCTTGTTTTTGCTTTCATTTAGTGTGGCGAATCGGTATTTGGAGATTTTGAAATGGCAGAACTTGGTTTCCTTTTTACAGCCTATTACTGTGGGCGAATCGGCTAAGCAGGTATTGGGGGCATTGACTGCTGGGATATTTACTCCGAATGGTGTGGGAGAGTATGCTGGGAAGGCTTTGTATTTTGAGAAACTGAACACTAAGAAAGTCATTTTTTTGAATCTTATTTGTAATGGGATACAGATGTTACTTACCGTTGTATTTGGAACCGCGGGGTTAATTATTTTAGGGTATTGGCAGTGGGGGTTGGCTATACTGGGTGTAATGCTTAGTTTGCTCCTTGCCTCTTTTGTTTCTAAGCGCATTACTGTTAGAGGCTATTCTATTGAGAAGTTGGTTCGCAAAATAAATGAGATTCCTAAGCCTATCCATCATAAAAACATCTTGTATGGCGTACTGCGTTATTTGGTTTTTTCGCATCAGTACTATTTTTTATTTCTGGCATTTGATGTAGATTTACCATATGTAACTATGATGGCTAGTATCGCTGCGGTTTACTTTTTGGCTTCCTCTTTACCTAGTTTTCAGTTTTTGGACTTTGCGGTTAAGGGCAGTATGGCGGTTTTTTTCTTTGGGAAATTGGGTGTCAACGAATGGATTGTGGTGTTTATATCTACCCTTATGTGGTTTTTGAATGTAGTGCTGCCGGTGGTACTTGGCAGTTATTTTGTCTTAAAATTTAAACCTAAATGGAACTGATTCCGCTCGTTTTTCTACTACTGTTGGTTGTTTATAGTGTTTTTATTTTGCACCTGCTTTGGGGTACTACTAAAGTGGAGGCTTTTGAGCGCACTAGTATGAAGCCCCAAACGGCTTTTACGATTGTAGTTCCCTTTCGTAATGAGGCTAAAAACTTGCCTAGGTTGTTGCAATCTTTTTCCAACATAGATTATCCTCAGGAATTGATTGAGATCATTATGGTGGATGATTTTTCTACGGATGTATCGGAGCGGATTTGCATACAGTGGCGGATTCAGCATGATGGGATTGACACTACATTATTGGACAACTTGCGGTTGACTGCTTCTCCAAAGAAGGATGCCATTGCTAGGGCGATGCCGATTGCTAAGCACGAATGGATAGTGACTACTGATGCGGATTGCAGGGTGCCTAAAAATTGGCTCCTGACCCTCGATAACTTTATACAAGCAAAGGAGCCTCAGATGATTGTTGGCGCCGTAGTATATGCTACGAAAAACAACTGGTTTCATCAGTTTCAGCAATTGGATTTGATGAGTTTGCAAGGGGTCACTATGGGTAGTTTTGGGATGGGCAAGCCTTTTATGTGTAACGGTGCTAATTTTGCCTATACAAAAACGCTTTTTCGCACTGTAGACGGGTTTGCAGGAAATGACACCATTGCTAGTGGCGATGATGTTTTCCTGTTGCAGAAGGCGGTGGCTCATGCTCCTAGGAACGTACATTATCTAAAAAACAAAGCGGCTATTGTCAAGACGAAGCCTGAGAATGACTTGTATAAACTATTCATGCAGCGGGTGCGTTGGGCCAGTAAAACGACTGGTTACCAGAGTACCTATGCCCAAGCCTTGGCTGTTTCGGTATTGCTTATGAATGGTAGTTTGGTGGTCGGTTTTGGGATGGCACTACTAGGCACCTTAGACTGGACTTTACTGCTTGGGATGTTTGTTATAAAATACACAGTGGATTATCTTTTGCTTTATAAAACTAATACGTACTTGCGTGATGGGAAATGGCTGTTGCCTTTGGCTAGCAGTTTGATTTATCCTTTGTTTTCTAGTTTGGTTGGCCTCTATTCCTTGGTAGGCCCCTATACTTGGAAAGGGAGTGCTTATAAAAAATAAGGGCTCTTCTCTATTTTTATTCCGACTTAATGATTACGGGAAGCACAAATTGGGTTTTCACGGGGATGCCTCTTTTGATGGCTGGGTTGACTTTGGGAAAATCTATTAGGCGTGCGTGTAGAATGCTATCTATTTTGATGGTATCGTAGGCTACTGAGTCTTTTGGGAACTGGGGTTCGAAGGTCAACTTAGCATTGGGAAACACGGTCACTTTGACTTCGATGGTGTCTAATTTTGGGAATAAGGTGGCTAGCGTATCTACCGCTAGCTTTTGTTCCATGGTAACTTGCATATAGTCAAAGAAGCATTGTTTGCGTTGCCATACATCTTTTAGTTTTTCGCAATCGGCAACAGAGGGGTATTCATCGACTTCTTGCCAATTGATGTCTTTCATTTCTTTGGCTAGCAAATCTGATTCGGAGGGGACTTTCTTCTCCAAGTATTGACAAGACTGCAGCAGTACAAGAGACAATATGACTAAACTCCTTTTCAAGATTAGTGCTTTTTAGAGAGTAGGTAATCACTATAGCTTTTATCGAGCCATTCTTTTTTGGTGCGTTGCGCTTCTTCTTTTTGGTCTTTGTATAAGATTCCTAATTTTTCAGAATAGGCGGCAATTTTGACTGTATAAGTATAGAATTCTTCTTTGGTTAGGGTGATGTTTGGGTCTTTTTGTTTTTGGAAAAACTCAAAGAACAGGGCGTCAAACTCTTTTTTATCGTAGGTCTGCGCTTCTCTTTTGTATTTTTTAAACAGGACTTCTTTCATTGGTCCATCGGGGTCAGTGGATGCTTTTTCTTGCGCCGTAAGATTGTTGCTAAGGCACCCTAGGAGCAAGGCTATAAAAGAGAATTGTATTATTTTCTTCATCATGATTCAAAAATAGATAAAAAAAACCAATGTTCCTAAACGTGTAGCAGGAGAACACGATTATCGGATTAATTCCTGTTGTTTCTTAACCTTATTAAAATTCAAAAAAACTATTTTTAGTATTTGATCTCTATTGCCGTAAAAGCAAAACAACCTTAACTATTAGGCAACTATACAATGAGTATTTATGAGGCTAAAGAAAACAAAAGGAATTAAGAATCTAAAACTATAGGGTTGTATCGTAATTTAAAGGTACAGTAGAACATAAATGTATTTTAAGAGTCATACTAGGCATGAACAGCAAGTAAGAGTTTCATACAAGGGCCACGCAGCATCTTCCTGAGAATAGAAATCAAACGGGATTTTGACAACCCTGATGGCGCGGACTTGTAGTCCGTGCCTACTTTTAAAATAAATAAACCATCAAAACCTTTAAATCAGCACCCTGATGGCGCGGACTTGCAGTCCGTGCCTCGGGTTCACGCGTTCGCGGGAATTACAAGAGAAGGAATGGTATTGGAGAGTTCTATAAATCAAAAAAGCCATCCACAATAAAGTGGAAAGCTTTTCATTGGTCTAACTACTAAACCGCGCTACGAGTTACAAAGTCGTAGCAAAACAACACAACTAATCTTAAATGCTTTTTTGGGCAAAAAAGCACTTTGTTTCCAAAGTGCTTTTCCCAATTTTAGCGGTCTGGACGGGACTCGAACCCGCGACCCCATGCGTGACAGGCATGTATTCTAACCAACTGAACTACCAAACCATCGCTTAATTGCGGTTGCAAATATACAACCGTTTTTGACATCTGCAACTTTTTTTTAATAAAAAACGCAAGACTTTTTATTGTAATTAACCAAACATTTGTTTCTCAACCAAGTATGTAGTCAAAATCTTTTCAAAACTTTCCTCCACGGCCACGGGAACGTACTTTATTTTGTTTTGGGCGCAGGTCATGGCTAGGGATTTGAAATAGGTTTTTATTTTCTCTTCGTAGGCTTCTTTGACGCTATCGGCGAAGATATTTATTTCTTCTCCGGTTTCTAGGTCGATGAATTTGCGGGGTGCGTTATCGAAATTGAAGTTGATTTCGGTTTTTTTATCGATGACGTGGAAGACCACTACTTTATGTTTGTTGTGTTTTAAATGCTGTAGGGCGTTGAATAACGCTTCGTTATTGCCGGTTTGGAACATATCGGTAAACAATATGATCATAGAGCGGCGGTGTATTTTTTCGGCTATTTGGTGTAAGAAGGTTACGGTATCGGTGCTTTTGGACACTTTAGGATTTTCTAGTAGGCCTTCTAATTTGTTTAGGATCATGCGGTGGTGGCGGTCGCTGCCTTTTTCGGGGGCATAATACTCGTAGGTATCTGAGTATACGCTCAGTCCCACTGCATCACGTTGCTTCTTTAACAGGTTCATGAGTACGGCCGAGGCCAATACTGAAAATCCGATTTTATTGTGGTAAAATAGTTCGTCTGCTTTCAACTTGGGGTAATGCATAGAAGACGAATTGTCGATGATTAAGTGGCACCGGAGGTTGGTTTCCTCTTCGAAGCGCTTGGTATAGAGTCGGTCCGTTTTAGCAAATAATTTCCAATCGATGTGTTTGGTACTTTCCCCGGCGTTGTAGACTTTATGTTCGGCGAACTCGGCTGAGAACCCATGAAAAGGAGATTTGTGCATCCCAGAGATGAAACCTTCCACCACTTGATTGGCTAGTAATTCAAGGTGCTTAAATCCGGATACGACTTCTTTTTGTTCTTCTATCTTCATGTATCAAAGGTAAATTGAAAATTTGAATTTAAATGTAAAAAAAAAGGTTTGACTAACGTCAAACCTTTTTCATAAAATTATACTGTATTATAGTAATGCGTCGATGGCATCGGTATAGGTTTTTTTAGGAGCTACGCCTACTTGACGTCCTACCACTTCTCCGTTTTGGAATACCAATACGGTTGGAATGTTACGCACTCCGTATTTAGCGGCAAATTCTTGGTTGGCGTCTACATCCACTTTACCTACAACTGCTTTTCCTTCGTATTCTGAGGAAATTTCGTCAATAACTGGACCTACCATACGACATGGACCGCACCAAGCTGCCCAAAAATCTACTACCACTGGTTTATCTGATTTTAATACTACTTCATCAAAAGTAGCATCAGTAATTGCTAAAGCCATATTTTTTTATTTTTTAAATTATTCTAATTACTGCCAAAATTAGGCAATTTATTTTGGTTATACTCCTAAAAAAAATCAGTTTTGGCTATCAATTCATTGAAAGAAGTGATACTTAGTTTAAACTGAATTTGATATTGCGTTTTTCTAGTTCGATTAGCAATTCATTTGAAATCCTCACTTTTAGTTTGCGGCTTGGCATTGATATGCGTGTGGCTACTTGAATTTGTTCTTCTATTACTGGGATTTCGATTTCAACCTCATCGAGGATTTCCGTGTCGGCCGCGCTATCTTCTTCCAGCACTACTTTGGGTAGCGGTTCGATTGCTTTTTGTACTTTTTCTAGTTCGACGATTTCAAAGGTGACGGTATTATCCCCTTTATTGGCGGAGAATAATTCGTTGAGTTGCTGGATAAAGCTTTGTTGCACATCGTTTATATCCAAGTGGAGGCTGAGTTTTTTGGCAAACTGTGGCAATACATCTTGGAGTTGTTTCACATCAGAAAACTGTATTCTTGGGTCGGATTTCTTACCCGTTTCACGATTCACCCAACCATCTTTAACGGTTACTTTGAAATAGACGAATTGGTTGTTGACTAAGAAATGGCGGAATTTCAGATACTCTTCGTCGAAGATTCGGAATTCGTGGCTTTCGTCGTAGCCTTCAAGGGTAAACATGGCCCAGTCTTTTCCGTTTTTGGCGGTTTTGTATTGGACGTTGGTTACGATTCCGGCGAAGGTAAGTGTTTTACCGACGTAGCTTCCGAGGTTCTTTAGGTATTCCAATTTACTGTTGCAGAAATATTTCATTTCAAAGCGGTAGTCGTCGAGTGGATGTCCGGAAATGTAGATTCCTACTACCTCTTTTTCTTTGGCTAATTTTTCCATGGTGCTCCAATCTTCGCAGGGGGGCACGGTCGGTTCGGCGATTTGCACATCGCTGGCGTCTCCGAATAAGCTTACTTGTGACGAATTCTCGTTCTCTTGGAATTTGGATCCGTAGCGTATGGCTTTTTCGTAGAAGGTGCTGTTGTCTCCATCGGTGTGGAAGTATTGCGCACGATGGGTATCCGTAAAGCAGTCGAACCCGCCGGCTAGTGCTAGGTTTTCGAAGGCTTTTTTATTGGCGGCTCTTAGATCGATGCGTTTGGCAAGATCGAAAATGGATTTGTAGTCGCCTTCCTTTCTATTGACCACTATGGTTTCTACGGCACCCATTCCGACCCCTTTGATGGCACCCATTCCGAAGCGCACGGCATAGTTTTCGTTTACCGTGAACTTGTAAAAGCTTTCATTGACATCGGGTCCGAGTACCTGCAATCCCATGCGTTTACATTCTTCCATGAAGAAGGATACTTGTTTGATATCGTTCATGTTATTGGACAGTACGGCGGCCATATATTCGGCTGGATAATGTGCTTTTAGATAGGCAGTTTGGTAGGCAATCCAAGCATAACAAGTAGAGTGCGATTTATTGAAGGCATACTGTGCGAAGGCTTCCCAGTCTTTCCAGATTTTCTCTAATTTTTCTTCGGCGTGTCCGTTGGCTACCGCTTGTTCGATGAACTTCGACTTCATTTTATCAAGAACGTCCTTTTGCTTTTTCCCCATCGCTTTACGCAGTACGTCGGCATCCCCTTTGGAGAAGTTGGCCAACTTTTGCGACAGGAGCATTACCTGTTCTTGGTATACAGTAATTCCGTACGTTTCTTTTAAGTACTCTTCGTTGGCTTCTAGGTCATAAGTAATTTCCTCTTCGCCGTTTTTACGACGGACGAAGGATGGGATGTATTCTAATGGTCCGGGACGGTAGAGGGCATTCATGGCAATTAGGTCCCCGAAAACCGTAGGTTTTAAATCCTTAAGGTATTTCTGCATCCCGGGCGACTCGTATTGGAAGATTCCAACGGTTTCTCCTCTTTGAAAGAGTTCGTAGGTCTTCACATCGTCAATCGGAAAGGCATCGGGGTCTAGTTCGACGCCCGTGCGGTATTTCACTAATTTAACCGTGTCTTTTATAAGGGTAAGGGTCTTCAGACCCAAGAAGTCCATTTTTAGGAGTCCAGCACTTTCTACTACGGAGTTATCGAATTGGGTTACATATAAATCCGAGTCCTTGGCGGTGGCTACCGGAACGAAATTGGTTATATCGTCGGGGGTGATGATTACTCCGCAGGCGTGGATACCGGTATTGCGCAGGTTTCCTTCCAATATTTTCGCTTGTTGGATGGTTTCCCCACCTAGGTCGTTGGCATTGGCTAATTCGATTAGTTCTTTGACTTTATCGTATTCTTCGGCTCGGAGGGCTGCTTTTAGTTTTTCCTTGTCTAGGGTGAATATTTTAGCCAAGTTGAGTGTCGTAGGAATCAGTTTGGCTATTTTATCCGCTTCAAAGAGCGGCAAATCCAGTACGCGGGCGGTATCTCTCACGGAGGACTTGGCAGCCATGGTTCCGTAAGTAATGATTTGGGCTACTTGTTTGGAGCCGTATTTATTGATTACATAATCCATTACGCGGCTACGTCCTTCGTCATCGAAGTCGATATCGATATCGGGCATAGACACACGATCCGGGTTTAGGAAACGCTCAAAAAGGAGGTCGTATAAGAGAGGGTCTATGTTGGTTATCCCCAAGCAATAGGCCACTACGGAACCGGCGGCTGATCCCCTACCGGGTCCGACGGATACGTCCATTTTGCGTGCAGCGGCGATGAAATCTTGTACGATTAAGAAATAGCCGGGGTAGCCGGTATTCTCGATGGTTTTTAGTTCGAAGTCTAGGCGTTCTTGAATCTCTGTGGTGATTTCCCCGTAGCGTCTTTTCGCCCCTTCGAAGGTTAGGTGGGCTAGGTATTTATTCTCTCCTCGTTTCCCTGCGTCAGTTTCGTCTTCAGTAACTAGGAATTCGGATGGAATATCAAATTTCGGCAGTAGCACTTCACGTGACAGGTCGAAAATTTCGATTTTGTTGACGATTTCTTCAGTGGTTGTAATGGCTTCCGGTAGGTCGTGGAACAGCTTTTTCATTTCGTCGCCCGATTTGAAATAGTATTCTTGGTTGTCGAACCCGTAGCGATAGCCTCGTCCTCTTCCTATAGGCGTGGCTTGTTTTTCACCGTCTCGTACACAGAGCAGGATATCGTGGGCGTTAGCATCTTCTTTATTGATGTAGAAGACATTATTGGTCGCTACTGTTTTTACGTTGTGTTTTTTGGCCAGAGTAATTAAAGAAGCATTGACGCGGTTTTCATCCTCTTGGTTGTGGCGCATGAGTTCGATATAGAAATCCTCTCCAAATATTTCTTTCCACCAGAGGAGTGCTTCTTCGGCTTGGTTTTCGCCTATGTTGAGTACTTTGCTTGGGATTTCGCCATAGAGGTTTCCGGATAGTATGATGATATCCTCTTTGAATTCTTGGATGGCTTTTCTATCGATACGGGGTACGTAATAGAAGCCTTCGGTGTACGCGATGGAGGAAAGTTTGGCTAGGTTGTGGTAGCCTTTTTTGGTTTTGGCTAGGAATACGATTTGGTAACCATTGTCCTTTCTTGATTTATCTTTTAGGTCGTCGCAGACATAAAATTCGCAGCCTACTATGGGTTTGATGATCGTTTCTGCTGGTGTTTCCCCTTTCTCTTCGGCTTCTTGGTTTTTGGCTTTGGCCGATTTATTATGGTATAGAATGTCGCGTACGAAGTGAAAGGCCCCCATTAGGTTGGCGTGATCGGTCATGGCAACGGCTGGCATCTTGTTTTTGATGGCGGCGGCTACTAGATCTTTGACGCTGATGGTGGATTGCAGTACGGAGAACTGTGTATGGTTGTGCAGGTGGACGAAATCCACTGCTACTAGGTTGGAATGTACTTGGTTGTCTGATTGGCTTGGCGTGTCGGCTGCTTCCTTCTTTTGGAATTGGGCTCTTATTTCGTCCGAGGCTTGTTTCAGGTTGATGTGTTTTAATCCGATGAGTTGGACCTCTTGCGGGTTGTGTTCTCCGAATTCTTTGAAGTACTCCGCTGGCACATCGAGCTCTTCTTTAGTAAAGATGCCTCGTCTGATTAATTCTAGGAAACAACGGGTGGTGGCTTCCACGTCGGCTGTAGCATTGTGGGCTTCCGCAAACGGTTTATTGAAGAGGTAGCTGTGGAGTTCGGTTAGCGTTGGCAGTTTAAACTTCCCTCCTCTTCCTCCCGGTAGTTTTAGGAGTTCGGCGGTCACTTCGGTACAAGTATCTAGGACAGGCATGGACACCATTGGAGAGTTTACTCCTAGTCGGTAGAATTCGCAGCCCATGATGTTGACGTCGAACCCTACATTTTGGCCTACAATATATTTGGCTTTGGCTAAAGCGGTATTGAATTTTTCTAGTACATCGAGAAGCGGGATTCCTTGGGATTCAGCTAATTCGGTTGAGATTCCGTGGATGCGTTCGGCGTCGTAGGGGATGTTGAACCCTTCGGGTTTTACTAGATAATCTTGATGTTCGATAAGATTTCCCATCTCGTCGTGCAATTGCCAGGCGATTTGGATGCATCTTGGCCAGTTGTCGGTATCGGAGATTGGTGCTCCCCAACGTTTAGGTAGACCGGTTGTTTCGGTATCAAAGATTAAATACATAGGGTGTATATTCCAAAGTTAGAAAATCCAAATTCTACTCCTTTCAAGGAGGTCGACGTTGTAATTGTATCAACTTCAAAAATACATTTTCGCCGTCGAGTTATCAATTTTAGTTATTAACAAAAACAAAAAAAGCCAACTCGTGGGAGTTGGCTTTCTTATAATTATGCTTGTAGACTAGTATCTTCCTCTATTTCCACCACCGCTGTTTCCACCACCGCTGTAGCTTCCGCCACCACGTGAGTTTCCACCACCGTTATAACCACCACCGCCTGAACGGTTGTTGTTAAAAGTTCTTCTTTCGCCTTCTGGTTTTGGTTCTGATTTATTCACAACAATCGTACGTCCTTCCACAGTAGCACCATTCAATTCTTGAATTGCTTTTTCAGCTTCTTCATCATTTTCCATTTCAACGAAACCGAATCCTTTACTTCTTCCAGTAAATTTATCAGTAATAATTTTCACGGAATTAACCGTACCATAAACCCCGAAAGATTCTCTTAAATCTGCTTCGTCTATACTAAACGGAAGACTCCCAACAAAAATGTTCATATTTTATATTTAAAATTCAATGACAAAGGTAACTCAATTAAATATGTAAACCGCTATTAATTTGGACTTTATTACATTAAATAAAAAAACCATCCGAAGATGGTTTAAATTATAGCTTACTAATTTTTGGTGCTGGGATAAATTTGGACCTTATAAAACTCTCCGTACTGGAAGTTTTCAACTGGTATTCCGAACGGATTGTTGTCTACGTTTACGGCATTGAATTTGAACTTACCTGAGATGGTCATATTAAGGTTATCGAACTCCGTGATTTCGATTTCACCATTACTATTTTGTACGTTAATAACCTTTACTTTACAATTCAAGTCTCCGTTTGTTACGGTTACGATGTCACCGGGTAAGTAACCATTTCCTCTGGCCACTACTCTTACCACATCAGTTACAGCACCATTAGCGTTGGTTACTACGGAAACCGTTAATCCTGTACCACTTCCTCCAGTAGTATTATGTGAAGCATCACAAGTATACTGTCCGTTAGTTTGTAAGTCACAATCGGATGTATATCCTGAACCACTGCTGATTAACTCCACGCTGTATACCGGTCCTTCAATTGCATTCGTAGCGTATGACAACAGCAGGTCGTTGAAATTTGAATCGTACGAAGCTGAATTTGAATCGTCGGTAGTTCCTAGAATATAAACCCCTTCATCTGTACTATTAGTATTCAAGGTAACTTGCTCGAATTGGTTTAAGGCTTCGATCGATAAATCACCATTGGTTGAAACGTAGGCTCTCACGTCATTAGCTCTCCACAACACATCGTTTTTCATTGCCTGAAAGCCAGGAGTATTACTTTTTAAATCCTCTTGACAAGACACAAAAGCTAAAGCGATTAGAAATAGGGACAAAAATCTTTTCATATTTTCTATGTATTACACCACAAAAATAGTTTTTTAATGGAAAAATGCTAACATATTTGTAAAAAAATAATCTTAAAGATTTAGGTTCAGTGACTTCTCAGCAATAAAAATTGGAAAGAAGGTTGGATGTATGGGAAAAAAAATTATCTTTGCGCCCTTAAATAACGAGGTCGAGAACCTCAAATTAATCAAAATAGATTATGTCAGTAAAAATTAGATTACAAAGACACGGAAAAAAAGGGAAACCTTTTTATTGGATCGTAGCTGCTGATGCTCGTTCAAAAAGAGATGGTAGATTCTTAGAAAAACTAGGTATTTACAATCCAAACACCAATCCTGCTACTATTGATTTAAACCTTGACCAAGCAGTTCAGTGGTTACACAATGGAGCTCAACCAACCGATACTGCTAGAGCAATCCTTTCTTACAAAGGAGCTTTAATGAAACACCACCTTGATGGAGGAGTTCGTAAAGGAGCGTTGACTCAAGAGCAAGCTGATGCTAAATTGGCTAAATGGCTGGAAGATAAAGCTAACAAAGTAACGGCTAAGAAAGAAGGTTTGACAAAAGCGCAAGAAGCAGAAAAAGCGAAAGCTTTGAAAGCAGAAAAAGTGGCTAATGACAAACGTGCTGCTGCCGCTGTTGAAGCTGCAAAAGTAGAAGAGGAAGTTGCTGAAGAGGTTGCTGTTGAAGAAACTGCAGAAGTAGTTGCTGAAGAGGCACCGGCTGTAGTAGAAGCTCTTGCTGCTGAAGAGGCTCCTGCTGCTGAAGTTGTTGCTGAAGAAGCACCAGCTGTTGAAGAGGCTCCTGCTGCTGAGGTAGTTGCTGAAGAGGCTCCTGCTGTTGAGGAAGCACCAGCTGCTGAAGAAGCTAGCGAAGAAACTGAAGCTTAATCCTTCCAGCAATTATGCGTAAAGACGAATGTTTCTATTTAGGCAAAATTGCTAAAAAATTTAGTTTCAAAGGGGAAGTCTTGGTTTATTTAGACACGGACGAGCCCGAATTATATGAAGATATGGAATCAGTATTTGTTGAATTCAACAAAAATCTGGTTCCATATTTTATTGAAAGCAGTTCGTTGCACAAAAACGATTTTCTTCGGGTACAATTTGAAGATGTCGATTCAGAAGAAGAAGCTGACCAATTGATTGGTTGTGCTGTTTACCTTCCTTTATCGATGTTGCCAAAACTGGAAGGCAACCAATTTTATTTTCATGAAGTTATTGGATTTGAAATCGAAGATAAGCGTTTAGGTGTCTTTGGCAAGATTGTTTCCATTAATGACGCTTCTGCGCAACCTTTATTTGAAGTAGTTAACGGTGAAGTCGAAATCTTGGTTCCTATGATTGACCAGTTTCTAGTAGAGATTGACCGTAAAAATAAAAAAGTGATCATGGATTTGCCAGAAGGCTTAATCGAGATGTACTTGTAAAAGTAAAGCGATACACTCTTTCCTTTACCATAAATTATTAAACACCTTATAGCCCTTGGCTGTGCTCCTTTTAATTTCAAATGTTCCAATTCAAACAGTTTAGTATAGCGCAAGATCGTTGTGCGATGAAAGTCGGTACTGACGGTGTATTGCTTGGCGCTTGGTGCCCTGTGAACCACAAACCATTTTCAATATTGGACTTAGGAACAGGCACGGGTGTTATTGCCTTAATGTTAGCACAACGCAGTATGGCCGAGCAGATTGATGCGATTGAAATAGATGAAGAGGCATATGAGCAAGCTGTGGACAATTTTGAGAACTCTCCTTGGAGTGACCGTTTATTTTGTTTTCATGCGGGCTTGGATGAATTTATGGAGGAACCTGAGGACGAATATGACCTTATCGTATCTAATCCGCCTTTTTACAGTGAAGATTTTAAGACTACCCATGAACAGCGGAACTTGGCTCGTTTTCAAGATGCGATGCCCTTTGAAGATTTGGTAGAAGCAGCAGATTTGCTCCTTTCAGAAAACGGGGTATTTGCCGTTATTATTCCGTTTAAAGAAGAAGAGCGCTTTATTGATTTATGCGCAACCTTTGAATTGTTTCCGGTACGCGTTACCCGAATTAAGGGGACACCCGAGACTCCTATAATTAGAAGTTTGTTAGCCTTTAAGCGTTATGAACTTAGTACGCTGACCGCTGAAGAGTTAGTTATCGAAACCGCGCGCCATCAGTATACAGAGGACTACATTGCCTTGACGCAAGACTTTTACTTGAAGATGTAAGTTAGTCGGATCCGATTATTTGCATGTTTACCGAGAACCCGTTATTCTTATGCCATGTATCTTCTTTGAAGTACCAAGTATCTTTGTACTCTTTCGTCAAGTCAACCGCTATGGTAGGCTCATAGAAGAACGCATTAGGACGGTAGGGTTTTGTGTATTCTTTGTTTTGCTCTAGAAGTAAATGTTGGATTGCTACAAACACCCCTTCTTTTGGGAATTCGATTGAGAGTTTGCTCACATCAACTTCTGCCACGTGAGTTCCTTTTTTAATCTTTACGATTATCGTTTCGGTATTTATAATTTCTTTGGGTTGACCATTCTCCCCTACCGTGTAAAATAATAGACTTATGATTCTGTTTCTCTCACTGGCAGAAGCACAAAATTTGACCGTGTTGATGTACGTTGTATTGTTTGTGTTTTCAAAAAACTTGGCACTCATGCCGTTTTTAGCATCGTACTGAACAGCGTATGCTGAATCTCCTCTTTTGGCTTTGCCTAATTTAACTGTTTTCTCGAATTTGCGTTTGGTAACTTTGACTTCGTTTAGTTCGATGGCATTGGGTTCGAGGGTCAGTACTTCGCTCATTTTAAGGACGGCATCGTTGTAGCCTACGCAAGTAATTTTGAATTCCATTCCTATGTCTGCTTGCTCCACTTTGAAAACCCCTGTGGAGTCGGAAGATCTATAGAGTTGTTTTTCTTTCCATATGTTGGCGTAAGCGATGGGCAGCTTTGTGGCTTTGTCTTTTAGGGAAATTTGGGTTTGCCCTTGCATCGTCTGGCAGCATAAGAACAGTAACAGTAGTAGTCTCATTTGAAAGTGGTAAATCGATGCTTAAAAGTAGTGAATTAATCGTACTATTTTCTTTTCCTTCTGCGATTTGTCATCCGGCCGCATTCCTTTGTCATGCTAAGGCAGCACTGTTCTATTGCAAAAAAGCGCGTTAGCAAACTCGATAATCCTCTAAATAAATAACAATTGTTCATTTGTTTCTAACGTATAGTTTGTCTAAATTTGCAAACGTTTTCGTGAACCAAAATCAACATTATGAAACCAGATTTATTTCAAGCTCCTGATTACTATTTATTAGACGATTTGCTTACTGAAGAGCATAAATTAGTTCGAGATTCGGCTCGTGCCTGGGTGAAACGTGAAGTTTCCCCAATTATTGAAGACTATGCACAACGTGCTGAGTTTCCTAAACAAATCATTAAAGGATTAGGAGAGATTGGTGGATTTGGCCCTTACATCCCAGAAGAATATGGTGGAGCCGGATTAGATCAAATATCTTATGGCTTGATCATGCAAGAAATTGAGCGTGGTGATTCGGGTGTTCGTTCTACCTCGTCGGTACAATCATCGTTGGTGATGTATCCTATTTGGAAATTTGGAACGGAAGAACAACGTCAAAAATATTTACCCAAATTGGCTACCGGAGAATTCATGGGTTGTTTTGGATTGACGGAACCTGATCATGGTTCGAATCCTTCAGGCATGACTACTAATTTTAAAGATATGGGCGATCATTATCTTTTAAATGGGGCCAAAATGTGGATTTCGAATGCACCATTTGCCGATGTGGCGGTGGTATGGGCGAAAAACGAAGAAGGTCGCATCCACGGTTTAATCGTGGAGCGCGGTATGGAAGGGTTTACCACTCCGGAAACGCACAACAAATGGTCGTTACGTGCTTCTGCCACTGGAGAGTTGATTTTTGACAATGTAAAAGTACCGAAAGAAAACTTAATGCCTGGAAAATCAGGTTTGGGTGCTCCTATGATGTGTTTGGATTCGGCTCGTTACGGTATTGCATGGGGCGCTATTGGTGCTGCTATGGATTGTTATGATACGGCTTTGCGTTATGCTAAAGAGCGTATACAATTTGACAAACCGATTGCTGGAACCCAATTGCAACAAAAGAAATTAGCGGAAATGATTACGGAAATTACTAAAGCGCAATTATTGACTTGGCGCTTAGGCGTTTTACGAAATGAAGGAAAAGCGACTACTGCTCAAATTTCGATGGCTAAAAGAAACAATGTGGACATGGCGATTCATATCGCACGTGAGGCTCGTCAAATTCTAGGAGGTATGGGAATTACGGGGGAATATTCTATTATGCGTCATAGTATGAATTTAGAGAGTGTGATTACTTATGAAGGAACTCATGACATTCACTTATTGATTACGGGTGCTGATATTACTGGCATTCCTGCTTTTAAATAAAATAGATTAAACAATAAATAAAATTGATATAAAATGCTTCTTTATTCAGAGAAGCATTTTTATTTTTGTGGTGTTCGGCAAACCTTAGTTGGTCTAGCCTACTCAACAATCTCAAAAAAAACACTATGACTATTGCTACTATAAACCAAAAAATACAAACGCAAAAAGAAAAACTTTGGCAACATCCTCTTTACGAAAAAGTAAAAACCATGGATGATTTGCACACCTTTCTTGAAGGACATGTTTATGCGGTATGGGATTTTATGTCTTTATTGAAAGCCCTTCAAAGCAAATTAACATGTACTACGACTCCCTGGTTTGCTTCTGTGAATCCGGAGACTAGGTATTTGATTAATGAGATTGTATTGGCTGAAGAGAGTGATTTGACTTTAGACGGAAAGCGACTAAGTCATTTCGAGATGTATGTAGAGGCGATGCAAAGTTGTGGGGCACAAACGGCTGAATTAGAAGCCTTTTTAGAAAATGTCCTTGTAACTAAAAATGTATTTATCGCTATTAAGCAAAGTGAGTTACATCCAAATATCAAGAACTTTCTTGACTTTACCTTTAGGATTATTGAAGAGGGTAAAACCCACAAAATCGCGGCTGCTTTTACGTTTGGAAGAGAAGATTTGATTCCGAGTATGTTCACCGAAATCTTAAAAAACTTCCAACAAAATTTTCCTGATACTGATTTATCAAAACTGATTTATTACTTCGAAAGACACATTGAACTCGATGCCGATGAGCACGGACCCATGGCAATGCAAATGATTGCAGAGCTATGTCAAGACGACGCTCAAAAGTGGGCTGCCGTTGAAGAGGTCTCTATAGAAGCTTTGGAAAAAAGAATAGGGTTATGGGATGCTATTGAAGCGATGATTACTACAGAAGCGGCCTTGTTGGCTAATTAAAAGAATCTTTGGTATCGTTTTCCTTATCTTTATCTTTATCGGGATTGGACGGCTTATAGAATTTCTTAAAATCTTTCCACTTATTGGGCAGTTTTATGCTATAAGTGAGTCCGATAACAAAATCGGTCTTAGGTGTTTTATAGGTAATCACATCAGGTTCTACTAAATAGAAAAGGGACAAGTTATGGTACTTGTTGTATCTATAATTGAGTTGGCTCACATAACGTATTCTACTAAGGTGACCAGGATGGATTCGATCAAAAGCCAAATACGGTTCGGCTGATACGGTTGCGGAATACTGCTTATTGAAACTATACGACAACCGGACGCGGTTTCTCCATTCGGTTAGCGGTTTATCGGCTATGGGATCTCCCGTGAAATAGTTTTGGGTATGTTGAACCGCCGTTCTAAAAAAAAGAGCTGTTTTTTTGAACAGTTTGGTTTTATAGGTCGTTCCCACAAAAAAGGTATGTTCGTCTTTTTTATAGCTGGTGCTGTATTGATATACGACTTCGGTATTGAATTTTTTAAAATAATCGATGCCATAGCCTAAGTAAAAGTTGCTGCGGTCAAAGGTGAATCCATAATTATCGTACCTTACTTGATATTGCAGGCTCACATATTGATGTTTGAAGGTTTGCTTTTCTATTTGAATCCAACCCCAAGATGAAAAATCCTCCTTAGGAGCGAGTTGTCCGTAGGTTGCTATGGAAAAGAGCATTACTACGAGCCCTATTAATTGATGTCTGGTTTTCCTTAACGCCATTCTTAATCGTTATCAGAAATCGTTGGCAAAGAGCTTTGGCTTTCCTTTGCATAGTAAAATGCTTTTAATAACACCGTATCTTTTAGGTAATTTATGGAGACTATTTCGACTTTATGAATTTCAAGGCCAGTTCTTTCTTTTAGGTCGGCAATCAATTCCTCTCTTTGATCGGGTTTTATGAGTTGCACATTATCATAAATGATTTCTTTCACATTTTCATTGTTGATAAAATCGAGGCGGTCTAACAAGAACGTCATGGTTAATATGACCAGGTTACAGATGATGATGACGGTATAGTTGTCATTGGAATTAGCCAATGAATTAAGCATTCCTAACGCTACACATACAAAGAAATAGCCCATATCTTTTATGGAGACTACGATGGTTCGGTATTTAATGATGGAAAAGATGGCAAATAATCCAAAGGCAAAGCCCATTTTGATTTTGGCGGAACCTAAAAGGAAGCAAATCATAAAGTTGATGACATTAAACAGCACAAAGGTGAAAACAAAATCTTTGTTTCTATGCTTGGGGTAGTAAATAAGACCTACTAATAGTATTATGGCAAGCAGATCGATTGCGGTTCGAATGCCGAATTCGTGGCTATTAAAAATGGCGTTGGTATTTTCTTCGATTTCCATTAATTATAAATTATTTATTTTTTTGATTAGGGGTAAAAAGTTATTCTTTCTAATATGTTCTTTCAGTGCAATAATGCCAAAAATGTATTTGCTAAAACTTTGTTCACGTATGTTGCTTTTCTTCAAAGCATCGGAAATGATGGAACGCCCGTTTGATTTAGGCTGTTTGATTTCGAGTACATAAAAATCAGAAAAGGTCTTCTCCTGTGCACCATCCGAATATTGAATATTAAAATCTAACGTCATCCGTTCTGATTGTTCGGTATTCACAAAAGTGATGCGGTTAAATTTATTGTTGAGTATTATTTCTAAATCGGCTATATGCTTTCTTGAAAAGCTTTGAATGGTCTTTTTTTTAGCCTCATCAATTTCAGAAATAAGGTTGGTTGTTCGTTCTCTTGTTTTGGCCGTACGGTCAATCTTTTCCTTCCTCTTTATTTCAAAAAAACTAGTATCGGTTTCTTTGTATTTTCTCCCTCGCACTTTTAAGCGATTCCCATAGCCATTGTGATGATCATAGTAAAACTGTAAATCCTTGGTGTCAAAATAGTTGTTCTCATAGCTGAAGATTTTACAACCGTCTATCTCTAAAACTTTATAATGACGATTTATTAGCGGAAGTACAGCGCTTAGTTGTTCAGCGGTAAGCACGTATTTATTGTCTATGCGGTTCTGCAAGGCCACTTGGTCAAGCTCGGCCAAGGAGACGGTGTTCATAGATTCAATAAGGTGCAGCATGAAAAGGATTTATTAAAATGAAACTACAAAATCCTCGGTTTCTACAGTAGCCTTTTTAGAATTGACTTCAATGGTTTTTAGGACATAGATTTGGTCCCAGCTGCAATAATCACAATCCCCGAAAACCCAAATATCATAGGTACCCGTATACAAATAATCAAACTTGAATGTGCCATCATAGGCAGAATCCATACTGTCGAAGTAATTTGGGTTCCCGTGTTTGCTGATGTATACTTTCATCCCTCCGATGTATCCTTGGTTTACTAGGGTCCCACTTGAATTGTAATTCTGACCATACACTTTTCCTTTAATGGTCGCTAAGCCGCCATATCCTTCCTCATGCGAACAAGAAGTCAAGCTTAGAACAAGAATAAAAGTTAAAGCAATAAGTTTTTTAAACATCGTTTTAAAATTAAGTTAACGCAAGAGTGCTATTTGTTTAACTATTTCGAAAAACAAACCTGAAAACAAATGTATTGAAAACCGACTGAAAAATAGCGTAAAAGGCCTTCCAATTTATGACTAAGTTAGAACGACTGATCGTAAGTAGAATAAAAAAGGGCGAGCATTACTACTCGCCCTTTTTATTACAATTCGGGAGCTAATTCAATAGCTAGACCCTCTATGGCTTCGGTGATTGGAATTTGGCATCCTAACCGGCTGTTTTCTTTGACGTGATTGGCATCCCATAGCATGGCTTCTTCGTCTGGACCTTTTTCGGGCAGTGGGACATCGTTTAGCACGTAGCATTGGCACGAGGCGCACATGGCCATACCGCCGCAGATTCCAATAGTCCCTTCGGGGGCTAATTCGTAGGCTCTTACGACTTCCATGATGCTCATGTTCATGTCGGTTGGCGCCTGAACTTCGTGGGTTACCCCTTCCCTATCGGTTATATGTAACGTAATATCTTGTGCCATATTATTCGATTGCTTTCACTACGGCTTTTTCGGCTTCTTTACGGGTACCGTCGAAACCGTCCACTCCTGATACGGTTGTGTATTTTAGCACATATTTTTTTCCGGGATTAATGCGGTTGTATACACTTTGGCACATAAGAGTTGCTTCATGGAACCCGCACAAGATTAATTTCAATTTGCCTGGATAAATGTTTACGTCTCCGATGGCGTATATGCCGTCAATATTCGTTTGGTAATCCAACGCATTATTTACTTTGATGGCGTTCTTTTCGATTTCTAGACCCCAGTTGGCTATAGCCCCTAGTTTCGGTGTTAAACCGAAAAGCGGAATGAAATAATCAACTTCCAATAACTCTTCTTGCCCGTCTCTATTGATGGAGATTCCGTTTAGATGTGTATCGCCGTGTAGCTTTGTTACTTCGGCAGGCGTAATTAGATTTACTAAGCCTAATTTTTTATATTCTTGTAATTTTTCAACCGAATCTAGGGCTCCACGGAATTCGTTTCTTCGGTGGATTAACGTTACTTCCGACGCGACATCGGCTAGGAAAATACTCCAATCCAGTGCAGAGTCGCCCCCACCCGCAATTACAATTTTCTTGTCTCTGAATAGTTCAGGATCCTTCACAAAATATTCTATTCCTTTTTCTTCATAGAAGGAAAGGTTCTCTAGGTCGGGTTTTCTGGGCTCAAAGGTCCCTAAACCACCTGCTATGGCTACCGCTTTAGCATGGTGTTTTGTCCCTTTATTAGTCGTTACAATAAACGTTCCGTCTTCTAATTTATCAATCGTTTCAGCGGTTTCGGCCAAGGTAAAACCAGGTTGGAACTGTTTGATTTGTTCCATTAGATTGCTAACCAAGTCTCCGGCTAACACCTCAGGGTACCCCGGAATATCATAGATGGGTTTCTTAGGGTAGAGTTCGGCCAATTGGCCTCCAATTTGGGGTAAAGCATCAATTAGATGGCATTTTAATTTTAACAATCCGGCTTCAAACACAGCGAATAGTCCGGTAGGTCCGGCACCGATAATCAGTATATCTGTTTCAATCATTTTGTTATCTGGCATTATTTCGAAGTAATCGGCAACAAAGGTTACCACACTCCAAATGAAATACTATGATTTTTATCATTTAAGGTTTAGGCAATATTCTCCACGGTTTCGATTTGCGGAGCGTACTTCTTAATGGTCGTTTCCACGCCGGCTTTCATGGTGCTTATGCTTAAATTACAACCCGTGCAAGCGCCTTCTAGTCGTACTTTAACATGTTTATCCTCCTCAATCGAAACTAAACTGATGTCGCCTCCATCTGAATTTAGAAAAGGTCTGATTTCGTCTAATGCTTTCTGTACGTTTAAAGTCAATTCTTCGTTTGTCATGATTATTTCCCTTTCACTGCTGAACAGCCAGCCATTGTTGTTATTTTTATTGCTTCGGTAGGCGGTAAACTTTCGTTTCTGTTTACGGTTTCTTGCACTACATTGCGTGTAATTTCTTCAAATACTTTCTCTATAATTGAGGCCGTTTGTAAGGCGGCTGGTCTACCATAATCTCCGGCTTCGCGGATGCTTTGTACTAGAGGCACTTCCCCGAGGAACGGCACATTTAAATCGGCCGCCATATTTTGGGCTCCTTCTTTACCAAAAATGTAGTATTTATTGTTTGGCAATTCTTCTGGTGTGAAGTAGGCCATATTTTCTATAATGCCCAAAACCGGTACATTGATACTTTCCGACAAGAACATAGATACTCCCTTTTTCGCATCGGCTAACGCTACGGCTTGCGGCGTACTTACCACCACGGCACCGGTGATCGGAAGCGATTGCATGATGGACAAATGAATATCGCCCGTTCCTGGAGGGAGATCGACTAATAAAAAGTCTAACTCGCCCCAAGCGGCGTCAAAAATCATTTGATTCAAGGCTTTGGAGGCCATAGGACCACGCCAAATCACTGCTTGACTTGGAGCTGTGAAGAATCCTATGGAAAGAATTTTGATTTCGTAGCTTTCGATCGGTTTCATTTTTGATTTACCGTCTACTTCCACTGAAATGGGTTTTTCATTTTCTACGTCAAACATGATGGGCATAGAAGGCCCGTAGATATCGGCATCTAAAATTCCAACTTTGAAGCCCATTTTGGCTAAAGTCACGGCTAGATTTGCAGTTACGGTAGATTTCCCTACCCCACCTTTACCAGAGGCTATAGCAATGATATTGCTAATCCCAGGAATGTGCTTTCCTTTGATTTCGTTCGTACTTGTAGGTGCTTCTACTTTGATGTTTACTTTTACCACGGCTTCTGGAGAGAATTGCTCGTGGATTAGTTTTTTGATGTCGTCTTCAGCACGTTTTTTAATGTGCATCGCAGGGGTAGTAAGGAGCAAATCCACCACCACTTCATTGCCGAAAGTCAGTACATTTTTAATGGCTCCGCTTTCTACCATGTTTTTCCCTTCGCCTGCAATGGTAATCGTTTCAAGGGCCGAAAGGATTTCTTTTCTGTCTAATTTCATCTTATGCTTGTGCTAATTCCCCGGTAACGGTCAATTGCTATTTTATGTTTATTTATACTCATTTAAGATTGCAAAGATACTAGGAATTGCAAAAATACAATCCAAATTGGATTGAAATTATCGATAGATGCGTAGAGCGATACTATGCTAATGCAACCGTTTCCTAACTACAAAAAAATCGGAGGCTACCGATTGCTGAAAAAGGCCGAAAGGATGTTTTACCAAAAAGATATATATGTATTAACAAAAAGATATATATGTTTTATCAAAAAGATATATATGTATTAGTAAAAAGATATATATCTTTTAAAAAAGGTATCCCTCTAAATCAAACGGTGTATGCCTTTGTGTTGAAAAAAGTAAAAAGAAGCTGCTCAGTGCTATTTTGTTTTAGTTACTGGAGGCATCCAAAAATGTTTTTCGAAATCTACTATTTGATTATCGACCACGGTTATGCCTTCGTTTTCTAGGAGTTGTTGCATGAGATTGGTTCCTTCAAAATGGTGTTTACCCGAAAGCATCCCTTGCCTATTTACAACCCGATGAGCGGGTACGTCTTCGATGTTATGGGAAGCATTCATGGCCCAGCCTACCATACGGGCCGAGCGCGCAGTTCCAAGGGCTTTGGCGATCGCACCGTAGGAAGTAACGTTCCCTTCAGGAATTTGGCGGACCACGGCATATACCCTTTCGAAGAAATTTTCTTCCATCTTACTTCCAAAATAATTTAATAATGGTAATGACGGCCATAAAAGTAGTTACAGAACCGATGATGGTGTTGATGTTGCGCAGTAGGAAATCGGTTTTGTTTTGAATCGCTTTAAAAGAAACGATGTATAAATAAAACACGGTAAATGACCCGGCTACTACCCCCGAGACAAAGGCGTAGATTTGGATCGTCTCAAACTTAAAATAACCCGAACTGGCTAAGCTCATGCTGGCAAAAACGTAGAACGGGATGGGTAGAAAGTTGAGCATGGATAATAACATGCCAAAGAAAAAGCGATTGGATTTGCCTTTAATTTTGATTTCGGGGTTTAGTTTTTTCGGACTTTTGGCAATCCAAAAGAAATAAATACTCAAACCCGTAAAAACAAAAACACCTATTTCTTGGAGGGTCGTAACAATTTCGTGGTGGTTGCTTATGAATCGGGAAAAGAAGACAGCAATCAAGGTTTGGACAAACACGATTACTGCAGCTCCTGCCGCAAAACTAAGGGCTTCATTACGGCCTTCTTGCAAACTGATTTTGGCTGCCGTCATGTTGAGTAATCCTGGAAGGATCACCGCCAAGACTGCAATACAGAACCCTAGTACTAGTGGCAAGAAAAACGTCATCTATTTGATTTTGAAACGAATATACGTAATTGCTTTATTGATTTCCAAATATTGTTTTTCGTAAAATGTTTGGATTCCAATTACTTCTTCGGGGGCTCCTTCGTTTTTGTAGACGTTGTGATTAGCGTACAATACTTCATGTCCTTCACCGTGGAGTAAGCCTAGGGTGTAACCGTGCATGAATTCGCTATCCGTCTTTAAATTTACGACGCCGTCCTGTTTCAATATTTTTTTGTACAACTGCAAAAACTCGGTATTCGTCATGCGGTGTTTAGTGCGTTTGTATTTGATTTGCGGGTCAGGGAACGTAATCCATATTTCGGACACTTCTTGTTCCGCAAAGATGAAATTGATGAGTTCGATTTGGGTACGAACAAAAGCTACATTGCGCATGCCCGACTCGACTGCCGTCTTAGCACCTCGCCAAAAACGGGCTCCTTTGATGTCTATCCCTACAAAGTTTTTGTTGGGATACTTTTCTGCTAAGCCTACAGAATATTCTCCTTTACCACAACCTAATTCGATGATAATAGGATTGTCATTTTTAAAAAACGAGGCATTCCACGTTCCTTTTAAGGCAAAATCACCCCCTACTACTTCTTCTCTTGTTGGTTGGAAAACATTTTCAAAGGTTTCGTTTTCCTTAAATCTTTTTAATTTATTCTTACTTCCCACAAACTTAAATTTTTGGTAAAATTAAGGAAATATAAACTATCCGAAATCTTTTTTATTTTGCCGTATGAAAAGAGTAACTTTCCCACATGGAAACTAGAGCAAAAAACATCTTAGTTGCTCCGTTAAATTGGGGTTTAGGGCATGCAACCCGTTGTATCCCTATCATCCGAGAATTACAGAAACACCAGTTTACCGTTATACTAGCCTCTGATGGCGCTTCTTTGCATTTGTTGCAGAAAGAATTTCCCACATTACTCGCTTTAGAACTGCCTTCCTACGCTATTGAGTATGCCCAAAATGAAGATGATTTAAAGTGGAAATTGCTTAAGAATAGCCCGAAAATGTTGGCCGCTGTTCGCGCCGAAAAGAAACTAGTCAAACAATGGGTTACAACCTATGCACTGGTTGGCATCCTTTCAGATAACCGTTTAGGGGTTTACAATAAAAAAATTCCCAGTGTCATCATCACACATCAATTGAATGTGCTTTCAGGCAATACGACGTGGATCTCCAGTAAGTTACACCAGTATTATATTAAAAAGTTTACCGAATGCTGGGTACCTGATATGGAGGAAAAACCAAATATGACGGGGAAAATGGGGCATCTTACCACCCAAACCCTTTCGCTACGGTATATAGGACCCCTTAGTCGATTTGAAAAAAAGGAATCGACGGTCCGTTATGAGCTAATGGTCATCTTGTCGGGACCTGAACCTCAGCGTACGATGTTAGAAGCGCTTTTACGAACCGAGTTACAGCGCTTTAAGGGACGCGTTCTTTTTATTAGCGGTGTGGTAGAAGCGGTGCAAAAAACAGGGCAAGACCAGCACATTACCTACTACAATTTCATGACTAGTTTGGAATTAGAACAAGCCTTTAATGAGAGTGCGTTGGTGCTTTGCAGGTCGGGGTACACTACTATAATGGACTTATCTGTGCTTCAGAAAAACGTTTTTTTCATCCCTACGCCTGGGCAATTTGAACAAGAATATTTGGCTAAACGAATCCGGGAATCGGGCTTTGCGCCTTATGCTAAACAAGCTAATTTTAAAATTGAGCACTTATTGGAAGTTGGATTATTTAAGGGATTACCGCAACTTCGACACGAAGTGAATTGGGCGGAATTATTTGAACTTTTCCAAGGTAAACGAGAATTCTGATCCTTTTCCGAATTCGCTTTCGACATAAATCTTTTCTCCGTGTGCTTCTATGATGTGTTTGACAATCGACAGTCCGAGCCCTGACCCACCCTCACTACGGGCACCACTTTTATCAACTCTAAAAAAACGTTCGAACAAACGAGGGATGTGATGTTGTTCTATTCCTTCTCCGTTATCTCTAAAACGAACGATTATTTTGTCGTTGACTAAATCTTCAATTGTGACTTCGGTCGTTCCATTTTCTTTACCATATTTTATGGAGTTCATCACTAAATTGGTTAAGACCTGTTGGATTTTCTCTTTATCGGCAAAAACTTTGATGGGTTTGTTGTATTTGCGATCAAACATTAAAATGATGTTCTTTTTATCGGCATTCATTTCTAATAGATCGAAAACACTTTGAACGAGTTCGATGATATTAAATTTGGATAATTCTAAGTTTAAATCGCCCATTTCTAATTTGGATATCATGTCTAGATCTTCTACGATATAGATTAAACGCTCTACTCCTTTTTCGGCGCGTTCTAGATATTTTTTACGAACATTTTTATCGTTTATGGCACCATCTAGCAAGGTCGAGAGATATCCTTGGACGGTAAATAGTGGGGTTTTTAATTCGTGGGAAACATTTCCAAGAAATTCTCGGCGGTATTCTTCACGTACTTTAAGGGTTTCGATTTCTAGCTTTTTGTCGCTAGCAAACTTTTTAACCTGCTTGGTCAGCGTAGCCATATCGGTTGTAATGGGTTGGCTTCTAAAAGACGTCGATTCCAATAGCGAAACATCGTCGTATATTTTTTTTACTCTGCGATAAATGAAATGCTCGACTCTATATTGAATGACAAAGAAAGAAAAGGTAAACATGGAAACCGCAAACGAGAGGCAAATCTCCCATGAGTATTCATGGAAAAACCATAATAAAAAACCAAGAAAACCGGTGGCAAAAAGGGTAATGTAGGTTGAAGATATAACAGCAAACCTATAGGTTTTCTTGAAATTTATTTTCATTTACACGTCTAATTTATAGCCCACTCCTTTGATGGTTTTGAATATATCGTCACCTATTTTTTCACGTAGTTTTCTAATATGCACGTCGATGGTTCTACCACCAACGATTACTTCATTCCCCCAAACTTTATCTAATATTTCTTCGCGTTTGAATACTTTACCGGGTTTCGATGCTAAGAGGTAAAACAATTCGAATTCTTTTCTAGGTAAGATAATTTCTTGACCGTCTTTAATAATTTTATATTCTTCGCGATTGATTTCAATACCGCCCACATTAAGCGTCTCGGAAGTTTGTTCATCGCTTTTTAAACGACGTAAAAGCGCTTTGACCTTACTTACTAGTAACTTTGGTTTTATTGGTTTCGTGATGTAGTCATCAGCTCCGGCATCAAATCCAGCTACTTGCGAATAATCTTCGCTTCTTGCGGTCAAAAAGGTTATGATTACATTACTTAATTCTGGCAGTTTACGGATGTTTTCACAGGCTTCCATACCATCCATTTCGGGCATCATCACATCCATTATGATCAGTTGTGGCAATTCTTTTTTGGCTTTAGTAATTGCTTCCTTACCATTGGTTGCGGTTACTACTTGATATCCTTCTTGCGACAGGTTATAACCTACAATTTCCAGGATGTCCTGTTCATCGTCCACCAATAAAATCTTAATGTCTTTTTTTTTCATAACGAACACAATTGCTTTTGTGAATGTAAAGGTAAAGATAATACAAAATGATTAGATAGCGCAAAACGGAGTTAACAGTAATTTAATGTGTTAACAATTTGGTAATAGTTAAAGAACAAAAAGGTAATGATGGTATAACGTGACCTTTACATAGCGTTCCTTTCTTTGCATCAAAATTTAAAACAACGCAAATGAAATTTAAATTAATCATTACGCTACTATTATTAAATGTTATCGTATTTGCTCAAACCAAAGGAACGGTAACAGGAACTTTGACCGATAAAGAATTAAATAACGAACCGCTACCTTTTGCCAATGTCATGATTAAAGGCACCACTATTGGGGTTACGACAGACCAAGCTGGAAAGTACAGTATTGCCATAGCGCCTGGTACTTATACGATTGTTTTTAGCTTTGTAGGCTATGAAAACATCGAAGAAAAAATAGAGGTTAAAGCTGGAGAAACGATTACTATCAATAAAACATTGGGTTCAGGCAGTTATCAATTGAAAGACGTAGTCATTCAAAACACAGTTAATCGCGAGAAAGAAACGGCTTTGTTACTAGAACAGAAAAAAGCAGTTGAGATTAAACAAAGTATTGGAGCGCAAGAAATGAGTAGAAAAGGGGTCAGTAATGTGGAACAAGGGTTGACCAAAATCACAGGAATTACTAAAGTTGGATCTCGCGGAATATTTGTTCGCGGCCTTGAAGACCGCTACAACAATTTATTAGTAAATGATTTGGCTGTTCCTTCTAACAATCCTTACCGCAAAATCATTCCTTTAGATTTATTTTCTACTGATATTGTAAGCGTTATTGACGTTTACAAAACGTTTAACCCAAGCATCTCTGGAGATTTTGCTGGGGCTACTTTTAATGTAGCGACTACAAAAAACACTAGTAGCCAAACTAAATTGAGTATCGGATTTGGGTATACAACCGATAATAACTTACGTTCTTTTTTAATTTCGAAAGAAGCGAATTCAACAAAAGGATTGTTTGGTTTAGCTGGGGGTGATCGTAGTTTGCCGAATGCTTTAACGAGTGTGCCGTCTAACCAACAACTTACCACGGCACAAGCGCAAAAATCCTTTAAATCAGGTTGGGACGTGGATCAAACAACAAGTCCATTGAACACGAGTATAGGGATCTTGCATGCAGAAAAATTTAAATTCAAAAACGAACAATCGTTCTCTTATTTACTATCTATTAATGCTGATAACAGTTATACGAGAACGAATGGAGATGACAACACTTTTGCTATCAATGGTAACTTTAACACTAATACGACTAAGACCGTTAGTCATTATAAAACATCGCTAGCCACATTATTAAGTTTCAATTATAAAGCAAAACGATATAATTTGACTTCAAACACGTTCTATTTGCGTTCAACAGATAATGTGATTGAAGATCAAGTAGGAGCTTTTGATAATAATCTTGACAACAAAAATGTCATTGTAAGAACAAATCAATTAGATCAATCTGATTATTTAAACTCACAACTTTTGGGTGATTTGCACTTAAACGAGGATAAATCACAAACGATAAAAGGGGGGATTTCAATGGCTAGAACTTCGTACCAACAGCCGGACAGAAAGTTCTTTAGAGGATCAATACAAAATGATGCCGTTACCGTAAGTTATGGAGGAAACAATTTTATTCGTCAGTACTTGGACGTTTCGGGAGATGTATTTGCTTCTGGGTTTTTAGAGTATAACTTGAAATTTGGTAAAAAGCAAAACAATTTGGCTATTGGGTATAATGGCAACGGTGGTTATACTAAAACCTCTTATCGCTTTATTAAAACTAGTGGAAACAGTAGTTTTACCCAACCGATCAACAACCTTGACAGCCAAATCAATTCTGATTTAATCAATGGAGTATTTACGTATTCCGAAAGTTCAAATTCGAATTACAAAGTTAAAATGGTGGACAACAGCAATTCGGCTTATGCTAATTTATTGTTGAAATTTGGCGATAAATGGGAAGTAAACGGAGGGTTACGTTTTGAGAAATTCAATCGTGATATTCGTTACCGTAATTTAGGCAGTTTCTCTGATCCTTTCCAAAAATTCAAATCTGACAAAGACTACGTATTGCCTTCGATTAATATAAAATATGCGGCTTCTGAAAAAGCAAACCTTCGTTTTGCCGCTTCCAAAAACTATACAAAGCCAGTGATTATGGAGATCATTCCAATTTCTTACATCAATGGAGATGGCACCATCATACAAGGAAACCAAGAATTGGTAAACAGCGACAACATCAACACCGATTTGAAATATGAGTTTTTTCCCTCTAACAAAGAGCTATTTGTAATCGGTGGATTTGTAAAACACCTTGACAATCCAATTGAAAGAACGTTTAGAGGAGAAGCCGGTGGATTTATTACTACATTCTTAAATTCAGACAAAGCAGATTTATATGGTGTTGAAATTGAGGGGATTTTAGATTTAGCTCGCTTACACAAAGGGCTGTCTAATTTCACTTTAGGGTTTAATACTTCTTTGATGGATTCTAGAGTAACGGCAAGTTCGGCTGCAGAGACGCATAAAAACAGAGAGCTTCAAGGTGCTTCTAAATGGCTAATCAACTCTGATTTGAAATACCAATTTAATTTTAAAGAAACTTGGAGTAATACGGTATCCTTAGTTTATGGTGTATTTGGAAAACGTATTTATAGTGTTGGATCATTGGGCTATGACCATATTTACGAATTGCCTTTCCAGCAATTAGACTTTGTTTGGAACAGCAAGATTTCTGAAAAATACAGCTTAAAATTTGGAGTTAACAACATCTTAAACCCAATGCGTAAATACGAATTAGGCACAAATAATGATGAGAGTTTGATTCAATTTGACGCTACTTCCCGTACCCGTGAGTCGTACAAAAAAGGTGTTGGATGCTCCTTGAGTTTTTCTTATACCTTCTAAATCAATAACACAACAACAAAAAATAATAAAAACAAATTAAAAAAGATACCATGAAAAAAATTGTATTAAGCTTCATTTTATTAAGTACCATTTTTACAAGTTGTACGATAAGTGATAACGACACTATTACGGTACTTCCTCCTGCTACTGGAGAAATCACCGGTACTTTTACTGAAAACAAAACTTTTGAGTTTGGTAATTACACTTTGAAAGGAATTGTAAAAGTTGCGGCCGGAGTAACCGTTACTTTTGAGGCGGGTTCTACGATTACTTGTAACAAAACTACGGGAGACAATGCCTTTGTAGTTCTGAACGGTGGTAAATTGATTGTGAACGGAACCTCTTCACAGCCGGTAATTTTTACTGAGGCATCGGGAATCCCAGGTTCTTGGGGCGGTATTATCATGTATGGAGATGCTCCGATTCACGGCGCTGGAGGCTTAACCTCCTTGATGTCTGAAGATGGAAATGTACAGCAATATGGCGGAAACAACCCATTGCACAATGGTGGTTCGTTGAAATATGTGCGCGTAGAATATGCTGGATCTAAATTGGCTGACGGAACGAAAGAAAACAATGGTTTTACGTTTTACTCTTGTGGCTCCGAGACGATTTTAGATCATCTAGTTTCTTATAAAGGAGCTGATGATGGGTATGAGTTTTTTGGAGGAACCGTTAGCATGACTAATGCGATATCTTATGGAAACTATGATGATGCTTTTGATTGGCAAGATGGCTGGCAAGGGCAAAACAATTCCAACTGGTATGGGTACCAAGTAACCAAAGGAAACTACGGAATGGAAATTGAAGCTTCAGGACAAAACAACGAGTACTGGCCTAAAGTAACCAATATTACTTTAAAAAGAGCTACAGGTTGTACTCCAGAAGTTGTGGGTGATGTTCAAGTAGATGCTTTCCAATTTAAAAAAGAAGGAAATGGCGATTTTAGCAACATCATTATTGACGGGTACAAAAATTATTCTGAAGGTGCTACTGTGTATCCAGCCAACATCGTTAAGATCCAAGATGCTACCACAAATAACAACCAAGTTAATGGATCTAAGATTAAATTGACTGACATCACTTATACGAATACGGATAATCAAATTGGAGCTCCTTTAAATGCTTCGTTCAGCATCATTTTCCCAGCGGGACAATTCACGACAGGAACAACCGCAACGGGAGCGTTATTAACGACTGGTTCATGGGCTACTGTAGGTAGTGTAAACCTTATTCAATAGGCAATAGATTCTTAAAAAGTACTTAAAAAACACCTTAAAAATTTGAGGTGTTTTTTTTGGTATAGTATTTGAAAAGTTTTTCATATATTTGTAACAACCAATTTGTCTTATGGCTAAGAACTACTTTTATATCGCCCTTCTTTTAGGCATGTTTTCTTTTTCAGCTCAGGCTCAAGAAGGAAAGCAGACTGGAAATGACGCGTTAGGTTTTTATCCTAATCCGGTAAGTAACGGCAAGATTTACATCACTTCAAAAACTAGTTTGGACAAAAACATTTTGATTTTTGATGTGTTAGGTAAAAAAGTGTATGAAACCACCATTTCTTCTAAGGAGTTGAACATTGCTTCCATACCGCCAGGGGTTTACATTATCAAAATTACGGAAGGCGATACTACAGCCACTAGAAAACTAATTGTCAGATAGTTGAACACTTAGTTAAATTACTTTTATTTAATCATTTTTTTACATTCAAATTTTTGGCTACCAATATTTGTGATTATATTTGTGGGCTAATTAAATTTAAAAAAATGAAAAAACTTTACTCTTTATTACTTTTAGTAATTTCATCTGTGTCTTTTGCGCAGACGTTTTATTCTGAAAACATGGGTGCCCCATCTGCAACGACTTTGGTTACAGCTTACACGGGATGGCAAAATGCTGCCCCAATTGTCTATTCAGGGACTGCTGACGTTAGAGCTACTGCTGTATCTTCAGGTTACACTGGAGCATCTGGAGGTGGAAATGTACTAGTTAATGCTGCTGCAGAAACCTTTCAAATTGATGGTCTTAATACTTCAGCATACAATACTGCTGATATACAATTAACTTTTGGATATAATGCTGACGGAAATGTTACTAATACATTAACCTTAGAATATAGCTCTGATTCAGGTGCTTCTTGGACGGCTATTACTTACACACCAGGCGCTACCGGTTGGTCACTAGTAACTGTTCCCGGAAATATCATTCCTTCGACAGCCACTTTATCTTTACGATTTACGCAAAATTTAGCTACTCCAAAAAACAATCGTATTGACGATCTTAAATTAAGCTCCGTTTCTGCTTCTTGTACATTGGCATTAGGAACTCCAACAGCGGTATGTGAAGCTTCTACTGCAGGAACTGACACTTATACTGTTACTATTCCATACACAGGTGGAGGAAATGCTACTTACACTATTACTCCTGCTTCAGGAACCGTTGGTGGAGATAACCCAACTTCAGTTGCTGCTGGTAATATCGTTATTACAGGTGTCGCTGAAGGCACTAATTTTTCGGCTACCATAACAGGAGGTACTTGTAATTTAAGTACTAGCGCAAATTCTCCAGAATGTAAACCAATCAACGCTTTACCTTACAGCGAACCATTCAATTATACTGCAGGAAGTGCATTAGGAACTTCACAATTGTGGTCTAATTTAAATGGGGGTGATGATATTGTTGCGGTTGCAGGTAGTTTGAATTATAGCGGCGTTACTTCGACTGGAAATTCAGTATTGTTTTCTGGAAGTGGAAAAGAAAGCACTACTCCATTTACGAGCACTACTTCGGGAACTTTATATGCTGCCTTTTTAGTAAAGGTAGCTGATTTAGCCTTAATGACTGACGGAAACGCTGGTTACTTTGCAGGTCTTTGTGGCTCTGGATCTTCAGATTACAAAGGAAGAGTATTTGTAAAAAGAATCGTAGACCAATATTCTTTTGGATTTGACACTGCTGGTACTACTACTAATGTTGAGACTACTTTAAGAAATACAGGTGAAGTTGTTTATGTAGTTCTTGGTTATGATTTCGATACGAACGCACTGGGCCTTTGGATTAATCCAACTGCTGGAGCTGCTCCAACGCTTTCTTTAACTCCAGCTACACCTCTTACGGCTTTAGGATGGTTTACTTTGAGACAAGATTCTGATGCTAATACACCAAACTTACAAATTGATGAATTAAGAATCGTTACTTCATTAACGGATTTAGGATTAACTTTAGGTTTAAATCAAAATTCAATTAAAGGATTAAAAGTATACCCTAACCCTATTTCAAATGGAACGTTATTCATCGAATCAGCGGCTAATGCAACTAAAACTGTAGTTGTATATGACGTGTTAGGAAAACAAGTTTTAAACACTACTACTGTTGACAACGCTATCAGCGTAAGTTCATTAACAAGTGGTGTTTATGTAGTTAAAATTACAGAAGAAGGTAACACTGCTACTAGAAAATTGGTTATTAAATAATCCGTTTTACCATAAATATAAAAGCTCTGGCGAAAGTCGGAGCTTTTTTATTTTCCTTACTTTTGTCAAAAATAAAACATTGTGATTCCTCCACAAGACCTCTTCACTATTTCATCCCACAAGCAATTTGAAAAAATGGCTTTAAAAGTTTTTCGTTATCAATACGAAAACAACTTAGTGTACCAACAGTTTTGTGATTTTCTTAAAGTAGAAAAACATAGTGTTAAATCATTAGCTCAAATCCCCTTCTTACCGATACAATTTTTTAAGAGTCATGAAGTGGTTTCTAACCCTGATACTATTCAAGAGACCTTTACCAGTAGTGGCACTACCGGCATGATTACTAGCCGGCATTTGGTTACTGATGTTTCATTATATGAGCAAAGTTACCGTTTAGCCTTTTCGGAATTTTATGGGAATATTGAAGATTATGTTGTCTTGGCTTTACTACCCTCCTATTTAGAGCGTTCGGGTTCGTCCTTGATTTATATGGTTCAGGATTTGATTGCACTTTCTAATAACGAACATAGTGGCTTTTACTTGCACAATTATGACGAGTTAATTGCCAAACTTACTGCACTTGATAATGCTGGACAAAATGTACTTCTTATAGGAGTAACTTACGCTTTACTGGATTTAGTCGAGCAACACAACTTTCACCTAAAGAATACCATCATTATGGAGACGGGGGGTATGAAAGGTAAGCGCAAAGAAATGATACGAGAAGAATTGCATTCGATACTTTGTAAAGGCTTTGGGGTATCAAGCATCCATTCGGAATATGGAATGACCGAATTATTATCACAAGCCTATTCCCTTGGTAATGGGGTATTTGAATGTCCGTCCTGGATGCACATACTACTTCGTGATCCTGAAGATGCTTTGGCTTATGTAGCGGATGGGAAGACCGGAGGTGTTAACGTCATTGACTTGGCCAACATCAACTCTTGTTCTTTTATCGCTACCCAAGATTTGGGTAAAAAACAACCCAATAATTCTTTCGAAATATTGGGTCGCTTTGATCATTCGGATATCCGAGGTTGTAACTTGATGGTTATATAACCTTTATCAAATAATAATTTTTCTTTCCTTTTTGCAACATCAAAAACTCATTGTTTATCAAGTCAGCTTCGGTAATACTATAATCGGCTCCCACTTTCTCTTTATTTAAGGAAATTGAGTTCTGTTGCAATTCTCTTCTCGCATCGCTGTTGGACGCCAAGAACCCAGTCTTAGCAGCCAATGCTGCAATCATATCTAATCCGCTTTCTAAATCGGCCATTGTTACTTCCGCTTGTGGCACTCCTTCAAAAACCTCCAAGAAGGTTTTCGTGTCTAATTTTTTCAAATCATCCATAGTTGGACTAAAGAATGCCCCTGAAGCAAAAACGGCCTTTTCAAGTTCCTCTTTACCGTGCACAAAGGTGGTTACTTCTTCGGCCAAGCGTTTTTGCAACACTCGTAAATGCGGCGCTGTTTGATGTTCTGCAATGAGCGCATCAACAGTCTCCTTCTCCAAGAAGGTAAAGATTTTGATGTACTTCTCGGCATCTACATCGGTAGTGTTTAGCCAAAACTGATAAAATTTATATACTGAGGTTCGGTCCGCTGTTAACCATACATTTCCTCCTTCAGATTTACCAAATTTAGAACCGTCGGCTTTCGTGATTAGCGGACAGGTCATCGCATAAGCTTTGGCCCCTTCTCCATTCATTCTGCGCACCAATTCGGTTCCTGTAGTAATGTTACCCCATTGGTCACTGCCTCCCATTTGCAATAGGCAATTTTGGGTTTTATAGAGATGGTGGAAATCGTATCCTTGTATTAACTGGTAGGTAAACTCGGTAAAGCTCATTCCTTCGCCACTTTCGCCGCTTAAACGTTTCTTTACAGAATCCTTAGCCATCATGTAGTTTACGGTAATTCTTTTCCCTACATCGCGTGCAAAATTGACAAAAGAGAAGTCTTTCATCCAATCGTAATTATTCACTAAGACTGGAGCGTTTGTTGCCGCAGAATTAAAGTCTAAAAAGCGCGATAAGACCGCTTTAATTCCGGCCACATTTTTCTCTAAAGTTGCTTCGTCTAACAGATTTCTCTCGTCTGATTTACCAGAAGGGTCACCAATCATACCGGTAGCACCTCCCACTAAGGCGATGGGTTTATGTCCAAATTTTTCTAAATGTACTAATAAAATGATTGGCACTAAACTCCCTATGTGCAACGAATCGCTTGTAGGATCAAACCCAATATAGGTCGTGGTCATTTCCTTTAAAAGTTGCTCCTCAGTTCCGGGCATGATGTCGTGCACTAAGCCACGCCATTGTAATTCTGTTACTAAATTCTTCATTTCGTCCTTATTTCTCTAATGGTGGCAAAGATAGTTTTTAATTCATCAATTTGAAAATGTGAAAAGGGAACAATACAAATTAAAATCTATGAATGAGACGCTAAAAAATTGATTAATTAGTACCTTTGTCGCTATGATATTAGTTACTGGCGGTACTGGTTTAGTTGGCGCGCATTTGCTGTTGCATTTAGCAGAAAATGAGAACTTCCTTCGTGCTATATACCGAACTGAGCCTTCTATTGCAAAAACAAAAGCTCTTTTTGCACGCTATCAAAAAGAGGTCTTGTTTTCAAAAATTGAATGGATACAAGCCGATATAATTGATGTCCCTTCCTTAGCAAATGCGTTTAAAGACGTGGATTATGTCTATCATTGTGCGGGATTAATTTCGTACGACCCAAGTGATGAACAACGACTCCGGAAAACGAATATCGAGGGAACGGCTAACATTGTTACTTTTTGTTTGGATTACAAGATCAAAAAGCTTTGCCATGTGAGTTCGATAGCTGCCTTGGGAGAAAAGACACCTTATCAATTAGAAGTTACAGAAGAAAGCGAATGGAATCCAGAAGTACTCCATAGTGATTATGCTATTTCAAAGTATGGCGCTGAAATGGAAATATGGAGAGGACAGCAAGAGGGATTAAACGTTGTGGTTGTCAATCCGGGTATCATTTTTGGGGCGGGTTTTTGGGAACAAGGCAGTGGTACCTTCTTTAGCAAGACCAAAAAAGGATTTCCATTTTACACTAAAGGCATTAGTGCTTTTATAGGGGTTACAGATGTCGTAAAAGCAATGATCGCGCTAATGCAAAGTACGATAGTAGGGGAACGTTTTGCTTTAATTTCTGAGAATTTGAGCTTTGCCGAAGTGTTGTTTTCAATTGCCGATAAGCTTCAGGTTAAGAAACCACAACTAGAAGCAAAACCTTGGTTGTTAGCCATCGTTTGGCGCCTGGATTGGTTGATCTCAACCTTTTTTAGAACTCCAAGAAAACTATCCAAGTTTGGCGTAAATGCTTTGTTTGCTAAGGATTTGATATCGAATCAAAAAATTAAAAGAACCCTAAATTTTGAGTTTCAAAGCATCGACACTGTATTAGTGGATACTATTACCCTGCAGGAGAAGTGATTATTGTACTCTCGGCGTGCTCGGGGCTATGGCTGTGGAGCTTGAAACGACACCACCCCCATTCTTTTTGGATTCTTCCTCCAGTTTAGCTTTTACTCCTTCAAATATTTTTTTGTACACTGCCATATCTGAAGCATAATATTTATTGCTTTGCGCCAATTGGACACTGTCAATTTTATATTTTTTAAATATATAATCATTCATGGCTTTGTTGTCTATTCCTCCCCCTATATTTTGGGATCTAATGGCTTGCAGCAATGACAAATCATACAGAACATTTATCATCTTATCCTTTTCTATCAGGTTCTTTGGTTTTTCTATGGATGAAGTACAACCAACAATCAAGAGGAGCAAACATAATAAGAAGTATTTTTTCATGGCAACTATTATCTATTGAACAACAATCTTTTCCCTACCGGTATTTCTTTTACTTTGAAATTTTGATAAACCAAATCACCATTTACAAAAGTATGGGTTACTCTTGATTTAAAAGTATAGCCTTCAAAGGGCGACCATCCACATTTATAAAAAATATTGTCTTTATTTACAGACCATGGCATGCCTGCATCGACAATTACTAAATCGGCGTAATATCCTGGCTTAATAAATCCGCGCTTTTCGATTTGGAAAATTTTGGATGGATTATGGCACATTTTTTCTACGATTTTCTCTACTGAGATCTTACCTTGATGGTACGCTTCGAACATGGCTACTAGGGCATGTTGGACTAACGGACCTCCAGAAGGTGCTTTTGTATATACTTGTTTTTTTTCTTCCAAGGTATGCGGTGCATGATCAGTGGCTATTACATCAATTCTATCATCTAATAAAGCTTCCCAAAGCGCTTCTCGATCATCTGCCGATTTAACCGCAGGATTCCATTTGATAAGATTGCCTTTTGTAGCATAATCTTCATCTGAAAACCAAAGATGATGGATGCAAACCTCAGCAGTGATTTGTTTTTCTTCTAATGGGATTTTATTGGTAAATAAGTCCAACTCTTTTGCAGTGGAAAGATGAAAAACATGCAATCTTGCTCCTGTTTTTTTTGCTAACTCAATAACTCTTACCGTCGATTTATAACATGCTTCTACACTTCTAATCTCTGGATGAAATTTAACAGGTATATCATCGCCAAACTGTAATTTATACCTTTCTAAATTTTCTTTTACAGTGGTTTCATCTTCGCTGTGAACTGCAATTAATAATTTAGTGCTAGAAAATATTTTTTCTAAGGAGTCCGTACTATCGACCAACATATCACCTGTTGACGAACCCAGGAACAATTTTAATCCAGCGACATTTTTTGGATTAGTTTTTAAAATCTCTTCTAAATTATCATTCGTCCCGCCCATCATAAAGGAATAGTTAGCATAGGAGGTGTTTGCGGCTACCTTATATTTTTCTTCTAAAATCTCCTGTGTTACCGCATTTGGAAGAGTATTGGGTTGCTCTATAAACGAGGTTATTCCACCTGCTACTGCCGCTCTACTTTCTGATGCAATAGTACCTTTATGGGTCAGCCCTGGTTCGCGAAAATGAACCTGATCGTCGATCACTCCCGGGAGTAAATAACGTCCCTCTGCATCCACTATTTTATAGTTTGTATGTTTTGGACTTATGTTTTGAGCGATTTCAACAATAAACTCGTTTTCAATCAATACATCACCTTCAAAAATAACTCCTTCATTTACAATTTTGGCATTTTTAATTAAAAAGGTATTCATGGTATTTAGTTATAATCGGTTAAAAAACTTTCTTGCTCGCAGGGAAATAACGCCGAAAATGGCTTCTTTGATGATAGCGCCGCTCATTTTGGATTGTCCTTTAGTACGATCGGTAAAAATTACGGGGACTTCCTTTATAGCAAATTTTTTAGCGAAGGCTCTGTATTTCATTTCGATTTGAAAAGCATAGCCTATAAATTTTATTTTATCTAGATTTATTTTTTCTAAAACGATTCTGCGGTAACAAATATATCCTGCAGTAGCATCCATAATTTTCATCCCTGTAATCATACGAACATACACGGAGGCAAAATATGAAAGCAAAACCCGGCTTAAGGGCCAGTTAACTACATTTACTCCCGTTACATATCGTGACCCAATCGCTAAGTCGCCTCCCTTAGTATGGCATTCTTCGTATAGTCTTTCTAAGTCGGCTGGATTATGAGAGAAATCGGCATCCATTTCAAAAATATACTCGTATGCGTGATTAAGTGCCCATTTAAATCCATGAACGTAGGCTGTGCCGAGACCTGCCTTTTTTAGTCGAACCTCTAAAAACAATTTACCATGAAACTCCTGTTGTAACTCAAGAACTTTTACTCCTGTATTGTCGGGGGAATTATCATCAACAATTAAAATATCAAACGGTTTTGATAAAGAAAAAACGGCTCGAATAATATTTTCGATGTTTTCAATTTCATTATAGGTAGGAATAATTACAAGGCTATCGTTCATAAAATACAATCAAACTTAAGTGCAAAAATAAACTTTTTATTAGTGGTGTTTCTTAATAATTATATAATAATTTAACAAATAAAAAATTAGTAATTTTGCCAGGATTATGATAGAAACCGTTTTACAGCCGAGGGTATTAGAAAGCAGGGATTGGGCAACTTTTCTTTTTGTTTTATCGTTTGTTTTAATTGCTATCACTCGAACGGTGTTTGAAACGCGCTTTACCGATTTTCTGCGGATATTAGTTTCTGACAAATACATCAAGGTTTACAAAGACCCTTCTCATTTAATGAGTGGATTTACGATACTTTTATTTATTGTACAACTTATATCTTATGCTTTTTTTATTCAATTGGTTTTGAGTTATTTTCACTATGCTTCCAAAACTGATTGGGTCATATTCATCCGGATTTTCACGTTTCTTTTTGTTTTTATATTGTCTAAATTTTTGGTTGAGAAAATTGTAGCTGCTACGTTTAGCATAGAAGAATTCACGGAGCAATTGAATTTACAAAAGGTAAGTTATCGTACTTTCATTGCACTTATGCTTCTCCCGATTAACATTTACTTATTTTACAACAATTCTTCATCAAATGCTTTACTTTTTTGTGCAATTGCTGTGATTTTAATAATTAACTTGTTTACTTATCTAATTTCTCTAAAGATTTATCAAAACTTACTTATAAGCAAGTTGTTTTATTTTATTTTGTATCTTTGCGCACTCGAAATAGCGCCCTACTATTTTATATATTATTTGATTACAAAAAATTTAGCACATTAAAATGTCAAATTTGAAAGTGAAAACAATTTTGGTATCACAACCAGAACCTAAGGTAGAAAATTCTCCTTATTTTGATTTACAACAAAAGCATAAGGTGAAAATTGATTTTCGCCCCTTTATACATGTTGAAGGGGTTAATGCAAAAGATGTTAGAGCTCAAAAAATTGACCTTAATAACTATACTGCGATTATTTTAACCAGCCGTAACTCTGTTGATCATTTTTTTAGAGTAGCAGAAGAAATGCGCTATAAGGTGCCGGAAGATTTAAAATATTTTTGCCAATCGGAGGCTATTGCTTTTTATTTACAGAAGTATGTAGTGTACCGAAAACGTAAAATATATGTTGGCCAAAAAGATTTTGTTGATTTATCTCCTTTGATAAAAAAATACAAAGAAGAAAAGTTTTTATTACCCGCTTCTGACCAGCTGAATTTTGATGTGCCTCAAACCTTAAACAATTTAAAGGTGGAATGGACACAAGCCACTTTTTACAAAACAGTAATGAGTGATTTATCTGATTTAGCCGATGTATATTATGATGTTTTGGCTTTCTTTAGTCCGACAGGAATAAAATCCTTATTCAAAAACTTCCCTGATTTTAAGCAAAACAACACGCGTATCGCTGTATTTGGAAGTACGACTCAAAAAGAAGCATTGGAGCATGGGTTACGGATCGATATTTTAGCGCCAACGCCTGACACTCCCTCGATGACAATGGCATTAGAGCGCTATATTGCTGATGCTAATAAAGGAAAATAAATTATATACAGATACATATATCAAAAAAGCCATTCAAAATTTGAATGGCTTTTTCTTTTGGTTAGGTATGTTTGTTATGCTTGTTTGCTAAATTTGTGGACCAGCCTTTACTAAGTTTTGGCCTTCTCGATTGTCTGTGTATTGGGCAAAGTTTTTAATAAATCGAGAAGCTAAGTCTTCTGCTTTTGAAGTCCAATCTGTAACATCTGTATACGTGTCTCTTGGATCTAAAATCGCTGGATTAACATCATGTAAAGAAGTAGGAACAGCCAAGTTAAATGTTGGGATAATTTTCGATTCTACCTCTTCAATAGAGCCGTCGAGGATTGCATCGATAATGGCTCTTGTGTCTTTTATCGAAATACGTTTTCCTGTACCGTTCCAGCCTGTATTTACCATATACGCAGTGGCATTGTGTTGTTCCATTTTCTTTACTAATTCTTCACCATATTTTGTTGGATGTAAGGACAAGAAAGCTTTACCGAAACAAGCTGAAAAAGTAGGTTCTGGTTGCGTTACCCCTCTTTCGGTGCCTGCTAATTTTGCAGTAAATCCTGAAAGGAAATAATATTTTGTTTGATCGGGTGTTAATTTGGAAACTGGAGGCATAACTCCAAAAGCATCGGCGGTTAAGAAAATTACTTTGGTTGCATGACCTGCTTTAGAGATTGGCTTAACAATGTTATGAATGTGATAAATTGGATAAGACACACGGGTATTTTGGGTTACAGAACCATCTTTGAAATCAATCACACCGTTAGCATCTACTGTAACGTTTTCCAACAAAGCATCTTTTTTAATGGCGCCATAGATATCGGGTTCATTTTCTTTACTTAGGTCAATTGTTTTGGCATAACAGCCACCTTCGAAATTGAAAACACCTTCATCATCCCATCCGTGCTCATCATCACCGATTAGTTCTCTCTTTGGATCCGTCGACAAGGTAGTTTTCCCTGTTCCTGACAACCCAAAGAAAATAGCTACATCACCATCTTTTCCTTTATTTGCAGAACAATGCATAGAAGCAATTCCTTGTAGTGGTAGGTAATAGTTCATCATAGAGAACATTCCCTTCTTCATCTCGCCACCATACCAAGTACCACCAATCAACTGCATTTTCTCAGTTAAATTGAAGGCAACGTACACTTCAGAATTAAGGCCGTGCGCTGCATAATCTTTGAAGGAAGTTTTGGAACCGTTCATCACGATGAAATCGGGCTCGCCAAAGTGCTCTAATTCGGCTTCTGTTGGGCGAATAAACATATTGGTTACAAAGTGAGCTTGCCACGCCACTTCCATAATGAAACGCACTTTTAATCGCGTATTTTCATTAGCACCACAGAATGCATCCACTACGTATAATTTCTTACCTGAAAGTTGGTCAATAGTAGTTTCTTTTAATGCATTCCAAGTATTTGGTGCAATTGGTTTATTATCGTTTACCGCTTTATCGGAAGTCCACCAAATCGTATCTTGCGTAATGTTGTCTTTTACGATGTATTTATCTTTTGGTGATCTACCCGTAAAAACACCGGTCATAACATTTACTGCACCTAATTCTGAAAGTTGGCCTTTTTCGTATCCTTGTAAATTTGAATCTAATTCATCGTTATATAATTTTTCAAAGGAAGGATTATAGATAACTTCTTGAACGCTTTTGATTCCGTATTGTTCCAACGAAATCGATTTCGTAAATTGGGCGTAGTTCTCCATGGAAATTAGTTTGTGTTGTTTTATAATTGAGGTTACAAAGGTAAAAATTAAATTTTAGAAACTATTTTTTTAGCAAAAATATTATTACCTCTTTTTAATCATGTGCCAAAACAAGATGCTCCAGCCCGCTATTAATAAGGCTCCTCCGATTGGCGTAATGATTCCAATGGGTTTGAAATCAATGTGCGTTAAACTTTTTGTAGCTAACAAATAAATGGAACCAGAGAAGAAAATTACGCCACTGCAGATGAGATGGAATGTGCTTTTTTTTGCTTTTTCGGTCAAGAAAGGATTTAACCCAAGAAATAGCAAAAAAAGCGCATGATACATTTGGTATTTCACCCCAGTTTCAAACGTGTTTAGTTGTTCTATTGAAAGGTATTTTTTTAGCGCATGCGCTCCAAAAGCACCTAAAACAATTGCGGTCGTACCCATAAAGGCTGCGACACTTAGAATTCTTCTTTCCATTTTCCACTATTTTGTATGATAAGACAAATTTATTCGTTATCTGTTCAACAGAAAGAAAAATTGGCTTTTCTTTTAGAAATTTAACAGTTTTAAATCTTTTATATTTGCAGCCATAAATCATTACCATGAAAAAATCATTATTAATCTTAAGTGCTGTGTATTTGGTAAGCGCATTTACTACACTTACTGGTCAAACCATTAGATCTGGGGAGAAATTTGTTTTTGCTGGTTCTTATAACATGAGTGGATTGATGACCCAGTTGGCTCAAGTGACCATGACCACTGAAACGGTTACCACAGCTAAAAACAATTATTTACATTTGAGCTGTGAATTATCTACTTACAGCAAGTGGGATTCTTTTTTTAAGATTAGAGATATTTATGAAAGTTATGTAAATTCGGCTAATTTGCGCCCTAGTTTATATAAAAGAAGCATTGATGAAGGAGGATGGACTAAAAAGGAGAAATATGTATTTAAAGGCAACACTATAAATAGTACTTCTAAGAAAAAGAATCGTCCTGAAAGCCAAAAAACCTTTAGTGTTGGGCCAACCACCCAAGATGTTATTTCGATGTTCTATAAAGTTAGGACAATGGATTTGAGCAAATTAAAAGTCGGACAAACGCAAACCATGTTAATTGTATTTGACGAGAAACAGGTTCCTGTCACCCTAAAGTTTATGGGTAAGGAGACCATTAATGCAGGGAATTTAGGAAAAAAAGAATGCTATAAGATTTCTATTGGAGCTAAAACGGATGCCTTGAGAGGGAAAGACAAGAACCTTATTTGGTTGACTGCAGATGCTTATAAAGTCCCTGCTTTATTGAAATTTAGTATCCCTGTGGGCACGGGTCAATTAGTACTAACTTCTGCTAGTGGCATGTAATCTTATTCTATTATGAGAAAACTATTTTTAATATTGGCTCTAGTTTTAACGGTATTAGCTTTGGTGTTTGCCATATTACCGATGGATACTTTGGCCTTTTTACCTATCGGATTGGCCTTAGTCTGTAGTTTGCTACTGTTAAAGAAATCAGAGGAACGTCAAAAGAAGTTGCCAAAAATATTACTTTTTATTGGAGTCCTTTGTTCCGCATTTGTAATGGGAAAGATCTTGTTTATTAAAGATGAAGTTGCTAAGGACACTAAATTTGAAGAACAAAAAATTGAAAATAAGAAGGAGGCCCAAAAGGATTTGGAAGAACTTGAAGGATTAGAATAATTCAAAAGCTCATTGGAAACGATGGGCTTTTTTGTTTATTTCATACCTTTGCCGCCAACAACAAACAAACGCATGAGAAACATATTAATCATAGGTGCTGGTCGTTCGGCATCTTCCCTGATACAATACCTTTTACATAAATCGGCTGAAGAGCAACTGCATCTGACGATAGGCGATTTATCTTTAGAATTAGCCCAACGCAAGACCCATAATCATCCGAATGCTACGGCAATAGCATTAGACATTAACAATGTAGCCCAACGACAAAGTGAGATTCAAAAGGCCGACATTGTTATTTCGATGTTGCCTGCTCATATGCATTTTGAAGTTGCGCAAGATTGTGTCACCTATAGAAAGCATATGGTTACGGCTTCCTATGTATCGGAGGCGATGCAGGGATTGGATGCTGCGGCACAAGCTAATGGATTGGTCTTCATGAATGAGATAGGTCTTGATCCTGGAATTGATCACATGAGTGCGATGAAGGTGATTCATGAGATCGAAGCTAAGGGAGGCAAGATGATTTTATTTGAATCGTTTTGTGGGGGCTTAGTTGCACCAGAAAGTGATAACAATCTTTGGAACTATAAATTTACTTGGGCACCACGCAATGTAGTTTTGGCTGGGCAAGGTGGGGCTGCGAAGTTCATACAGGAAGGAAAATACAAGTACATTCCGTACCACAAATTATTCAGAAGAACGGAGTTTTTGGAAGTGGAGGGTTATGGTAAGTTTGAGGGTTATGCCAATAGAGATTCTTTGAAATACCGCAGTGTTTATGGATTGGATGATGTCCTTACTTTGTACCGTGGGACTATACGTCGGGTTGGGTATTCAAAGGCTTGGAACATGTTTGTACAATTAGGCATGACGGATGACTCTTATGTAATGGAACACTCGGAAACGATGAGTTACCGTGACTATCTCAATTCGTTTTTACCTTATCATCCTACGGATTCGGTTGAAATTAAGACCCGTTTGGCCCTAGGAATTGAGCAAGATGATATTATGTGGGACAAGTTATTGGAATTGGATTTGTTCAATGCTAAGAAAATTGTGGGTTTGAAAGAGGCTACACCGGCACAAATCTTAGAGCGCATTTTGAATGACCGTTGGACCCTACAACCCGAAGACAAAGATATGATTGTGATGTATCACAAATTTGGATACGAACTTAATGGCGAGCGCAAGCAAATTGATTCCAAGATGGTTTGTATCGGTGATGACCAAACGTATACGGCGATGGCTAAGACGGTTGGTTTACCGGTTGCAATGGCTACGTTACAGATCTTGAATGGAAATATTAAAACGCCAGGGGTACAATTGCCGATACGTAAAGAGGTTTATGAGCCGATATTGAAAGAATTGGAAACTTTTGGGGTAGTCTTTAAGGAAACGGAGATGCCTTATGTGGGTTATAATCCCGATAAGTTATTGGGAAACTAGGAACCTCAACTATTATACTATAACCGAAATCGTAACTGATTTCGGTTTTTTTGTATATAGATAAGTAGGAAATAGTTACTTTTACTTTAAATAATCACATTATGAAGCTTAATCAGTTACAAATTGAAATTGACGATTTGAAATTAAAAGGAGCAAGCCCAGTGGGCTTGAGGTATACAAGCTTTAGCTTGTTCTATTATTCTTAAAACAACTTGAACAAATGAAAATAAATCAATTGCAAATAGAAATAGACGGTATCGATAAAGAAATCCTTAGAGCGTTGATGGAAGATGCGCGTAAGCCGATTCTACAAATTGGGAATAAAATAGGTATTTCGGGGGCGGCGATACATCAGCGGTTGCGGAAGTTGGAAGAAGCTGGGGTAATCTCAGGTTCGAAGTTTATTATTGACAACCGGGTATTGGGGTATAAGACGATGGCGTTTATTGGGATTTATTTGGACAAAGCTTCTAGTAATTCGGATGCGGTACGGGAATTGAAGAAGATACCTGAGGTATTGGAGTGTCATTATACTACTGGCAATTGGAGTATCCTCATTAAGATTATTTGCAAGGACAATGAGCATTTGATGCAGTTGCTGAACAAGAAGATACAGCCTATTGATGGGGTATCCCGAACGGAAACTTTTATTTCTTTGGAGCAGCAGCTTGAGCGGCAGATACAGCTTTGATTTCGGGATTTGAAAATTTGAAAATTTGAAGATTTGAAGATTTGAAAATGGGGAAGTATGGGTTAGGCATTATCTTAGTTATATTATTTATCCCTATTAGTACCCTACTACTTCTAAAAGACTCTTTCAGCTACCTTAAAGACCCTATTCAATCGAAATTGAACCCTGTTTTGACTACCATTTTAGTGTGGTTTGTTTTATATATGCTCCTATATTTCAAGGTTTTCTAAATCAAATTTACTACTTGTGTACTCAGGGACATCCTGCTATTCCTCGAGGTTTGCTACGTCATTATTACCAAAAAAACTAAACTTACAATTTAAGTAGATAAGGCTTTTATAGCATGATACTACTTTTATATACGCTATATATACGCTATAAATGAGCTATTGCTCTAATGTATACTAGACTATGCTTTATTGCATAAAAAAACCCAAACTCTAGAAGAGTTTGGGTTTTGGATAGGGTCTTTAGTTGGTTTACCCTACTAGGTTGATTACTTTACCGGGTACGATAATCACTTTATTGGGTGTTCGTCCTTCTAACTGCTTGATTGTACGTTCGTCTGCTAAAACAATTTCTTGTATTTGGGCTACGGTTAGGTCTAGTGGCAATTTGATGGTAAAACGCATTTTGCCGTTGAAGGATACTGGGTATTCTTTTTCGGATTCTACCAAATATTTCTCTTCACAGATAGGGAAAGCTATTGTTGACACCGAACCTTCGTGTCCTAATTGTGCCCATAGCTCTTCGGCTATGTGTGGGGCATACGGAGAAATCAGTACGGCTAGTGGTTCGAGTATTGCTCTATGGTTGCATTTTTGCGATGCTAGTTCGTTTACACAAATCATAAATTGTGACACCGATGTATTGAAGGAGAAATTCTCGATATCCTCGGTTACTTTTTTGATGGTTTTGTGTAGGGTTTTGTGCATTTCGGGGGTTGGTTCGCCATCCGTCACTATCAAACCGTTGTCGTCAAAATACAAGCGCCATAGTTTTTTTAGGAAGCCTGATACTCCGGTGATTCCGGCGGTGTTCCATGGTTTGGCTTGTTCTAGTGGTCCTAAGAACATTTCGTATAAACGCAACGTATCTGCTCCGTAGTCGTTGCAGATATCGTCGGGGTTGACTACGTTGTATTTGGACTTCGACATTTTTTCTACTTCACGGCCTACGATGTATTTACCATCTTCTAAAATGAATTCGGCGTCCTTATAATCGGAATACAGTGGATGCTTTTTGAAGGCTTCGATATCCAATTCGTTAGTAATGTCTTTTATAACGGCTAGGTCCACGTGGATAGGTTGCACTTTTTCGCCTGCGATTACACCTTTTGAATATAATTTTTTAGAATCTTCGCTTCTATACACAAAAGCACTCATTCCTAGAATCATCCCTTGGTTGATTAGTTTCTTGAAGGGTTCTTCGGTTGGAGCGTAGCCCAGGTCTTTTAGGAATTTGTTCCAGAAGCGGGAATACAATAGATGGCCTGTGGCGTGTTCGCTTCCTCCTATGTATAGGTCGACGTTTTCCCAATACTTTAAGGCGTCGGCGGAGGCGAACTCGGTTTCGTTGCTGGCATCCATGTATCTCATCCAGTACCATGAGCTTCCTGCCCAACCGGGCATGGTGTTGAGTTCTAACGGGTGAACGGTTGTATTGTTGATTAAATCATTGCTGACTACTTTTTTGGCTACCGTATCCCAAGCCCAGTTTGTCGCATTCCCTAGTGGGGGTTGCCCGTCTTCTGTGGGCAAATACTTCTCTACTTCGGGAAGTACGATAGGCAAATGGGCGCTATCAATCATTTGCGGTAATCCGTTTACGTAGTATACCGGGAAGGGTTCGCCCCAATACCTTTGTCGTGAAAACACGGCATCTCTTAGACGGTAATTGGTTTTTCCTTTTCCTTGACCGATTCCTTCTAATGCTTCGATGATTTTCTTAGTTCCTTCTTTATAGCCAAGACCGTTTAGGAAGTCGGAGTTCACTAATTCGAATCCGCCTTTCTCACCGTAGGCTGCTTCGGAGATGTCTTGATTGAAGATATTTTTGATTTCGGGCATGCCGTTTTGACCTTTAAAGAAATTGGCAAAGGCGTAATCTCTTTCGTCGCCGCACGGTACGGCCATTACCGCTCCGGTACCGTAGCCTGCTAGTACATAATCCCCTATCCAAACTGGGATAGGTTCTTTGGTGAAGGGATGTTCGGCATAGGTGCCTGTGAATACACCAGAGATGGTTTTAACATCGGCCATACGTTCTCTTTCTGAGCGTTTGGCAGTTGCATCTACGTAGGCTTCTACTGCCGCTTTTTGTTCGGGCGTTGTAATTTTAGCTACTAGTTCATGTTCTGGAGCTAGGGTCATAAACGTTACGCCGAAGATGGTGTCGGGGCGGGTTGTAAATACGGAAATTACGAATGACGAATTGGGAATTACGAAATCAACGGCAGCTCCTACGGATTTTCCGATCCAGTTGCGTTGGCTTTCTTTGATGGATTCGCTCCAGTCGATGGTTTCTAATCCTTGTAATAAGCGTTCGGCATAGGCCGAGATGCGCATGGACCATTGGGTCATTTTCTTGCGGATTACTTGGTGACCCCCTCGTTCGGATACTCCGTTTATGATTTCGTCATTCGCTAGTACAGTTCCTAATGCGGGGCACCAGTTTACTTCCGTTTCTGCCAAATAGGTTAGGCGGTATTGTAGCAGTATTTTTTGCTGCTCATCGCTAGAAAACGAGTTCCAATCAGCTGCTGTAAAAGGCTCGATATTGTCGTCGCAAACGGCTTTTACGTTAGCGTTTCCTTCGTTTTCGAAGATAGCGATTAAGGACGTGATGTTTTCTGCTTTGTTGGATTCGTTATTGTACCAAGCATTGAACAATTGGATGAAAATCCATTGGGTATGTTTGTAATAGTCGGGGTTTGAAGTACGCACTTCTCTACTCCAATCAAAGGAGAAACCAATTTTATCTAATTGCTCGCGGTAGCGGGTGATGTTTTCGCGGGTCGTTTTCTCTGGGTGTTGCCCTGTTTGAATGGCGTATTGTTCGGCTGGCAATCCGAATGAATCGTAGCCTTGTGGGTGTAATACATTAAATCCTTTATGGCGTTTGAAACGAGCCACGATATCGGAAGCGATGTAGCCAAGAGGATGTCCAACGTGTAAGCCTGCTCCGGAAGGATAAGGAAACATGTCAAGGACATAATATTTAGGTTTGTCTGAATTGTTACTGGCGGCGAAGGTTTGGTTTTGTGCCCAATACTGTTGCCATTTGGCTTCGATTTGTTCGTGAAAATATTTCATTACTCGCTTGTATTGTTTTTATTGGTGTAATGCTGTCGCTCGATGAGCTCGAGTCATTGCTCGCTTCTATTGTTTTTTATAGGTGCAATGCTGTCGCCCTTCGGGCTCGAGTCATTTTAATTTACTGTCAAATACGTTTACTTTCTAGCCCCGATTGCAGTGTAAATCCTCGTAGAGATTGTAACGGAAAGCGGGAAAATGGATGACTGAAACAGCTCAAGCCACTCGCTGCTAAAAAATTTAAGCGACAAATTTACGTTTATTATAATAAAGTTAAAAGTTTGTACGTTATAAAGGATAAAAACAATTTTCTTTATTATTTTTACGGCTAAATTTACTGTTTATGTCAGACTCATTTGAAAAGTTTCAGAAACGCAGAGTGATTACCTCTTATTTTTCGGTAGTGTTGAGTATCTTTTTGGTGCTTTTTTTACTGGGAATCTTGGGGCTTTTTGTCATCAATTCTAAGCGTTTATCGGACAATTTCAAGGAAGAGATTGTGATGACGGTATTCTTTAAAAACGAGGCTAACGACTCGGTTACGACTGCTTTTAACAGTGAGTTGAAAACAGCTAAGTTTGCTAAATCTTTTGAATATGTTTCTAAAGAAAAAGCAGCCGCGGCACATAAAAAAGTAATTGGGGAGGACTTTATGCAATTTTTGGGTGTGAATCCGTTGCAAAACTCCTTTGACATTCATTTGAAAGCTGATTTTGTCACCAATCAAGAGATTGCGAAAATTGAGAGTCGTTTGCGTAAAAACGACATGATTGCGGATATTGTTTATGACAAGCAGTTGGTTACCATGGTGAACGACAATGTGAAAAACATTAGTATGTGGATTTTGATCATCAGTGGAGTCTTTGCTTTAATCTCCGTTTTATTGATTAACAGTTCGCTTCGTTTATCCATCTACTCTAACCGCTTTATCATTAAGACGATGCAGATGGTGGGGGCTACTAAATCCTTTATTCGAAAACCGTTTATAAAAACCAATGTTATTTTGGGCTTTATTGGTGCTGTGTTAGCGATAGTGGCTTTGATTGGATTATTAATTTACATTCAATCGAGTTACCCTAATTTGGGTATCCTAGAAAATCAAGTTGCTATTGGCATTGTGCTTTTGGGTGTGTTGGTTTTGGGAATAGTAATTACTTTGATAAGTACTTACTTTGCTACGCAACGTTTTTTGAATTTGAGAACGGATGATTTGTACTAAGGGGACAGCATAGATAATAGACGAAGAGATAATAGATAATAGACTAAAAGATATGATGAAAAATAACGAGCAGAAACCGGATTTTCTTTTTGACAAGGTGAATTACAAGACCTTATTGATTGGTATCGCTGTAATTGTGATTGGGTTTGTATTGATGAGTGGTGGTGGTAGTGATGACCCGAAGGTTTGGAATGATGATGTTTTTAATTTTAGAAGAATCCGCATTGCCCCTACGGTGGTTTTGCTTGGTTTTGGGATTACCATTTATTCTATATTCAAAAAGTCTAAATCGGAATAATGGATTATATTCAAGCTGCGGTTCTAGCGATTATTGAAGGTATAACGGAGTTTTTACCGATTTCTTCTACGGGGCATATGATTATTGCCTCTTCATTTTTTGGGATTGCCCATGATGATTTTACAAAATTATTTACGGTGGTTATCCAATTGGGTGCCATATTATCGGTCGTGGTTTTGTACTTCAAGCGCTTTTTTCAAACCTTAGATTTTTACTTTAAATTGTTGGTTGCTTTTATTCCGGCCGTAGTATTTGGTTTGTTGTTCAGCAAAAAAATAGATGCTTTGTTGGAGAATCCTATTACGGTGGCGATATCCTTAGTTATTGGGGGTATCATTTTACTGAAAGTGGATGATTTATTTAGTACGAATGAAGAAACCAAAGAACAAGAAACTATTAGTTACGCCACTGCCGTAAAAATTGGATTGTTCCAATGCTTAGCAATGATTCCTGGGGTTTCTCGAAGCGGGGCTAGTATCGTGGGAGGTATGTCTCAGAAATTATCCCGAACTACGGCAGCAGAGTTTTCCTTTTTCTTGGCAGTTCCTACTATGTTAGGGGCCACCGTTAAAAAATGTTATGACTATTATAAAGACGGCTATGTTTTGACCCATGATCAGGTTAACTTTTTGATTTTGGGTAATGTTGTAGCTTTTATTGTAGCATTATTGGCTATAAAATCTTTTATTGGCTATTTGTCTAAACATGGCTTTAAGATGTTTGGTTATTACCGAATCGCAGCCGGAGTTGCGATACTCCTTATTCACTTCTTTGTAATGAAGTTAACGACTATTTAATGACGGCCGATGCGATATTAGAGGGGCAAGTTCTTTTGATTGACAAGCCATTGACCTGGTCTTCTTTTCAAGCGGTAAATAAATTGAAGTACTTATTAAAGCGTCGTTACGATTTACCAAAAAAATTCAAGATAGGACATGCTGGCACTTTGGATCCATTGGCTACTGGATTGTTGATTGTTTGTACTGGAAAGTTTACTAAAAAAATCACGGAGATTCAGAGTCAGACCAAAGAATATACGGGAACCATTAGGTTGGGTGCCACTACCCCTTCCTATGACTTAGAAACTGAAGTGGATGCTACTTATCCTACTGAGCATATTACGGAAGCTTTACTTTTGGAAACTACCAAACAATTTATTGGAGAGATAGACCAAAAGCCCCCTGTTTTTTCGGCTATTAAGAAAGATGGTGTGCGGTTATATGAACATGCTCGTGCTGGAGAAGTTATAGAGATACAAGCACGGAAAACGACCGTTTACGAATTTGAAATCACACGGATTGCGCTACCTGAAATTGATTTTAGGATTAGCTGCAGCAAGGGAACCTATATCCGTTCGCTAGCTTATGACTTTGGGATTGCCTTACAATCGGGAGGGTATTTGTCTGCTTTACGCCGCACAAAAATTGGCGACTATACGGTTACCGCTGCCCTTACCCCAGCGCTTTTTGAAGCAAGTTTGCCTCAATAGACTGCATCAGGTCCATTATTTCTTGTTGGATTTCGATTCCTTTATTATGAAAATACCACAGTTGTAATTCGGTTTTGGCGGTTTCGTCAATCAGGCCATTCGTTGCTTTATAATCAATCATGAATTGCGCTGCGCCTTGCGGTCTTGGTCCGAAATCCCCTAAGACTTCCAGCGTAGTTTTATCTAAGATGATTAGTTTAGGGATTCCTTTGGTCCCGTTGGTTAAGAACCTGTTCATCAGCTCTTCGTTTTCATCACGGAAGAGTACTTTAAGTTCGATTTCCTCTGAAAGCATTGCCATTTTATTAATTACTGGAACAATTTGAGCCGCGTCACCGCACCACCCTTCGGCTAGTACTAGCCAAATGTAATTTCCCTTTAAACTATGCAACTGATTGATATATTCCTCCGTAATTGTGATTGTTTTATCTAAACGATTCATTCGGGTTACATTCAACTGTGAGTAGTGCACAAGTGCTTCAGATTGTATCTTACCAGAGGTTTTGCCTTCCAGCAATAAATTGGCTATTATATTTCTGTATTCCAGGTATGAGTAGCTTTGGGCTATTGCATCGTTATTCACCGTTACCATAATTCAGGATTTTAAAGGACAAAATTACAAAAGCAAAAAGTGATATTAAGTAATAAATGTTACCAAATAATCTTTTTAGGAGATGGGTTAGAAAAACAGAATATGTTTATATTTGCACCCAACAACAAACTAAGGAATCCTGTTTTGTGCATGAGTTAAAAAAACAACAGACCGTAGTACTGACTCGAGCCCGAAGGGCGACAGCATTACACCTTTAAAAAAATATAAACAACGAATGACTCGAGCCCGAAGGGCGACAGCATTACACCTTAAAAACAATATACACTTGTAATGAAATACAAAAGAATTCTTCTAAAATTGAGCGGTGAAGCCCTAATGGGTGAGAGACAATATGGTATTGATCCCAAAATCTTAGCGGAATATGCTGATGAAATTAAGCAGCTTCACGATAAGGGAATCGAGATTGCGATTGTTATTGGAGGGGGAAATATTTTTAGAGGAGTAGCTGGAGCTAGCAATGGTATGGACCGTGTGCAAGGTGATTATATGGGGATGTTAGCCACTGTAATTAACGGCATGGCTTTGCAAGGAGCTTTAGAGGATAAAGGGATGTTGACTCGTTTACAAACCGCCTTGAAGATTGAAGCCATAGCTGAGCCTTATATAAAAAGAAGAGCGGTTCGTCATCTTGAAAAAGGGCGTATTGTAATCTTTGGAGCAGGCACAGGAAATCCTTATTTCACTACTGACACGGCTGCCGTTTTGCGTGGTGTTGAAGTGCATGCTGATGTTATTTTGAAAGGGACTAGAGTAGATGGTATTTACGATAGCGATCCCGAGAAAAATCCGAATGCGATTAAATTTGACACTATCACTTTTGATGATGTAATTAAAAAGGGATTGAATGTGATGGACACTACTGCTTTTACCTTGAGTCAGGAAAATGCCTTACCAATTGTGGTATTTGATATGAATAAAAAAGGGAATCTAATGAAAATTTGCGAAGGCGAAAACATTGGAACCGTAGTTAAAATATAGTTTATAGTCGGTGTTCGATTTAAGGTTACCGATTATCTAAAAATCAATAAAGAATGGAAGAAATTGAATTTATTTTAGACAGCACAAAAGAATCTATGACGGGTTCTATTGCGCATTTAGAAAAAGAGTTTTTAAACATCCGTGCCGGAAAAGCAACTCCTCAAATGTTGGGTGGTGTGTTTGTAGATTATTATGGTTCGCAAACCCCCTTATCGCAGGTTGCAAATATTAACGTACCTGATGCACGTACGATTACTGTTACGCCATGGGAGAAAAACATGTTGCATCCTATAGAGAAAGCAATTATGATTGCTAATCTAGGGTTTAATCCAATGAATAATGGGGATAATATTATTATTAATGTCCCAGCCTTGACAGAAGAGCGCAGACGTGATTTGGTAAAACAAGCCAAAGCGGAGGCAGAGGATGCTAAAATTGGAATTCGTAATGCTCGTAAGGATGCGAATACTGAAATTAAGAAATTAGAAAAAGAGGGCACGTCAGAGGATGTATGTAAAACCGCTGAAGATGATGTTCAGAAATTGACTGATTCTTTTATCAAGAAAATAGAAGAGCATTTGGTTGTTAAAGAAGCCGAAATCATGAAAGTGTAATGACTTTGTTAATTCGATATTAAAATCCGTCTAGTCTAGATAAATAATGATGAGGCGGATTTTTTATTGTTATTTTTGCACTAGCTATTGAGTCAATACCTTACTAATGAAGCAGCTATTTCTATTTGTCTTTTTATATTCGCTTTCGCTTCAGGCCCAATTTCAGCTGCATGGCATAGTCAAGGATGCGGAGACTAAAAAAGCACTTCCTTTTGCCACGGTAACTACCGAAAAAGGTTTTACTACCCTTTCGGATGTAGATGGGAAATTTGACTTTGAGTTACCTACGTCTCCCGAGACTTTATCGGTTTCGTATTTAGGTTACACTGCCAAGACCCTATCCCTTTTTGAAACCAAGTCGTTTTACACTATTTTGCTTTCGCCCAATACTACCGAATTAAAGGAAGTACTGCTTTCTAATCGTCATTTGGCCAACACCTTACTTGCTAACGTTATTGCCCACAAGGACCATAACAATCCGCAGAAGAAACTTAGGAGCTTTGAGTTTAAGACTTATAACAAGTTGGTTGTTACGGCTAATCCAGATTCTATTGTTGGCAAGATAGACACTTTATTTGCCGCGCCAAATCTCAAAGATAAAATCGTTAAAATAGATTCTTCCGATTATAAATTCAAAAAGATCATCACGAAGCAGCATTTGTTTTTGACTGAAAAAGTATCGCAATTCCAATTTGAAAAGCCGCTCTTAAAGGAGACCATTATTGGCACTAAGATGGCTGGTTTTAAGGAACCCATCTATGAATTGCTTGGATTTGGATTACAATCCTTTTCCATCTATGATGACAAGTATGAGTTGTTTGAGACGAAGTATAAAAGTCCGATTTCCAAAAACGCCTTGCAGGAGTACCGTTATGAAATTTTGGACACTACAAAAATTGACAATCGGAGTGTCATTGTGGTTTATTTTAAAAACAAGATTAGTACAAAAGGATTGGAGGGTTTGCTGTATATCGACCAAGAGCAGTTTGCTATTGCCAAAGCGGTGATGCGAATTCGCGGTGTTCTTGACATTACCGGCTTGCATGAATTTAGGTATTTACCCGAATTGGCTCTTTGGTTTCCGGAGCAAAAGCGTTTCCGCATTGTGAAAGGAAAAAGTAAGGAGCCTACGGCTATATTGGGCGGAAGAATCGAATTTGCAGCGGAAAATGAGGAAGGGTCGATCCACAAGAAAAATGCTTCTGACTACACTTATTTAGCTTCAGAGATGGACGTTTATGATTTGAAAGTCACTGATGATGTCAAGATCAAAAAATCCTCTATCACTATTGATGTAAAAGCGAATGCCAACCAGCGGGACGATGCTTTTTGGAACGAAAACCGGAAAGACAGCATTGATACACGAAGTGACCGCACCTATTTTGTTTTGGACAGTGTGATTACGAAACAGAAGATTGAAAAGAAGATAAAGTTTGGCCGTAAAATCATTAATGGATATTTGCCCTTTGGGCCTTTTGATTTTGATTTACGCTATTTATTGAGTTATAATAATTTTGAAGGGTTTCGATTTGGACTAGGCGGTATTACCAACGAACAATTTTCCCGGAAATTTCGACTGGAAGGTTATAGTGCTTATGGGTTAAAAGATGAAGCTATAAAATACAACATTGGAGCAGCGGTTCGGATTGGCCATTTCACGAATTCTTGGATTGGAGGAAGTTATACGGATGATGTTCGGGAGATTGCGAGTACTAGTTTTGCCACTGACAAAAGAGTATTTAAGTTGTATGATCCTAGGCCGATTAACATTAGTACGTTTTATAATCATAGAACTTGGCGTGCGTATATTGAGACTAAAATTATTCCGAAGACCGAAAGTGTGTGGCAACTTACGCATAGTGAAATCAGTCCGCTATTCGACTACACATTTGCGTACGGTGGTAAATCGTATCGGGATTTCTCGATGACGACGGTATTATTTTCAATCCAGTGGAATCCCTTTAGTGATTTAATGCAAACACCTAATGGGAAAATTGAATATGAAAAACGGTTTCCACGATTCACTTTACAGGTTACTAAATCCTTACCGAGTTTTTTGGGTAATGATTTTAACTTTGGTAAAATTGATGCCCGAGTGGAGTATGAAAAAAAATACTTAAATGGTCAAAAATCGGAAGTATTACTTCAGGTTGGAGATGGGTTTGGTGCTATACCCATTACGCATTTGTACAACACAATGCCCAACAATTTGACAAAGGACATTTTGCTACAGCGATTAACCATAGCTGGCAAGAACAGTTTCGAAACAATGTATTTCAATGAGTTTTTCTCCAGTGATTATGTTATGATGCAATTCAAGCATGGATTCAAACGGGTGGAATTATTTAAGAAAGTGAAGCCATCGTTAGTTTTGGTCACTAGAATGGTATGGGGAAATATGAAAGACCCAGAGCGTCATAACGGTATTGCGTATAAAACCTTAGACCAAGGATTATTTGAATCCGGTATTGAGCTCAATCAAATTTATAAAGGATTTGGATTGACTGGTTTTTATCGCTATGGTCCGAATCAGTTGCCTAGATTTGAAGACAACTTAGCGATTAAATTAAGTTTTGTCCTAGATTTAGGCTTTTAAGGTTTGATGATTAATACCGAAGGGATATCGGTAAGCCACGTAGTTTCATCATCTACTAATTTTTTCCATGTTTCCAAACTAAAAATCACCAAGTCTTTTTCGGCTAAAAGTGGTTTACTGATTTTATCTGGACTTAGGACTTCGATGTTATCTGGATGTTTTTGTTCGAGGGCTTCAAAAGCATTTTCAACAATAAAATTGTTTTTGGTTTGGTCATTGTTTTCCAGAATAGTGACTTTTGCATTGTTGTTGAAAATCAATTTTTGAGCATAATCAATTAGGAATACATCCCCTATGGTATATACCCCTACGAATACTTTATTTACTTGATGAAGATCTTTATCAATTAAAATTCCCAGTGGTGTTTTGGTTTTGGAGATGATTAAACGGGTACGGTCATCGAAGGGAGAATTTTCAAACAAGCCCTCCTTTCCTTTGAATTTATCCAATAGGCGATCGGGGTTGATGATACGGGAGGTGAATCCTAATACTTTTCCTAATAGGGTCCCTTCGAAAATGGATTTTCCTAAACCTACCAGTACCAAATCATATTTACCTTCCCTTGCTATATCGGCGATATCCGTTTCCATATCTCCGGTCGCTTTGAAAATCGTGGTGATTTCTTGGTTTAATTTCTTAGATTCTTTGACGATTGGCTCGAAGGTTTCCTTTTCGTATTCTTCTAAATTATAGGCATGCATTTCATCACTGCTCGACAAGTGCATCGCGGTAACATTGGCTGTTTCCGGTTGTTTTTTTACTAAGCTGTTGGCTAGTCGCAATAATGATTTCCCTTTTTCATTATTTCCAAAGGAGATTAATATTTTGAATTCCGAGTTCTTTTTGACTTCTAGGGGAATTATGGCATCTTTAGTTTTGAAAATAAAGTTGATGATATCGAGTGCTGGACCTGTCATGAAGGTCGTTACTAAGGCCATTATGACCATCATGGTAAACACTTTTGGTGTCAGTACCCCTAGGTCTAATCCGATGTTAAGTACAACTAACTCCATTAACCCTCTAGTATTCATCAGGGCACCAATGGTTAAACTTTCGCGCCAATTTTGGCCTACAAATTTGGCTGCCAATGCACTACCAAAGAACTTACCTACCACAGCTACAAGGATTATAAACCCGGTTACTTTCCATAAATACAGATCATTTAACAAGCCTATATTAGTGTTCAGTCCTGTAAAAACGAAAAATAGCGGCAGGAATAAAATAACTGCGATGTCTTCTACTTTTTCAATAAAAATATTTCTGAATTTGGATATGTCGGGCATGATTGCTCCCGTCATAAAGGCGCCGAACAAGGCATGTATGCCAATGATTTCTGTTAAATAAGCAGAAACTATGAGAGTCAAAAAGAAAATCGCAACTACAGATTTTTTTAGGTTGTCTTTTTTTGCATACAATTCTCCAATGCGCTTAAGGAATGGTTTTACTATAAAAAGCATACAAATAACGTACAATACTGCTAAGCCAATTACGTATAAGGAACTAATAAAACTTCCTGCTTTTACGATAGCAATTACAGCAGCCAAAATGCACCATGCCGTTATATCATCTGCGGCGGCACAGGTAATCACAATGGTTCCTAAACGGGTTTTGTGGATTCCTCTTTCCTGAACAATGCGAGCTAGAACAGGGAATGCGGTAATACTCATCGCAATACCCATGAACAAGGCAAAAGAAAGGAACGGAATTTTAAATTGTTCGACACCCGTTAATGGGTTGATGTCTTTTGGAACGAAATTCGGATAAATGAAATACGATAATCCAATTCCTAGGGCAAACGGGATAACTATACTGGCATGGCTGATCACCACTGCTTCATTTGCTTTATTTTTAAGTGCTTTTAAATCTAACTCCATTCCGATTACAAACATGAAAAGAATTAGTCCAACTTGACTTAGCATTTGGAGATTACTCAAAGAAGCTGCCGGAAACAACGCGTCTTTAAAATCAGGGAAATACAGCCCAAATAGTGAAGGTCCCATTACAATCCCAGCTATGATTTCACCAATTACGGAAGGCTGTCCTATTTTTCTAAAGATCCACCCAAAAATACGAGCCACAAACACGATGGTAATGATTTGAATTAACAGCAATGCTAAAGGGTGTTGTAAATTATGGAACAAGGACGATAGAAATTGCACCCATTGGCTGTCTGCAGAAGTAGGAGATACAATTTTTTTGCCAACTTCTAAAAGTTTTCCTTGCCCTACAATCCAATACATCAAGGCGGTAAATCCTCCTGTCACGAGTAAATAGAACAATGTGTTTTTTAAATTTCTCATACCTAACAAAACCGACTAGTGTCCTACAAAGATGCTAAAAAGCAATGTAAATATTAAATTTTTTTTAGGCCAAAACCAATAATTTAATTTGGCACTACAAATCAATGCAAAATTCCACAAAACTTTTACAAAATCTTACCCTAATATGTCCGTTTTCATTACCTTTGCAACCGTTTAAAATCGAGAATGAGAAAGAAAATAACAGCCGGTTTTTGGGAATTTATCGCTGGAATTATTTTGAGAAACAGAATAATTATCAGTGTTGGAATTATACTGTTGACCCTTTTCCTTGCTTTGCAATGGAAAAATGTTGGGATGACCTATAACGAAGCTAATTTATTACCAAAAAACCACCCTGCTAATAAAGATTACACCCAGTTTCTGAATACCTTCGGAGAAGAAGGTAATTTAGTTGTAATTGGAGTGAAAGACTCTAGATTTTTCACACCTAAAGCATATGAAGCTTGGAACGAAATGATGTCTGCTTTGCAAAAGCACGCTGAAGTTGAGTTGGTTGTCTCACTAAACGATTTAAAAAAACTTCAAAAGAACGACACATTAGAGCGTTTCGAATTGGTTCCCTTGGTAGATCAAAAAAGAACGGTTGACCCTATTTATTTGACTGAAATCAAACGTCAGCTATTCCGCGATTTGCCTTTTTATGAGGGCTTGTTATTCAACAAGAAATCGGGAAGCATTCGATCAGCGGTCTACATGAAAAAGAATGTCGTTAACTCTCCCATTCGTAAACAATTTATCTTAAATGTGCTTGTTCCTGAGGTTGAGAAATTTGAAAAAGCCACTAACATCGACTTGAAAGTTTCCGGTATGCCTTATATCCGAACCATTAACACCGAGAACATGAAGGGTGAAATTGGACTTTTTATTGGTGCCGCTTTATTTATTACCTCTTTAATATTCTTTTTGTTCTTTCGTTCGCATCGCGCCACATTTATCTCGATTTGTATCTTGATAGTTGGGGTGATGTGGTCTTTTGGTACGTTGGGATTATTTCATTATAAAATCACAATTTTAACAGCTATTATTCCGCCGTTAATAATTGTCATTGGGATTACCAATTGTATTTTCCTAATTAACAAATATCAACAAGAAATCAAAATCCACCGTAACCAAGCTAAGGCATTGCAGCGCGTAATTTCAAAAATCGGAGTTTCAACCTTGATGACTAACTTAACGACAGCTATTGGATTTGCTACGTTTATGATTACTGGCAATGATTTGTTATATGAATTTGGTTTAGTTACTTCCATAAATGTTATAACGGTATACTTGTTGACTTTGATGGTAGTGCCGATCGTATATAGTTTTATGCCCTTGCCCAAAGAAAAGCATTTAAACCACTTGAGTAAAAACTATTTGTTTTCTATATTGAATTCGGTGGAACACTTGGTGCGCAACAAGCGAAATTTGATATATGGCATTTACGGCGTTTTGTTGCTGTTTAGTGTAATCGGAATTACACAGATGAAAGTATCAGGCAGTTTAATCGGGGAAATGCCTAAATCAGCTTCTTTTTTTAAAGACATCGTGTTTTTTGAAAAAGAGTTTAATGGCGTTATGCCGTTGGAAATCATGATTAATACCAAGCGCAAAAAAGGGGTTATGAAGGCTTCTACTTTGCGAAAAATGGACGAGTTGCAAAATACGATTGACAGCATACCTGAATTATCTAAACCGGTTTCTATTGTCAATTTGGTTAAATATTCCAAGCAAGCCTTTTACAATGGCAATCCTCAGTATTATGATTTGCCAAATTCGCAGGAGCAAGCTTTTATTTTATCGTATGCCAGAAATGCGACGAAAGGATCAAAAGACAACCTAATGAAAAGTTATGTCGATAAAACGGGCCAATTTGCACGCATTACCACTTTCATGAAAGATATTGGCACGGAAGAGATGGCTAAGATTGAAAAAAAACTACATGCTAAAATTGACAAGATCTTCCCCAGCGAGCGTTATCAGGTAACCTTAACTGGGAAAGCGTTGGTATTTCAAAAAGGAACTTCCTATTTGGTCAACAACTTAATAGAGTCATTGATTTTTGCCATATTGCTTATTGCGGGCTTGATGGCTTATATGTTCCGCTCTTGGAAAATGATCTTTGCTTCGGTGGTCACTAATATTTTGCCCTTGTGCATTACTTCGGGCTTGATGGGTTACTTTGGCATTCCGTTGAAACCATCGACTATTTTGGTCTTTAGTATTGCTTTTGGTATTTCCGTAGACAATGCAATACAATTTATGGCGAAATACCGTCACGACTTGCTTCAAAATGGCGGAAAAATTAAAAAAGCAGTTATTAGTGCCTTACACGAAACAGGAGTTAGTACATTTTATACTTCTGTGGTATTAATTTTTGGATTTGCTATCTTTACGCTTTCCAGCTTTGGGGGAACAATAGCATTGGGTGGATTGATTTCGGTTACCTTAACCTTTGCCATGTTTGCCAATTTAGTAGTTCTCCCTGCTTTGGTATTAACTACTGAAAAATGGAGTGGTAAAAAAGAATTTGTAGAAGAGCATAGCATGAATATCTATAGAGACAACAAAGAGGAAGAGGATATTGAAGTCCACGAAAATTAAGCTCATTTTAAAGTATATTTGTATCAGAAAAAAGAATAAAGATGAAACATTCAAAAGTTAAAGACTTACTAAACGGCAGCAAAGCGAATTATGAAGTAACGGTAAAAGGTTGGGTAAGAACTTTTAGAAACAATCAGTTTATTGCGTTGAACGATGGTTCGACTATCCATAATTTGCAGTGTGTGGTAGACTTTGAAAACACAGCAGAAGAGACCCTAAAAAGAATCAACACAGGAACAGCTGTCGCTTTGACAGGAAATTTAGTTGAAAGTCAGGGAGCAGGCCAAAAATATGAGATCCAAGTTTCTAAATTGGAAATTTTAGGCGACTGTGATGCGGAGAAATTCCCCATGCAGCCAAAGAGACACTCTTTAGAATTTTTAAGAGAAAATGCACACTTACGTGTTAGAACTAATGCTTTTGGAGCGATCATGCGCGTACGATCTGTACTTTCATTTGCGGTACACTCTTACTTCCAAGAAAAAGGCTTTTTCTATGTAAACACTCCGATTATTACAGGATCTGATGCTGAGGGAGCTGGAGAAATGTTTCAGGTAAGTGCTTTACCTTTTGACAATACCCCTAGAACGGAAGAAGGCAAGATAAACTACAAAGAAGATTTCTTTGGAAAACAAACTAACTTGACGGTTTCTGGACAATTGGAAGCGGAAACTTATGCTATGGCATTAGGTCAAGTGTATACTTTTGGACCTACTTTCCGTGCTGAGAATTCGAATACTTCACGCCACTTGGCAGAGTTTTGGATGATAGAACCAGAAGTGGCTTTCAATGATTTGAATGATAATATGGATTTGGCGGAAGATTTCATCAAGTATGTGATTAAGTATACTATGGAACGATGTGCCGATGATTTGAAATTCTTAGAAGGACGCCTATTGGAAGAAGAAAAGCAAAAACCACAAGCGGAGCGCAGTGAAATGGCATTGTTAGATAAATTAAACTTTGTCGTATCTAATAATTTCAAACGTGTATCTTATACGGAAGCGATTGATATTTTAAGAAATTCTGCCCCTAACAAAAAGAAGAAATTCCAGTATTTGATCGAAGAATGGGGTGCTGATTTGCAAAGTGAGCACGAGCGTTTCTTAGTTGAAAAACACTTTAATTGCCCTGTAATACTATATGACTATCCTGCTAAGATTAAAGCGTTTTATATGCGCTTGAATGACAACACCGAGCCTGGAAAAGAAACGGTGCGTGCTATGGATATTTTATTCCCTGGTATTGGAGAGATTGTTGGTGGTTCTCAAAGAGAAGAGCGATATGATGTATTGGTTCAAAAGATGAAATCCTTGGGCATTGATGAAGAAGAGTTATGGTGGTATTTAGACACCCGTAGATTTGGTTCAGCGGTTCACGCTGGATTTGGATTAGGCTTTGAGCGATTGGTTCTTTTTGTAACGGGTATGACTAACATTAGAGATGTGATTCCATTCCCAAGAACACCACAAAACGCAGAATTTTAATAAACAAAAACAATGCTCAAACAGTTTCTTAATCTTAAGCTATCGCAAAAGCTATCGCCTCAGCAAATTCAATTGATGAAGTTGATTCAGCTGCCTACACAGGCATTTGAACAACGTCTAAAAGAAGAATTGGTTGAGAATCCAGCTTTGGAGACCGGTAAAGAAGAGGAAGAAATGTATGAGAAGGACGAGTTTGATAATAATGAGGAATATGATGATTATGAAGGAAGTGACAATATTGACACTGAAATAAACATCGATGAATATTTGAGTGATGACGAAACTCCTGATTATAAATTACAGTCTAATAATTACAGTGACGATGATGAAGACAGGGTTACTCCATTTGCAGAGTCGATAAGTTTTCATCAAGATTTAGTAAACCAACTTAATACTTTTATTCTAAGTGAGGACCAACGCAGTATTGCTGAATTCTTAGTTGGAAGCATTGATGACGATGGCTATTTGCGTAGAAACCTACAGGATATCGTCGACGATATGGCTTTTACTCAAGGAATATATACTGATGAAAAAACAGTAGAAAAAATTTTGCAGGTAGTTCATGAGTTGGAGCCTTCAGGTGTAGGTGCTCGTGATTTACAAGAGTGCTTGTTGCTTCAGTTGAAGCATAAAACTCCAACCGAGTATATAGAATTGGCCATTGACATCATCGAAAATCAATTTGATGCTTTTACCAAAAAGCATTATGAAAAGTTACTGCAGAAATACGAGATTACACAAGACCGCTTGAAAAAAGCAATAGAAGAAGTTGAAAAACTCAATCCGAAACCAGGAGGTTCCTTTGACAGTAGTAGTCGAGTAGTTGAACAGATTGTGCCTGATTTTGCGATCAGAATCGTGGACGGCGAATTGGAATTGACTTTAAACGGTCGAAATGCCCCGACACTTCATGTTTCAAAAGATTATCAGGATATGTTGCAAACCTATAAAGACTCGCGCGACAAATCCCATTCTCAGAAAGATGCCGTACAGTTCATCAAGCAAAAATTGGATTCAGCCAAGTGGTTTATTGATGCTATTCGTCAACGCCAAGAAACCTTATTTGTAACGATGAATGCCATCATGCATTTTCAGCAAGAGTATTTCTTAGACGGGGAAGAAACCAAGTTAAAGCCTATGATTTTGAAAGACATCGCCGATATGGTGGGGCTAGATATTTCTACCGTTTCTCGTGTGGCAAACAGTAAATATGTGGATACGCCTTATGGCACCAAACTGATTAAAGAGTTCTTCTCCGAAGCGATGAAAAACGACCAAGGAGAAGATGTTTCTACTTTGGAGATCAAAAAAATTCTGCAAAACGTGATCGAAGAAGAAGACAAGCACAAGCCTCTGCCGGATGATCAATTGGCGGAAATATTAAAAGAAAAAGGGTATCCAATAGCCCGTAGAACTATTGCTAAGTATCGCGAACTGCTTGATATTCCTGTGGCACGTATGAGGAAAAAGATTTAATACCAACTTTTTTGAAAAAATACCTTCCTTTTTTTTCTTATCTCTTCCACCCTATTTTCATGCCCTTATTAGGCACCATTTTTTATGTGCTGCTCGGCGGACCATATTTTTTAAAGCTCCAGTATATCGCTTTGTTTTTACAAATCATCATCATTACCTTTTTGTTGCCACTTGCCTTTTTCTATTTATTGAAAACGTATGGTAAAATTGATAGCATTATGCTTTCAAATATTGCCCATCGCAAAATACCTTTGTTATTGCATATCGTATTGCTTTCTATTTTAATTACAAAAAGTATTACTATAGACAGGTTTCCACCCTTATTTTTCTATTTCTTGGGAGGTATCTTTAGTGGGACTATTACATTCATTTTACTGTATGCTAAAATAAAGACTAGTATACACATGATTGGGATGAGTTCGTTAATAGTTTTCATTATTGGGTTGAGTATTCATAACCAAATCAACACGATTCATCTGGTTACTTTTTTTGTCATCATGAATGGACTGGTTGCCTCATCACGCCTGGTGATGAAGGCGCATACGAATAAAGAATTGCTAATTGGTTTTTTATGTGGCTTATTGCCCCAAGTAGGGTTCTTCTGTTTTTGGTTATAGGATGTAGAACATTAGTCCAAAGTTGGCCGTATTCATATCTATCGCTTGTCCCTCTATTTTAGCTGACGATTTAAATAAAGAATTCAAACCATAATAAGCATAAATATTCCAAGTATTCCAGCCTGTAGCTATGTAAATCCCGCAGTGAACCTTATTTAAATCTTTGTTGCTGGATTGATTGGCATTTACGCCAGAGGCTTCCAGGACGTATTGGTCATAAAAAAGATAACTCACTTTTAACCCAGTGTATACTCTCCAGAATTTATGGCTATCAGGTGTAGAATTACGCCATCTAAATTCAATAGGTAAATCTACAAAATGCAGGGTAAGCTTGTTTTTGGAATAGGCGGGTTGGGACCCAAGAATTTGGTAAACATTTTCACCATTGGCGGTAAATGTTCCTAAATTTTCATTGTATACTGCTAAAGAATACCCTAACCCTGCCGCAATAGAAAACGTTCGTTTTTTGTTAATGGGCATATCGCGCAGAAAGCCGGCAGAAATTCCGGTAGAAAATTTATTTTGTCTTAGTCCAGAGGGACCATTTTGAAGGATGTTATAGGAAATATTAAAAAAAAACTGGTCCTCTCTGTACAGCGAATCTACTGCATCAAAATCAGTTTCAACGTTTTGGGCTGTTACTCCCAAAACCATTAAAAAAGCGATTAAAACGAATTTGATTTTCATAACTGTCGTTCCTGTAAAGCGAAAGTACTGCTTTTCGGACTATAAAACAAGAATGGATTCCCTTCGGTGAACCCTTAGCGGGGAATATCAATAAAAGCTTTACCTTTTTCAAAGAAACATTTTACGATAGATCAGGATGGGATTACCTTCGGTGAGCCCGGAGGGGGGACTGTTACTAAAAGCCTAACCTTTTTCAAAGGTTGCTTTATTTATTAAAAATGTACACAAAAGCAAGCTTTTGTGTACATTTTTAATAAATAAAGCCGAAGCAATTGCTTCGGCTTTTAATGCAGAGAGGATGGGATTCGAACCCACGATGCAGTTACCCACATACAAGCTTTCCAGGCTTGCTCCTTCAACCACTCGGACACCTCTCTATTCGAGCTGCAAATAACAACAAATTTTTTGACTAAAAAAAGTTAGAACGGCAAATTGTTATTGCATTTCGCCGCGTAAGGCGGTTTCAAAAATTGTTTTGAAAACTGCCGGTGCTACATTTTGCCCGAGAAGGTACATTAACTTGGTTATTGCTGCTTCAGTCGTAATGTCTTTTCCTGAAATTACCCCTATTTTTTTTAACTGGGTACTAGTTTCATACTGGCCCATATTGACGCTTCCTCCTGAACATTGAGTTACATTAACTATAGGTAATCCACTTTTGATGGCTTTCTTTAGGATTAGAATAAAGGCTGCATCCGAAGGGGCGTTTCCAGAGCCATAGGTTTCTAAAACGATTCCTTTTAAGTCGGGTATCGCAATGACTGCAGCTAGAACGGAATGGCTAATACCAGGGAACATTTTTACGATCACGACCTTATCGTTAAGGTTTTTGTGAACGCATATTTTTTTAGTGGTTTGTTTTTGTAATAACACCGCTGGGTTTACATTTAAATGCACTCCAGACTCCGCTAAAGGCGGATAATTAGGCGATGTAAACGCATTAAAATGTTCAGCATTTATTTTGGTTGTTCGATTGCCTCGGTATAGTTTGTATTCAAAATACAAGCAAACCTCCTTGATTACCGATTTTCCCTTTTGTTGCAACGAAGCAATTTGGATGGCTGTTATCAGATTTTCTTTGGCATCGGTACGTAAGTCCCCTATTGGTAATTGAGAGCCAGTAAACACCACTGGTTTATTTAAATTCTCCAGCATAAAACTTAAGGCAGAAGCTGAGTAGGACATGGTATCAGAACCATGGAGTACTACAAATCCATCAAAAGAAGCATAATTTTCTTCTATAATAGTGGCCATCGCCACCCATTTCTCGGTATTCATATCGGAAGAATCGATAGGCTTTTCAAAAGAGATGGTCTCGATTTGGCAATCTAACTGCTTTAATTCGGGAATCTTTTGCAACAACTTCTTAAAGTTGAATGCTTTGAGAGCACCGGTTTCAAAGTCTTTCATCATTCCAATGGTACCGCCGGTATAAATCAGCAATATTTTCGGTTTAGACTGCATTCTCGTATTTGGATTTATTGACTACCGGATTTGCATACATAGCTAAGAAACTTTCCACCATTTGGGAATTATTCTCGTCAATTTTCATTTCCAATCTTCTTTCAAAGAGGGACTTTTCGTTTTCAGTATAGTAGCTTTTATACTTGTCTGTTTTGTGCAAAATATCGTAAGCGATATAGTTTGTTGGCCATAGCTTATAACTTTGCAAGATAGAGTCGTCAATCGTTTGTGCTAGTGCTTGTACTTGTTTGTTGTTGTTGTCAAACTCCGCTTTAATCGTATTTAATTCTTTGTTAAGAATGTCTCCTATATGAATGTGTATACGTTTCTTTTGACCAATGATACCGCTTAATAAGGTTACAAAATCTTCATTCTTTTCTTTAATGTAGATTTCGTTCTTGGCTTCCGCAATAAGCTGTGGCATCTTAAGAGCATCGGTTGGGTCGTATTCGTAAGAGATTGACACCGGAACGATTTTAATCTTTTTGAAATAATCCATTAATACCGCTTCATCAGAACCCATCGCGAGCATTTTCAGTACCCCCGAGTGGGTCGCATCGTTACCATCTTTGGTTCTTCCTTCGCGCTGTGCAATCCATACGGAGCGATTTTCTCGCAACAATAACTGAGCAATGTATTCCGACATCAATTTAGAGCTTTCTAGTAATTCTCTTGGCGGTAAGCCTCGCAGTACTAAAAAGTTCCGATTGAGTTTGGATAAGGTTTTTAAGAAAGATTTTTTAACTAAATTATCTCCAATAGCGGAAGCCGTCATTACTAGTCCGTGATCAAACAAGGCAACATTTAATAATGACGTGTCAAGTATGATATCGCGATGGTTAGAAATGAATAAATATGATGTGTTCTTTTCCAATTTTTCAAACCCTGAAGTGGTTAACCCTTCTGAGCTTTTGGCCAATACTTTTTGTACCGATTGATAAATAAAATTGCATTGGAAATCACGAATGGAATGTGTTTTCTTGAGTTGGTTTTTCCACACTTCTTCATCCACGTCTGGAAATGTAAACCCCATCAAAGCTTTCATCATGGGATGATTTACGGCTGAATGAATGGCTTCATTAACTTCGGCATCATAATACGGGCGAATAGAATCATATTTCTGCATTGCAACTCACAATTAAAGTGGAACAAATGAACAAAAAAAAACTTAATTTTCGGATGATTTTGTGATTAAATCCCAAAAATGGCTTTTGAATTTTCCGTGGTGATGCGTGCTATTTCTTCTAGAGGAATTTGGTATATTGATGCTAATTTTTCCGCCACCAGCCTTGCATAACTACTTTCGTTTCGTTTGCCACGATAAGGAACAGGAGCTAAATAAGGCGAGTCGGTTTCAAGTACAATGTGTTTTAAATCAATATCGTGTAAAAACTGATCGATCTTTCCGTTTTTGAAAGTCGCCACGCCTCCGATACCCAATTTCATATTCAAATCAATCGCCTGTTGTGCCTGCGATAAATCGCCAGTGAAACAATGAAATATTCCAAATAAATCATTTGCTTTTTCACTTTCTAACACTTCGAAAACCTCATCAAAAGCATCCCGGCAATGGATGTTGATGCCCAGTTTGTATTTTTTAGCTAGTTGGATTTGGTATTGGAAAGCATGTTGCTGTTCTTTCAAAAAGGTTTTGTCCCAAAACAAATCAATTCCTATTTCACCTACAGCATGGAACTTCCTTTTGGCCAATTCAGTTTCAACATGCACTAATTCCTCTAAATAATTCTCTTTAACATAGGTCGGATGTAAGCCCATCATCAAAAAAATATGATCAGGGTATAAGATCTCCAACTCATACATTTGAGCCGTATAGTTAGAATCTATAGAAGGCACAAAGAAACGGGAAACTCCATGCTTAATGGCTCTTTGAATCATTTCGTTTCTGTCTTGATCGAATTCTTCGGAATAAAGGTGGGTATGGGTATCGGTAAAAATCATGGGGCACAACAGCAGCTCAGTTTCTGAGTGGCAAAGGTACTAAGTTTCGTTTGATTTATCAGGATGTTTGATTTTAGATTACCTTTGGATTCATTTTGTTTTTATGATTGACCTACACGAAGTACTGCAACGAGCGAAGTATAAGAAAATTAAATTCCGAATTACTAAAACCCAACACTTGTTGGTTAAAGCTTCTATCAACGGTACTTCAGGAAATTTTATTTTAGACACGGGTGCTTCTAATAGTTGCGTAGGATTTGAAAGCATAGCTCTTTTTGGCCTTACCGCCGGAAAATCTAAAACTAAGGCCGCTGGCGCTGGCGCTACAGGAATGCTTACACAATTAGCCAAAAACAACAGATTAAAACTGGGTCGATGGACGACGACTGATTTTCATTTGGTAATTTTTGATATGACCCACGTCAATATAGCCTTGCAACAATATAAAGTCAAACCCGTTCAAGGTATCCTTGGAGCCGACATCCTATTAGATGGGGAAGCGATTATTGATTATGCGAATCAGTGTTTGTATTTGAAGTAAAATGTTTCTTCAGCGAATAAAAAGCCAAAACGGTACTAATCAACATTAAAAAACCGCCCAATAAAAAGGGTGCTCCTGGTAATTGAAAGGGCGCATCTTTGTGGGTAAAAAAGTAAAAGGTATTGGTCATCATAGGTGGACCAACGATGGCAGAGGCGCTCATTAAGCTGGCCAAAGTGCCTTGTATAGCTCCTTGCTCATTAGGGGGTACTTTGCCTGAAATGACACTTTGCATGGCAGGCCCAGCAATTCCTCCTAGACAGTAGGGTATAAGGAATGCAAACATCATCCAACTTTGAGTAGCGAAAGCAAATAACAACATTCCGATAGTATATAAAGCTAGACCGATATAAATGCTTTTTTCATTGCCTAACCTAGGGCTCGTCCAACGAATCAAACCGCCTTGTACGGCTCCTACTAAGAGTCCGATTGCGCCGAGAGATAACCCTACCATTTTTTCGTCCCAATGAAAGCGGTACATGGTAAAGAAACTCCAATTACTATGTACAGCATGAGAACCTACATATAATAGAAAAATAGCTATAATTAATCCGATTAGTGTTGGGTATTTTCTTAAATTCAATAAGGCGCCTATCGGATTGGCGCGCTTCCATTCAAACTCGCGACGGTTTTCTTTAGCAAGGGACTCGGGTAAAATAAAATATCCATATAGAAAATTGAGCAAACATAAAATAGCTGCAGCATAGAACGGTACTCTAGAACCAAACTGCCCTAATAATCCACCTATTACGGGTCCGATGATAAATCCAAGGCCAAAAGCAGCCCCAATCATCCCGAAGTTTTTGGCTCGGTTCTCTGGGGTACTTACATCTGCTATATAAGCTGACGCCGTAGTGATACTCGCTCCCGTAATTCCAGCAATAATTCGGCCCAAAAAGAGCCAACCGATGGTTGGTGAAAAAGCCAATAGTAAATAGTCTAAAGCGAAGGTAAAAAGCGAAATCAAGATGATAGGACGACGTCCGAATTTATCGCTAAGGTTGCCAATTAAAGGCGCGCAAACAAACTGGGTAATGGCATAGGCAAAGGTTAACCAGCCGCCATATTTGGCTGCCTCACTTATATCGGCATGTATTAATTCTTTAATCAATTTTGGAATCACCGGAATAATAATTCCCCAGCCCGTAATATCGATTAGCATGGTGATAAAAATGAATCCTATCGCCGCTTGTTTGTTGCTTTGCTTCATACGTAGTTAATGAGAAACAAATAAACGAAAAATCCCAAACTCTTTTGAAGTTTGGGATTTCTAATTTGATACTACTATTCGTTATTCTTTTATTACCTTAATTGTTTTACTCTTATTATTTGCAACGATTTTTACCATGTAAGATCCTGCCGCTAAAGTGGATGTGTCTATAGAACATTCTTTAGTATTGGTAGTTTTTGCAATTACTTCTTGCCCTATCGCGTTGTAAATTATTACCTTAGTAAATACCTCATTATTGGAAATATTAAGCGTGTTTTTTATTGGATTTGGGTACAGCTTTACTTTTTCTTTTTCAAACGTATCCATTGCTAAACAAGTCCCATTTGATACCGTAACGGCTAAACGGCTATTACTTTGACAAGGAGCTATTGATTGCGCCGCATAATAAGTAGTCCCTGCCACTAAAACAGTCGTATTGGGAACTATATTTCCAAGTGTTGGAGCATCATACCATACTACCGAATTTCCTTCAACAATTATATTTCCAACAGTTTCGCCGTCACAAAATGTTTGTGTTGCATTACCCGCAGGTGCTGGTACTTCTTGGTTAACACCTATTGTCATTTCGGTTGCTATAGCACATTGTCCGACCCCAGGTGTAAATGTATATGTGGTCATAGTTGTATTATTTATGGCAGGAGACCAAGCACCGCTAATACCATTGGTAGAATCTACCGGTAGAATCACTCCTGTTTCACCATAACAAATAGGTTCGACTTGGATGAAAACCGGAGTCAGATTTGGAATCACCGCAATATCCATAGTAGTGCTCGAAGCACATTGTCCTGAGGCAGGTGTAAAAGTGTACGAAGTAGTTTCGGTATTGTTTATTTCTGGAACCCAAGTTCCGTTTATACCATTATTTGAATCAACTGGCAATGCTGCTAATGTTGCTCCCGAACAAATTGGTGCCGCTTGCGTAAAAGTTGGCGTAACATTTGGATTTACCTCGATGGTCATTGTTGTAGCTGTAGCACATTGACCCGCAGTTGGTGTAAAAGTGTAAGTTGTAGTTGCCGTATTGTCCATTGTCGGCGACCATATTCCGTTTATACCATTATTTGAATCAACCGGTAATGGTGCTAATGTTGCTCCTGAACAAATTGGTGCTACTTGCGTAAAAGTAGGTGTGGCTTGCGAAGTACAGTCCGTATAGGAAACTGTAAAATTAATACAAGGGTCATTGGCAAAAGAACAGCCCCATCCTGAAGGACAAGTATCTCTTACAAAATAACTAAATACGATCGTACCACCACCGTCAATAACGGCTTGATTGAAAACACTTTTACTTATTGTATAGGTTGTAAATAGTGCACTGCAACTATTCGCAGGAACATTATCTTGTGAAAATGTTGTGCCGTTTAATCTAATTCCAGCTGAATTTGTAGAATAGGGCTGACATACAATAAAGCCAATTGTTAATTCGACGTCGGTACTACTTTGAGGTACTCCGTTGAATGTTTTTGAGTAATTAAAATTTGATGGAGAGCCTGCTATATTTAAATCACATTGACTCCATTGTAATACCTGTGAATTCGCAGTAAAATTACTTTGTAATAGTATAAAAAAAGTCCCAATTACGTATAGTTCTTTCATTGTAATGATTGATTTATAGATTCTTACTTCTTGTTTATTTGTTGAAATTTAGCCCAAAAATATCACTTTAAATTAGTTTTAAAGATAAAATTGAAAAAGATCTGTTCAATTGCAGTTCGCTGTGGTTATTCGGAAAGTAACTCGTTAAAACAAAAAATCCCGCCTAGTTTTCTACACGGGATTTAAATATATAGGCGCCTCATCCGAGGCGATCAGAAACCCTACAGCTCTAAAGCTTTCTTAGGGTTATTGCTCATTAAAATTTCAACTGGATTTTCTAACGCTTCTTTTACCGCCACTAAGAATCCAACCGACTCGCGTCCGTCAATGATTCGGTGGTCATAAGATAGCGCTACAAACATTACGGGAGCGATTACGATTTGGCCGTTTCTAACAATAGCTCTATCCACTACATTGTGCATTCCAAGAATACCTGATTGAGGTGGGTTGATGATTGGTGTACTTAACATACTTCCAAAAACACCCCCGTTAGAAATTGTGAATGTACCACCCGTCATTTCGTCCACTGTGATTTGTCCATCACGTGCTCTCAGGGCCAAACGTTTAATTTCAGCCTCCACACCACGGAACGATAATAATTCGGCATTACGCATCACAGGTACCATCAATCCTTTAGGACCAGAAACCGCTACTGAAATGTCACAAAAATCGTAAGCGATTTTCTCTTGACCGTCAATCATCGAATTCACGTCTGGATATAATTGTAAAGCTCTGGTAACCGCTTTAGTAAAGAATGACATAAAGCCTAATCCCAAACCGTGTTTTACTTTGAATTCTTCTTTGTATTGATCACGTAGCGCGTAGATGTTAGTCATGTCTACTTCATTAAAAGTAGTCAACATAGCCGTTTCATTTTTAGCTGATACTAATCTTTCGGCTACTTTACGACGCAACATAGATAACTTAGTTCTTTCCGAACCACGCGTTCCTCCTGTTGGCGTTCCCATAGAAGGTACTGCGTTTACTGCATCATCTTTGGTAATCCTACCTCCTTTACCCGTACCTATAATATCGGAAGGTTGGATGTTTTTTTCATCTAATATTTTACGCGCTGCTGGCGAAGGTGCTTGTGTAGCATATGTAGTCGCTGGAGCCGGAGCGGCTTTAGGGGCTTCTACTTTTTTCTCTTCTGCCTTAGGGGCTTCTGCTTTTACCTCGGCTGCTGGTGCTGAACCGCTAGGTTTCGCAGCACTAGTATCAATTAAACATACAACAGCACCTACGGCTACTGCATCACCTTCGTCTGCTTTAAGGGTAATGATACCGCTAGCTTCCGCTGGTAACTCTAGGGTTGCTTTATCTGAATCTACCTCAGCGATGGCTTGGTCTTTTTCAACATAATCTCCATCTTTTACTAACCAGGTCGCTATTTCTACTTCTTTAATTGATTCTCCCGGTGAAGGGACTTTCATTTCTAAAATCATAATTGTATATTTTAGTTTTAGTTTATTGAATTACTAGTGTTGTCTATTTATCTAAATAAATTCTTGTCAAATACCATACGGATCGCATCGGCATGACGTCTTCTATCTCTTGTATGACTTCCTGCTGCTGGAGCTGCGTATGCTTTTAACGATGCTAAGCGCCATGGCACTAAATCAAAATTCATCAACATATAACTGTAAGCTCCCATATTCTTTGGCTCTTCTTGTGCCCATACGAAATCGTCTGCATTTGGGTAGCTTGCAATCACTGCTTTCAATTGGTCTATTGGCAACGGAAACAACTGTTCGATGCGAACCAAAGCTACATCATTTCTGCCTAAGTTTTCTTTTTCAGCTAAAATATCATAGTAGAATTTACCCGTACAGAATACCACAGTTTTAACTTTTTTCTTGTCGATTGATTTATCATCAATAACTTCTTGGAAACTGCCTTTGTATAATTCCTCGCGCGTCGACACACACAATGGGTGACGCAACAAACTTTTCGGCGAGAACACTACCAGTGGCTTGCGGAATTTAGTTTTCATTTGACGACGCAACAAGTGGAAGAAGTTGGCCGGAGTAGTACAATCGGCTACATACATATTGTGCTTGGCGCACAATTGCAGGTAACGTTCCATACGAGCTGAGGAGTGTTCTGCTCCTTGTCCTTCGTAACCATGTGGCAACAATAAAACGATACCGTTCTGATTGTTCCATTTGTCTTCTCCACAAGAAATGTACTGATCGATCATGATTTGAGCTCCATTGGAGAAATCACCAAACTGAGCCTCCCAAATTGTTAAGGCATTCGGATTGGCTAAGGCGTACCCATAATCAAATCCTAATACCCCATATTCTGAAAGGAAGGAATTAAAAATATTAAACTTTCCTTTTTTATCTTTTAACGTATTTAACAAAATTACTTCTTCTTCGCTATCTTCTACTTTAACAACGGCATGACGGTGTGAGAACGTGCCTCTTTCTACGTCTTGCCCCGAAACACGAATGTCATATCCTTCGGTTAATAACGTTCCGTAAGCTAATGTTTCCGCCGTACCCCAATCGATTACGTCATTGTCGTACATGGTCTTTCTATCCGTAACAATCTTCGAAATCTTACTAATGAATTTTTTATCAGCTGGTAAGGTAGAAATGGTTTCAACAATTGCGTCTAATTTCTTTTTATCAAAAGTAGTATCTACTTTTTTCAACATTTCATCGTCAGACACTTGTACGAATCCTTTCCATTCGTCTTGCATAAATGGCTTGATGATGGTCAGGTCTTTTTTGCGCGAAGCTTGCAAGTTCTGGTCTAGGTTTTCTTTGTAATCGTTTTCTATTTTAGTTAAATAAGCTGCATCTACGATACCTGCTGTGATCAACTTCTCTGAATAAATATCTCTTGGATTTTTGTGACGAGCAATAAGCTTGTACAATACGGGTTGGGTAAAACGTGGTTCATCTCCTTCGTTGTGCCCATACTTTCTATAGCCTAGTAAATCGATGAATACGTCACGACCAAATTGCATTCTGAAATCTAGCGCAAACAGCATGGCATGCACTACCGCTTCAGCATCGTCGGCATTCACATGAAGCACTGGCGATAAAGTTACTTTGGCTACATCCGTACAATATGTTGACGAACGAGCGTCTAGGTAATTGGTTGTGAAACCAACTTGATTATTAATTACAATATGAATAGTTCCTCCGGTTCTGTATCCATCTAACTGAGCCATTTGAACGATTTCGTATACGATTCCTTGACCTGCCACTGCAGCATCACCGTGCACGGCGATGGGTAATACTTTTGAAAAATCGTCTGGGAAATATTTATCTTGCTTGGCACGAGTAATCCCTTCAATAACAGCTCCAACGGTTTCCAAGTGGGAAGGGTTAGGTGCTAAGTTGATGTTGATTTTTTTACCCGATTTGGTTTTTCGCTCTGAAGTTAAACCCAAGTGGTACTTAACATCCCCGTCAAAGTATTCTTTGTCATAATCTTTACCGTCAAATTCAGAGAAGATGTCTTGGGTAGCTTTTCCAAAAATATTAGCTAAAACATTCAATCTTCCACGATGTGCCATTCCCATAACGAAATGCTCCACTCCTTTTTCGACGGCAGCTTCAATCACAGCATCTAAAGCTGGTATAATACTTTCTCCTCCTTCTAATGAAAAACGTTTTTGACCCACGTATTTCGTGTGCAAAAAGGTTTCAAAAGAAACGGCTTCGTTCAATTTCCCCAAAATGTGTTTCTTTTGGTCGTTGTCGAAGTTCGGAAGGTTGTCATTTATGTTTAATTTGTCTTGAATCCACTGAATGGTTTCAGGATTTCTCATGTACATGTATTCGATACCAATATGTTGGCAATACACGTTTTTTACATGGTTTAATATTTCCTGTAAGGTAGATGGCTTATGTCCTAAAACTTTAGCCGCGTCAAAAACGGTATTTAAATCAGTCGCTGATAATCCGAAACTTTCCAGTTCTAAAGTAGGAGCATATGATCTTCTATCGCGTACTGGGTTGGTTTGTGTAAAAAGATGTCCACGTGTTCTGTACCCATCTATTAGTTTCAGTACGTTAAATTCCTTTTGCAGTTTATCAGAAACTTGACCGCCTTGAGGAGCATTAGCAGCGTAATGCGCTAGTTCATGTACGGCATTTTCTTCATTATAGGTGGTCATCCCGAAATCAAACCCTTGAAGAAAGGCTCTCCAGCTTGGCTCTACGCTATCGGGATTTTGAAGGTATTGTTCGTATAAATCGGCAAAAAATTCGGTGTGTGCTGCGTTTAAAAAGGAAAACCTATCCATATCTTACGAGTAAATAATCTTAGAATTAGAAAATCAAATGCAAAAGTATGATATTTGTAATAATCTTTCAATGTTTTTACTACATTTATCTCGCTAATTTAATATATATCGTTCTATGAAAAAGAATACTTTCCAAACGCTAACGAAGTCAATTCTTTTGCTCTTTTTGTTTGGAACTCCATTCTCTATTTTAGCACAAGACAAACCTTTGCCAAAAGCATACACCGATTCGTTTTGGGATCATGTTCAATTTGGAGGAGGATTTGGCCTTAGCACCGGCAATGGCTATACAGACATTACGGTGGCGCCCAGTGCCATTTACAATTTTAACGATTACTTTTCTCTAGGTGCTGGACTGCAATACAGCCGTTTAAAACAAAAAAACTATTATAACTCAAATATTATAGGTGGAAGTCTTATAGGGCTGTTTAATCCGATTGAAGAAGCCCAGCTCTCCCTTGAATTAGAAGAAGTTCATGTTAATACTACGTACAGTACTTTTTACGACAGTGTTAAAAAGAGTTTTTGGAATACTGGCTTGTATATAGGGGCTGGTTACCGAAACGACAACATTACAGTAGGAGCTCGAGTAAATGTACTGTTTGACAAAAACAAAGATCTTTACGGCAGTGCCTTTATGCCTTTTATTAGAGTTTATTTCTAAGTCAATGCAAAAATTAAATTGTACGCTACTATTGTTTTTTTGTCTTGCGGGTTGGGCTCAAAAACCCATAAGCTTCATTTTGGGGAAAGCTACTCCACCCCCAGCCTTTTCTTCATCAAGTTTACTTTTGAAGCCTTTTTCATTTACTTTGTCATTAAATTATAAAAGAGCTTATTTAGACTATAATGCTTTGTCTGTTTACATCCCTGCTACACAATTAAATGACCAGTATATCAAAGTGAGTGATCGGTATTTTCTCACCAGTACTAAAACATTTTCGTTTTACAACTTTACCGGAATGAAAATAGATTCTTTTAATCCTAATGGGGTATCCGATTTTGGCAGTGCTATTGCAACCGGAGTATTAAATTTATTATTTGAAAGTAATTAGAACCTATTCCTGAACCACACTTTCATCCACTCTCGTTTTAAGATTAAGAAAACGATTTGTTCGGCTAAGGATACCGTATCGGCTCCATCCAATTGCTTGACACTTTCTTCAGGCACGTCAATGATATAAAGTAGATTGAGCAATTCTGTATACTTGTATTGAATAAGTCGGTATATTTTTTCGTGCAGCTGGACTTTAAGCTCATGTGGTGTAGTGCCTCGCGGAAAATCTATGGCTTCGTTGGCAAAATTGAAATCCTTATTAATTTGCTCAATTAGCTTAGTATATAATTCTTCCTTCTCAGCTTCCGAAAGTAAGTGATCCGTATTTTGTGGAGCAACGAAACTAAACATTCCTACTCATTAATTTTTGGCCGAAAGCGGTCAATACCTCCTTTTTATCCGCACTGATATTCATCTTTTCTAAAGTATCAAAAGCTTTAAAAGTAAAATCTTCTATGGCATGTTGTGTGGCTTGCGAAGCACCCGTTTGGTCAAAAAGACCTTTTACGGTGTTGATTTTATCACTATTGTCGCTTGGTTGGATGGAGAATAAATGCAGCAATTGTTCTTTTTGATCTGAAGTAGCAAATTCAATTGCTTTCAGATATAAAAACGTCTTCTTGTTTTCGATGATGTCCCCTCCAACTTGCTTTCCAAAGGTTTCTGGGTCTCCAAAAGCATCCAAGTAATCGTCTTGTAATTGAAACGCTAAACCTAAATTTAATCCGAAATCATAGATTGCTTTGGCATTCTCTTCCGTTGTTTGGGCTACTATTGCGCCCATCTTCATGGCTGCACCCACCAAAACAGCCGTTTTATACTGAATCATTTTCAAGTATTCTGGAATCGTAACATCGTCTCGGGTTTCAAAATCGACATCGTATTGTTGGCCTTCACAAACTTCCAGCGCTGTTTTACTAAATAATTTTGCCAATTCTTGAAAAACAATCGGTTCGTAGGCTTCAAAATATTGGTAGGCTAGAATCAGCATGGCATCTCCCGAGAGTATTCCGGTATTGACATTCCATTTTTCGTGCACCGTTTCGTTCCCCCTGCGTAAGGGAGCATCATCCATAATATCATCGTGAATGAGTGAAAAGTTATGAAACACTTCAACAGCAGTAGCAGCGGCTAAGGCTTCTTGACTATCAACTTCAAACACTTCGGTAGCCATTAACGTTAATACGGGTCGCAGTCTTTTCCCACCAAGAGACAAGATATAGCGTATCGGTTCGTAAAGCGAATTTGGTTCCTTATCTAAGGTAAGTTTTTCGAAGTGAGAGGAGATAATATTCTGATAGTCTGTTATGCTGCGCATGCCATTATTTTTTTGCTAAAGTAAGTCAAAAAGGGAATTTATCAAACCCCAACGAAATGTTAAATAATTGTAAAAACTATGGAAACTATTTTTGTGTTAAAAGTTTCCGTTCTATCTTTGCACCGATAAATAACACTATAGTCTTACGCTTTATGTCTAGAAAAATTGCATTAATTACAGGAGGGAGTCGAGGTTTAGGAAAAAACATGGCCCTTCGCTTAGCCGAACAAGGTCACGATATTCTATTAACCTATAACACGCAAAAAGACCTAGCAGACGAAGTGGTTACCGCCCTAACACAGTTGGGAGCAAAAGCAGCAGCCCTTCCTTTGGATGTTAGCAACCCGAAAAGTTTGGATGGTTTTATGAATGCCGTAACCCAAGTATTGGAAGAAAAATGGCATACCCACACATTTGACTTTCTAATTAACAATGCCGGAACTGGGGCTACCATACCTTACTTAGAAGCAACCGAAGAAGATTTTGATACTTTGTTAAACATCCACTTCAAAAGCGTTTATTTTTTAACTCAAAAAGCGTTACCGTATATGAACAATGGTGGAAGCATTATCAACTTGTCCAGCGGTACAACGCGATTTTGCAATCCAGGGTATTCGATCTATGCTTCCATGAAAGGCGCTGTCGAAACGTTTACTAAATATCTGGCCAAGGAAGTCGGCCCAAGAAACATTACCGCCAATGTCGTAGCACCTGGTCCTATTGAAACTGATTTTAATAATGCGACCATTCGAAACAATCCCGCAATCAAAGAGCGATTAGCAGGAATGACTGCTTTAGGGCGTGTAGGAGAAGCTAATGATATCGGAGGCATTGTCGCGTTCTTGTGTTCTAAAGATGGGTACTGGATTACCGGGCAACGCATAGAAGCTTCTGGTGGAATTTCATTGTAAGATATCATGAAAGAAAAAATCATCAAAAAGGCAACAGAAATGTTCCTTAAATTAGGATTCAAAAGCGTTACGATGGACGATATAGCGTGTGAAATGTGTATCTCTAAAAAAACCATATACAAGTATTTTCACAACAAAGAAGTCTTGATCGAGCAAGGCACTGAAATCGTACATCAAAACATTCATCAAATCATCAACGAAATAGTATCTAAAAACTTTAATGCGATCGAGGAAAACTTTGAAATCAGAAAGATGTTCAAAGAAATGTTCCAATCGATTGATACTTCGCCGGCATACCAACTCAAAAAACACTATCCAGAGATTTATGCAAAAATGATTGCTAACGAAATCGAAGAATGCAATGCTGTTTTTACACAGAACATACAAAAAGGAATTCAACAAGGAGTATATCGCCAAGATGTTGATGTTGCGACCTGTGTAAAGTTTTATTACACCCTAATCTTTTCAATCAATGAAAATACACAGCTAGAACGCGACGTGCATGAACTTGAAGCAAAGGCTTTAGAATACCATACCCGTGCAATAGCCACGCCAATAGGAATTATCGAACTAGAAAAAAATTTACAGAACTTAAATATTTAATCATCAATCCATGAAAAACAAAGCAGTACTAACCCTCCTCTTTCTTGTAAGCCTATTACAAGCACAAGAACAAAAGCAAACCTATTCGTTTAGTTTGCAGCAAGCCATAGACCATGCGCTTCAAAATAATTATGCCGCCATTAATGCTAATCGAGATATTGATGCTGCCAAACAGAAAAAATGGGAAACCACAGCAGCAGGATTACCTCAAATTAGTGGAAGCGCGAGTTATTTGAACAATTTCGACTTCACACTACAAGGAATCTCAGGCAACGCCTTTAATCCAGCTGCCAGTCCAGACGACATTAGTTTGGTTGCTTTTGGTACGAAACAATCCATGAATTCAAGTTTGACCTTGAGTCAGCTTCTATTTGATGGCTCCTATATTGTAGCTCTTCAGGCCTCCAAAACCTATTTAAAATATTACGAAAATGCAAAGCAAAAAAGCAACACCGAAATTAGAGAAATGGTAATCAATTCTTATGGCAATGTGTTATTAGCCCAAGAAAGCATCGCAATCCTTGAAAAAAACAAAGCTACATTATCTAAAACCTTATCAGATACTAAAGAAACTTATAAGAATGGATTAATAGAAGAAGAAAATGTAGAACAATTGCAAATCACCTTAGCCTCCATTGAAAGTAATTTGAACAATACAAAACGATTAGCAGCTGTGGCTAATAAAATGTTGAAATTCACTTTAGGCATCGAATTGAATTCTGAATTGACCTTGACAGACCAATTGGATAGCTTATCGATATCCAACTTAGATTTGGCCTTTAGTCAAAGTGGATTTGAAGTCACCAATAATATTAATTATCAGATGGCATCTAATTTCCAAGAGCAAAGATCCCTCGAATTAAAACTTCAAAAAAGCAAAGCACTGCCTACTTTGGCGGCGGCGGTAAACTTTGGCTACAACTCCTTCGCTAATGATTTTTCATTTGCAGATAGCAAACAAAAATGGAATAAATTTTCCAACTTAGGCGTAAGCTTGAGTGTGCCAATCTTCAGTAGTTTTGGTCGAAGTGCCAAAACCCAACAAGCCAAAATTGCCTTTGAACAAGCCAAAACCCAACTGACTCAAACCGAACAACAATTAAAATTAGAATACGAAAAAGCAAAAAGCGAATACGAATTCAGCATTGAAGAATATGCGACTTCGAAAAGCAATTTGAATTTGGCGGAACGCATTGAGAAAAAACAACAAATCAAATTTACAGAAGGACTTTCCTCTAGTTTTGATTTTAGTGAAGCCCAGCGTCAATTGTATACCGCACAACAAAATTATTTGCAATCCATGGTAAACATCATCAACAAAAAAGCTGCACTTGAAAAAATTATCAATAAAAACTAAACCCTTAAACGCATAATCAGTTAAACATGAAAAAAATACTCTACCTATCCGCATTTTCCTTGTTTTTGTTCTCTTGTTCCAACGGCAAGACGACTGAAAACATTGACGAGTTAATCAGTGCCAAAAATGTAAAAGCACTACAAGAAAAGAAAGCGGCTTTACAAGCCGATGTTACTAAAATAGAAGAGGCCTTGGCGACCCTTGACGTGAAAAAAGAGGAAGCTTTAGTTTCGATCATGACTGTAAAAGACACGATATTCAATCATTATCTTGATATCCAAGGAAGCGTAGACACCAAAGAAAATATATTGGTGCAACCAGAATTCAGCGGCACCTTGACCGCTCTTACCGTAAAAGCAGGTGACCATGTTAACAAAGGTCAAGTACTAGGCAGAATCGACGACGGCGGTATGAGTCAACAATTAGCGAATGCCCAAAATCAATTTGCGCTAGCTAAAACTACTTTTGAAAGACAAAAAAACTTATGGGATAAGAAAATTGGTTCTGAGATTCAGTATTTGCAAGCACAAACGCAAATGGTTTCTGCTCAAAAAAGCGTGGCGCAAATCAAAGCACAATTGGACAAAACCATTATTCGTGCACCCTTCACTGGAAGCATAGATGAAGTATTTGTAGAAAAAGGACAAGTGGTTGCGCCAAGTGTACAAGGTCTAATGCGCATCGTAAACTTAGGCAATATGTACGTTTCAACAACGGTTCCTGAAACCTATATCGGCAAACTTAAAGTAGGCACGGTAGTCGATGTGTATTTAACATCATTAGGAAAAACCTATAAAGGAAAAGTACGTCAGGTGGGTAATTTCATCAATCCAAACAACCGAAGCTTTGGTATTGAAGTAGCGCTCCCTAATCCGGACAACCTCTTACGTCCAAACCAAGTGGCTAAGTTGAAAATCATTGATTACACGAGCAAGGATGCTATCGTAGTACCCACTAATGTTGTACAAGAAGACGGTAAAGGAGACAAATATATCTACATCGTTGAAGGCAGCAACGGGAAAACTGGCAAAGCTAAAAAAGCAATTGTAACGGTTGGAAAATCATCCGACAATGTTACTGAAATCCTTAGTGGTATAACCGCCAATGAAATCATTGTAACCGAAGGTGTAAATAGCATTTCTGAAGGAATGAAATTGAATTTTTAAGTAGTTTAGAAAGGATAGAGGATTAGAGGGTTTAGTCGCTGATCCATCCATATCCATTCCTTAAAATAAAATTATAATCTTATATGAAAACGTATTCTTTTGAAAAATTAATTGTTTGGCAAAAAGCCAGAAACCTAGCAGGCGTTATTTATAAATCCTCTATGAATTTTCCTAAAGAGGAGTTGTTTGGTCTTACAAGTCAAATGAGAAGATGTGGAATTTCTATTTCTTCAAATATTTCTGAAGGGTCAGGAAGACAAAATGCAAAAGATAAAGCAAGATTCACAGAAATAGCATATTCATCTGCATTAGAATTGCTAAATCAGTTAATTATAGCGAAAGATTTGGAATACGTATCAGCCGAAAATTATACGCTAATTCGAACTGAACTTGAGGAAACTACTTTTATGTTAGATTCTCTTCGTAAATCACAATTAAAAAGCGAATAAAGTTAAGAATCTAAATTTCTAACCTTTATTCTAACCCTTATAAACTTAAATAAATGAGTCATCAAAGTAAAGAATTCAGTATATCAAGTTGGGCTATTGATAACCGGGTAACGGTCTATATCTTCACCTTTCTTATCGTAATTACAGGATTGTTATCCTATGTCAATATGCCCCGCGAAGATTTTCCGGAGATTATTGAAAATAAAGTATATGTTTCGTCGGTCTTCCCTGGAAATTCTGCCGAAGATGTGGAAAAATTAATTGTCAAACCACTCGAAAAAGAAATCAAAAACATCAGTGGTGTTGACAAAGTAACAGCTAATTCTTATCAGGATTACGGAATGATCATTGTCGAGTTTTCGGATAAAGTAGGCATTGAAGAAGCCAAAACCAAAATCAAAGACAAAGTTGATATTGTAAAAGCTGATACCGATTGGCCCAACTTAGACAATGGCAGCAAAGTAGAACCTAGTGTATTTGAATTAAACATTTCGGAGGAAGTGCCGATTTTGAATATCAACCTAAAAGGAAACTATACTACGCAGCAATTAAAAGACTATGGCAAAAAACTTCAAGACGACATTGAAGAAATTCCCGAGGTTAAAAAGGTAGACATCTTAGGTGTAGACGACAAAGAAGTGGAAATTGCCGTTGACATTTTCAAAATGACCGCAGCCCAAGTTTCCTTTGACGACATTCAAAATGCCGTGAAATACGAAAACATGACTATTTCAGGCGGAAATCTTATTTCGCAAGGCTCTCGAAACAACATTCGTGTGGTAGGAGAAGTGAAAGATCCTAAGGAACTAGAAAACGTTATTGTAAAGCATAATGGCGGAACGGTATACTTAAAAGATATTGCGTCGGTTAATTTTAAAGAAAAAGAGAAGACAACTTATGCCCGCGAAAGAGGTAAAGAAGTCGTCATGCTAAACGTCAAAAAACGATCGGGACAAAACATGATCTCGGCTATTGATCAAGTAAAAGAAAAAATCCAGGAAGCACATGAAAACTATTTGCCAAAGGACTTACAAGTAGAATTGACCAACGACCAATCGTCTCGTGTAGAGCATCAAGTAGACGAGTTATCCAATCACATTATTTTTGGAATTGTATTGGTAATGATTGTATTAATGTTTACCATGGGATTGCGTAATTCCCTCTTTGTAGGTGCTGCTATTCCACTGTCGATGATGATCGCATTTACCTTGCTAGCAGCCTTTGGAAAAACCTTGAACACCATGGTACTATTCGGATTGGTAATGGGATTAGGATTGCTAGTGGATGATGGAATTGTGGTCGTCGATAACGTATTTGCCAACATGAAAAAAGGCATGACCCGAATTCAAGCTTCCAAAATTGGTATCGGTGAAATTGCTTGGCCGGTAATCTCTTCGACGGCAACGACTTTGATGGCGTTCTTGCCTTTCGCACTTTGGCCAGGGACTATGGGTAAATTCATGATTTATTTCCCCATAACCTTAACGGTAACCCTGACTGCCTCCTTGTTTGTAGCGATGGTTATTAACGCGGCCATGACGGGAGGATCGATGGACATTGAAGATAAAAATGTTACCAAAAAGACGGCCAAATTCTACTCTATTATTTTTGTGATTTTAGGCGTGATTTTTGTGCTAATCGGTAACATTTATGATTCTAAATTGGCACGAGCTATTGGACACTTGTCAATCATCTCCTTAGGGTTAATGTGGTTGTACAAAATTAAATTGTACCAATGGACGCAAGATTTCCAACACAGCTTCTTCCCGAGATTAGAGGAAAAATACAAAACCTTTTTGGCTAAAATATTAACGGGGAAAAGAGCTTGGTATTCTCTTGTTGGCATCATAGGAATGTTGTTCTTATCCATAATGCTTTTGGGCGTATTCCCTAGAAAGGTGTTGTTCTTCCCTGACAATACGCCTCGCCAAGTAATTACCTATATTGAGTATCCGCAAGGAACTGATATTAATAAAACTAATAAAGCTACTTTGTTTGTTGAAAAACAGATTATCGATATTATGAAAAAATATATCGATCCTAAAACCAAGGAAAATTATTTAGCAGAAAGTATCGTATCGCAAGTAGGTGTGGGTGCTGGAAACCCAAATGTAGACGCTGGTTCTGCCAATGAAACTCCGTTTAAAGGAAAAGTGACGGTGAATTTCACTGAATTTAAATTCAGACGTGGCGTTAATACTTCTGATGTTTTGGAAGAAATTCGCAGTCGCGTTAAGGGAATTGCTGGCGCCAAAGTTACCGTTGAAAAAGATGCAAATGGGCCACCGGCCGGATATCCTATCAGTGTGCAATTAACCGGTGCTGCAGGTGCTGATTATGATGTGATGCTGAAAGAAGCCGATAAAATGATTGCCTTTATTGACTCCAAAAAAATCCCAGGTATCGAGCGCTTGAATGTGGATGTGAACAAAGAGAGTCCGGAATTGGAAGTGAAAGTTGACCGTGTAAATGCGGGTAGCTTAGGGGTATCGACAGGACAGTTAGGATTTAATCTGCGACGTTCCGTATACGGACAAGAGATTTCTACGTTTAAAGAAGGGGACGATGATTATAACATAGTCGTTCGTATGCAAGAAGACCAACGCAAAAACGAAAACATCTTGTTTAACCAAGCGTTAACCTTCCGTAATCAAGCAAACGGGCAGATGATGCAAGTGCCTATATCAGCGGTTTCTCAAACGGAAAAGACCAATACGTACAATCAAATCAAACGAAAAGATTACAAGCGTATTATGACCATTTATTCCAATGTATTGACTGGCTTCAACGGCGACGAAATCACCAAGCAAATCGCAACCGAATTAAAAGGATATGAATTGCCAAAAGGCATCAGCTATTCGTTCTCGGGTGTGCAAGAAGAACAAGGGAAAAACCAAAACTTCTTGATGTACGCCTTGTTCTTAGCTATGGCCGGAATCACGATTATCATCGTATTACAGTTTAACTCCGTATCAAAAACAGTCGTGATTTTATTCACCGTATTGCTGAGTTTCAGTGGGGTATTCTATGGCTATGTCATTGCCGGAATGGACTTTGTAGTCCTCATGACCATGATGGGTATTATTTCCTTGGCCGGAATCGTAGTGAAAAACGGAATTGTATTGATGGATTTCTTCGTATTACTTCTTGATAAAAAAGTAGCCGATAAAGGGCTGGAAAGCCACAATGACTTGACACTAGACGAAATCAAAGAAATTATCATTGAAAGTGGTAAAAACCGTTTACGCCCGGTATTGTTAACGGCCTTAACTGCCGTATTAGGATTAATTCCGTTAGCGATTGGTTTAAACTTTGACTTCTTTGGCTTAGTAACCGATTTGAATCCACACTTATATATGGGTGGAGATAATGTAATTTTCTGGTCACCTTTGGCTTGGACGATTATCTTCGGATTAACGTACGCCACCATCTTGACCTTAGTCATGGTGCCCGTAATGTTCTTCTTAGTGAAACGAACAAAATATTGGTTACGAGACCGCCGATTAAAATCGGCAGCTACCGAATAATACAATAGTACTATAAGAAAGCCCGCCTAGTGTAAAACTAGGCGGGCTTTTTTGTATGGACAAACTACTAATTACTAGTTAAGTACTTATTTCATCGTTTGCCTGCGCTATTGTTGATAACATAAACTTCTTTATCTCACTTAAAAAACGATTAATGGAATAGGTTTTGTGTTTTGAACAAACGCAGGTACATAATCCGTTTATTTCAATCGAACGTTAACACAAAATGAGGAACGTTCAACTAATTATTCAAAAAAAAAGGAAGCCTTTTAAGCTTCCTTTTTTACTATTTTGTCTAAAGATTATTCAACAATAATCTTTTTAACTATTTTTTTACTACCATCAGTTACATTAACCAAGTAAATACCTGCTTGTGCGCTATTTAATTGAATGTTTTCATTGAAAGTTGCTTGACTAGCGTAGTTGTTTTCGAAAATTCTTCTACCGCTCATATCGTATACCGTGATTTTAACCTCGTTAGCAGAAGGGTTGTCAAACTTAACGTTGAAATTCCCTCTGTTTGGATTTGGATAAATCGTTAAGTCAGCAATTTCGAAGTCACTTGTTGCCAAGGTACATCCAAAGTCAAGCCCCCAAGTAACTAGCGTACCTGTATTATTTGCAGCATTATCAGTAACCGTTAGGGTCCAGTTTCCTGCAGACGTTTTATTATTATAGCCTGATAAAGCCGTTGCAGCTTGAGAAGCTTGGTGCGTTCCTACTGTTGGACTTGCACAAGCCGTTGAGATGCTTCCTGTACCGTCAGCAAAAGTCATATCGATTCCAGAAAAAGAAGCCGAGTTACAAGTACGGTTCCATAAGGTTCTTAACGTTCCATCAGGGTGTGTAAGTTTTATTACAAGGTCACCAATTTTAGTATGGTTAATTTTTAGATTAACTTTTAAACCAGTAATGTTAAAAGCATCTGGTACGTTGAGTATAGAAGTTGTAGTAGCTCCCGCGGTACTTGATCCTGTTCCGTCAGCAATAGCAAGATTTGGAGTAGCGGTATAAACATGACACTCAGCACCAATAGAGAACGCTTTTGAGTTTATGGCAAAAAACACATTAGCAGTTGGTTCCACTAATACTCTACAGTTTAAAGAGGCGACAGCAGGTACCGTAATTGTTTCTGTTCCGTCATTTGCGGTATTTGAAACTAAAATAGTATCATAGGTTAATCCACCGTCGAGAGACAATCTAATATTTACATTAGCTGCTCCAGCCAATGCCGTAGTGTTAGCCACGTCCCATGTAATGGTTTGTTGTTGACCAGGTGTCCAATTGATGTTTGCGGTACTTTGCGAAGTAACGACAAATGGACCTGCCGTAGCTACCGTAGTGATAGTCGTTTCATCTGAATTCGTTTGACCTCCATTAAGGACATTATCTCTAACGGTAAAAGTAAACTTAGACGTTCTTCCAACTGAAGTTAGTGTCTCCCACGTTGTTCCAGTATTTCCTGCCAAAACCGTTGCCAAAGCAGGGAAATATCTGTAAGGTACTGAGGTTGGCTCAAAAGATCTAAAGTTAGGCCCTACTGTTTTCGTATCCACTGGAAAAGAAGCGGCTGGTGTATTTGTGGTAGCATCATCATTTTCTTCCCAACAATACGTCAAGGCTTCTCCTGGCTGCCCTGTAGCAATACCCGTCAATTTGAAAGGCGTTAAAAGAGGAATAGAATAGTTAACTCCTGCATCGGCCGTTGGCTTTAAATTCGTAAATGCCGGTGTTGAAGTTGCTGTATAGGAAATAGGACACGTTTTAGGCGCTAAATTTGTTTGAATTTGTAGAATACTTCTATAGGCAAAATAAGGGTCTGAATGGGCTTGCACATCCGTAGATCCCGTAATCCCAGCATAACCCATAATGGTTGAACCACTTCCCGGTTCTACGTTAACGGCACTATTTTCACCGCCTGCAATACCGCCGTAAGAGAAGGTATGGTTTCCTCCTAATTGGTGACCCATTTCGTGGGCTACATAATCAATATCAAAGTTGTCACCCACTGGCCCGCCAACTCCAGGAGAGGTTATACCGCTACCTTTTGAACCGTTAGAACATACACATCCAATACATCCCGCATTACCGCCACCTCCAGAGGCACCAAATAAATGCCCAATATCGTAATTAGCTTCTCCAATGACTGAAGTCAAATTTGATTGTAATTCAGAATTCCATGAGTTCATATTTGCGGCAGAAGAATAAGGGTCGGTTGACGCATTCGTATAAATTACTAAATTCGTGTTAGCAATGATTAATAACTTTAACGCTAAATCACTTTCAAAGACAAAGTTAACGCGAGTCATCGTAGCATTCATTCCGGCTAATGCCCCAGCAGTAGTGCCTCCATAATAAACACCATATTCACCGGTACAAGACAATGCTAAACGCATTGTTTTGTATACTTCGTTATTCGAAAGAACAGCTAGGTTATTTTTTAACTGTTGCGTTAAAGTAGCATCGTCTACCGTACTACAAGTAAAAGAATCATTCCCTTTAATTCTAGTTTTAGAATCAAAAACGACATATGCTGATTTGTCTTTCGTGTAAGCCTCAATGAATTCCGAACTTCTATCAGCACGGGTAATCATCGTTTGGATTCCAATAGGCGCAAAACTAAAGCATAATCTTGCCGTAGGATCAGTGATCCCTTGTCCCACAAACGCTCTAATATCTGGAAATTGTGCTTGTAACGCTGGCTCGAAGTTAGAAGACTCCCAAACTAAGAATCGCTCAAATTGACCTTCTACATTGGGCACTAAAATCTCTACTCCTGGTTGCCCTGAAGCTTTGTCAGCTACTGCTGCAAGCTGTGTTTTGAATTGAGTAGCATTAAACTGAATAATTTTTTGATTTTCAGAGTAAGGGCCCATTTTGACGCGCTCTGAGGTAATTGATCTGTCATTGTCAATCAGTTGCCATGGGTTGTTGCGTTGCGCAAAACCTTGTCCGATTGTAAACAATAAAATCAATAATAGGTACTGTTTTTTCATGGTGGTTTTTAGTTTAATAAAAGAAGCCAAAGATAATTATCTTTCAATACTTTACAAATTCAAAGCATTTTTTTTGAATGATCCGTATTGAATTTTAACATATTCTTACACATTCTTAATTTTAATGGTAAATTCCTATCGTAATGACGCTATTGGTTCATTACATGTAATGAAAAACAAAGTAAAGCACTTTTACCCTACCTTTTCTAGCTTCCTCCGTAATTTAACAAGTCAAATGACCAACTATTTCTATATTTGTACCAAGCAAACATTCCTTGCCAAAGCCAAATTTTCGACCTTATGAAACCAATAATTGCTCTTATTTCAATGTCTTTTTTAATAACTCTTGCTTCGTGCGGCCACTCGAAAACCGTGCCACAGGATACAATTGTTTTAAAAACTACCGCCTTGCAAAACGGAAAAGAAACACTTGCGCTTTTGAAAAATAAAAGAATTGATACCGCTACCGTAAATGGCTATCTAACCTATCAAATAAAAGACAATCCCACAACCGATGTAGTGCAATGCATCTATGAAAAAGAGGTGGACAAAGGGCAAGTAGACGGCGGATTGAAAGAAGAAGTTCTCTTCGAAATTCCAAAAGGAGATTTGGCTCTTGCGCTAACGGATTCCGATTTACAAAAAACAAAAATGCTATTTGGTAGGTACTGCTTTTGCAGAGGTCAAAATGGAATTAGTAAGATTACGGCTGGAAACTTAAACCTTACGCGTCAAAACGAAACCGTGCTATTGGCTTTGGAATTTCATACGAAGCCGATCCCACAAGCCTTTGACAAAATCAGTTCAAAATAAGAGCCATGCAATTATTTGAAATTAAAAAGCATTGGTTTACCTTCGCCCCTTAATTACATTTTTTGAAAATAGTCCATTCCATACAAGCTTATACCTCAGCAAAACCGACCATAGTAACGATTGGTACTTTTGACGGCGTTCATCTGGGCCATAAAAAAATAATTGAGCAGATTACGGCAAAGGCAAAGGAGTTACACTGTGAAAGTTTGGTCTTAACTTTTTTCCCTCATCCTAGAGCAGTACTGCAAGAAGGAACGGAGATGAAACAGTTATCGACCTTGGACGAAAAGATAAAACTGCTAAAGCAATCCGGCATTGACCACTTAGTCATTCATCCTTTTGATAAAGAATTCTCCCGACTTACCGCCGAAGCTTTTGTCAAAGAAGTGTTGGTGGACACCTTTAATCTTAAGAAAATAATCATTGGATACGACCACCGCTTTGGCCGCAACCGAACGGCGAATATTGACGACCTAATTGCTTTTGGTCTCGCTTATGATTTTGAAGTTGCGCAAATCTCTGCTGAAGAAATTAATGCGGTTGCCATCAGTTCCACCAAAATCAGAACAGCCTTAGAAGGAGGTAATGTAGGTTTAGCCAACGAGTATCTAGGCTACGAGTATTCGCTAACGGGTACCGTTGCTAGAGGGCAACAATTGGGACGAACGCTAGGATATCCCACGGCCAATATCGTAGTTAAAGAAGACTACAAACTGATACCCCAAAACGGAGTTTATGTAGCCAAAAGTGAAATAGCAGGCAAAACGGTTTACGGAATGATGAATATCGGTACCCGACCTACCGTGGATGGAACCTCGCAAACCATCGAAATTTATTTTTTTGATCTAAATCAGGACTTATACGACCAAACGCTTACGGTCTCCTTTTTACATAGAATGCGTGCCGAGCAAAAATTTGAATCACTAGACGCTTTGAAAAACCAATTGGCGCTCGATAAAAGTACCGCGCTTTCTTTTATTGAAACTTTATAAGTATTTGATTTCCAAATTCTAATAATCACTATTTCTTGTTAAACCTCATCCCTTTTGCACAGGAATAGTGTACCTTTGATAGACTGCTTTTGATTATTCACCAAAACGCTATCTTATGAAACTGCCAAAAGAATTGATTAATGGAATCCTAATTTTTACCGGTATTGCCCTTTATTTTTTATTGATGGAGTTTTTTGGCCTGTCAAAATTTCTGTACCTCCGCCTGCTCAACGCCCTCTTTTTATACTTTGGCGTGCATCGAACGTTACAATCCAACTTCACTGAAAAGAAAAAAGGGTATGTTTTTAATTTGCTATCGGCGGGAATAACCGCTCTTATCGGCGTGTTTCTCAGTGTGGCGGGCTTACTCCTTTACCTCTATTTAAAAGGGGGCGATGCGTATATTGCTAATCTTCCGGGCGAATTTTTATTTGGGGGACAACCTAAAATGAACGCGTATTGTTTTGGCGTACTGTTTGAAGGAATTGCTTCGGCCGTGATTATTGTTTTTGTGACCATGCAACTTTGGCGCACGAAAACGGCAGCGCAAGATGCCTAACCGCTTTTAACACCTACAAAATTGTAACTTATTCACAATTTAACTACTTTTGGTGCATTAAAATTAGCACCTATGAGCATTACTAAACACAATTGGACTAAAGAAGAAATCATTGCTATCTACAACAAACCTATGATGGATTTGCTTTTCGAAGCCGCCAGCATACATCGAGAGCATCATGATCCTAATGTAGTTCAAGTTTCAACCTTGTTATCAATTAAAACCGGTGGCTGTCCAGAAGATTGTGGCTATTGCCCACAAGCGGCGCGTTATCATACAGATATTGAAGGCAATGATTTAATGACGGTAAGTCAAGTGAAAGCGCAAGCCTTACGTGCTAAATCTAATGGTTCCTCTCGGGTATGTATGGGCGCTGCATGGCGTAATGTAAAAGATGGAGAAGAATTTGACCAAGTCTTAGAAATGGTGCGTACCATCAACAAACTGGACATGGAAGTATGTTGTACTTTAGGAATGCTAACCGAAAATCAAGCGCAGCGTTTAGCCGAAGCAGGATTGTATGCCTACAACCACAATTTAGACACCTCCGAAGACTACTATAAAGAAGTCATTTCTACCCGTGGCTTTGAAGACCGTTTGAATACAATTGAAAACGTACGTAAAACCAACGTGACCGTTTGTAGTGGCGG